>JBBQSU010000019.1:0-33625 GCA_038234815.1 Tepidisphaerales bacterium | reverse complement strand
GAATATCTCCACGCCGCCGGCCGAGCGGTTCATCACGTGATAAGCAAAGCCTCCCGCGGAGGCGCGATGCGGTCGAGCCATCAATACAAGTTAGCGGAGTGGATGGGCGAAATCAATCGCTTTTGACCCCATTGTTTTTTCACGACAGGAAATGCCTGCAGATATTCCTTCAGGAGCGCTTCGTAGGCCCGTTTCATACTATGCATAATAAAACTCCTTCTTTAAGTCTGCAAGGTATGAAGATAGGGTCGGTCTCGACCTTCAGGAATGGGAAGGCGATCCTGCCCTCTCGACCTGTCTCGCCCCTCTGCGGTGGCTGCGGTGTTCTGTCGCGGAGCTGAAGGATGTCGGGCTGGAGACAGAAAATCCGCGCGGATTGTTTGTCCGGTTGGGCTTTGGGCGTAGGTTATCCATTGAAGGGTGGCCGACCATGGGACTTACGACAGGACAGGACCACGGGCAATTGCTGCACGCGTATGTGCGGGAATAGAAAGGGGTCATCCTCAATTATGACCAAGCAACTGCAAGGGGCTATCACTCTGTAATGCCCATGCTTGACCCACCCGGGCTTCGGCTCGAGTCGGGTTTGTTGGTCTTGTTGCCCTCAACTTCATTCTCCGGGCGGAAAACCTGAGGATCGGGCGGTGGGCGTAACGACGAGGTACCCGGGCGAGGAAGCCATATCGCATTGATTGAGACTTAATCACAGTTGACACTCCTGGCCCTTTCCCGCTGCCCATTTCCATGCTTAGGCCATAGAATGCACTTTGATTCCACGCGTCTTTTTTTGCGTGGCCCATTCACTATGAGCAGTATTTCTTCTTCATCGGCGGCATTGTTGGATTCGGCTCCGGTTTCGCTGGCACGGGTGGTGCTGGGTATTGACGGCATGGCGTCGCCCAAGATGGAACACACCATCGAAGCCTCACTGGATCAGCTTCCGGGCGTCAAGGCGCAGGCGGATTTTGCCACGCGGTCGTTGCATTTGGAGTTTGATCGTTCGCAGTGCCAGTTGGCCGAGATCGTGCGCCGGCTTGATGACCTTGGGCTGACGATGCGCTCGGGCGGGGCGATGCGGCAGGCAGTGGTGGTGGCGCCGTTGTGGGTCCGCATGTTGCGGGCGATTGTCACGCATCATCAACTCCTTGTGGCCACGCTCGGCACGTTGTTTCTGCTCGCGGCCGTTGTGGTGCGGCATTACGAAACGGGAGTGAACGCCACCCCGCTTCGCCTGCTGCTGGTGGGAGCCAGTTTCGTGTTGGCGGGTTGGTTTACGGCGATTGATACGTTCAAGGTGCTGGCGCGATTTGAATTCGACATCGACGTGCTGATGTTTGCCGCGGCGTTCGGGGCGGCGGCGATCGGGCATTATGAGGAGGGTGCATTTCTGCTGGTGCTGTTTGCGTTTAGCGGGGCCGGTGAAGAACTAGCGATGGACAAGGCGCACAAGGCCATTGAGGCCTTATCCAAGCTGGCCCCGGACACAGCCAAGGTCCGCGGCGAGGACGGGGTCGATCGGATCGTGCAGGTTGAATCGTTGAAGATGGGCGACCGGGTGATTGTGCATCCCTTCGATCGGCTTCCGATCGACGGCAAAGTTGAATCCGGCGAGTCGTCGATCGATCAATCGCCGATCACGGGCGAATCGGTTCCGGTTGAAAAAGTGCAGGGCGACACTGTTTTTGCTGGCACGATCAATGGTGAAGGGTTGTTAATGGTCACGGTCACTCGGCCGATGACTGAATCGACGCTTGCGCGGATCATCAAGATGGTGCATGACGCGCAGGCGACGAAATCGCCGACGGAGATGTTCACCGCGAAGGTGGAGCGCTGGTATGTGCCGTTCGTATTGTTGGCAACGCTGGGGGTGATGCTGGTTCCGCCGGCGATGGGGTGGCATCATCGGCAGCCCGCGGCGGCTGCAGACGAATTTCAGTTCATCCCCTGGTTGTTCGGGATATTGCATTTTCATCCCCCGCGGATGGACCTTGGGGTGGGATGGTTTTATCAGGCGATGGCGTTTCTGACGGGCGCCTCGCCGTGCGCTCTGGCCATTGGCACGCCGGCGGCGGTCCTTAGCGGAATCGCCAAGGCCGCGCGCATCGGGGTGCTGGTCAAAGGTGGCGGGCACCTGGAAAATCTCGGTAAGATCAACGTGATTGCCTTTGATAAGACCGGCACACTCACCCGCGGGCGACCGGACGTGACGGACGTTGTTTCTCTGGGGCTTGTCAGCGAAGACGAATTATTATCCCTCGCGGCCTCGATCGAAGTGGGCAGCACGCATCCGCTGGCCAATGCCATCGTCGGCGCGGCCCGGTCCCGGCAGATCAAATGGCCCCTGGCCGAACAGGTGCAGCAGATCGCCGGGCAGGGGGTGACTGGCGTCGTCAATGGCCGGCGGGTCGGGGCGGGTAAGGCCGAACTGCAAAACGGCGACGGCACCCCGCTGACGACACACGCCCAGCGCCTGATCGAAAATGGCAAGAGCGTTGTGCTCATCAGCATCGACGACAAACCTGCTGGGCTGATCGGCCTGGCCGATCAACTTCGAGACAACGCCCGAGCGTCCCTGGAACGACTGAAGAAACTCGGCATTCAGCGGACGATCATGCTGACCGGTGACCGGAACGTCGTCGCCGCCGAGGTCGCAAGGCAAGTGGGCATCGACGAATACCATGCCGAACTTCTTCCGGAAGACAAGCTGCGCATTGTCGATGAATTGCAGAAGAAATATGGCCCGCTGGCGATGATCGGCGATGGTGTGAATGATGCCCCGGCGCTGGCCACGGCCACGGTGGGCATTGCCATGGGCGGGGCCGGCACCGACGTGGCGTTGGAAACCGCCGACGTCGCGCTGATGGCCGACGATCTGGCCAAGCTGCCCGACGCCATTGCCCTGTCTCGCTTCAGCCGCCGGATCATCACGCAGAATCTGGTGATCGCGCTGGGGGTGATTTCGGTTTTGGCGCCACTGAGCGCACTAGGGTATACCTACCTGGGCGTGGCGGTGATGTTCCACGAGGGATCGACGCTGGTGGTGGTGCTAAACGCCCTGCGCCTACTGATGTGGAAGGGCGCGATCCCGGTAAGTGCCGGACGACCGTAAAGCATAATAACGCTTTAATCAGCCGAGGGTCTGCTTGGCGATGGCATTGGTGATGCGCGTGGCCACGTCCACCGCGGCCAGGCCGTCTTCGGCCGAACACTCCGGCCGCGAGCGGTTTTTCACGGCGTTGATGAAGCTCTCAAGTTCGGCCCTCAGCGGCTCGATGTCGTCGATCTGTAACTCTTCGATGTGTACCAGATCGGCATAGTTCAATTCAGAAAGATCGGCGATTTCGCCGGATTTGATCCTGGCAACGGCGTCGCGGATGGCGTGCAGGTTACCGCTGCGGTGGGCGACGATGCCGTAGCGTTTTTGATAATCCAGCGAGACATACGCGTCCTGGCTGAACACGCGCAGCTTGCGCTCGGTTTTTAGCGCCAGTCGTGAGGCGGTGATGTTGGCGACGCAGCCGTTTTCAAAGGTCAGCCGGGCGTTGCAGATGTCCTCGACATCGCCGATGACGCTCACGCCGGTGGCGTCGATCTTGTTCACCTTTGATTGTGTCAGGCGCAGCACGATATCGATGTCGTGGATCATCATGTCCAGCACCACGCCCACGTCGATGCTGCGGAAGGTCATCGGGCTGATGCGATGCACTTCAATGAACATCGGCTTGATGGCCAGCCGGGTCATGGCGCGGATGGCGGGATTGAAGCGCTCGACATGCCCCACCTGCACTATCCCATTATGTTGTCGCACTAATTCAACAATCCGCTCGGCTTCATTAACGTCCTTGGCCAGGGGCTTTTCAATGAGACAGGCCACGCCGGCGGTGATGCACTGCTGGGCCAGCGGGAGATGGTGGATGGTAGGTGCGGCGATGGTGACTGCAGCCACCTGCGCCAGCAGCGCGTCCACGTCGGTGAAGACCTGGCAGTGATAATCCTCGGCCACGGCCCGCGCGGCTTCGAGGTTGGCGTCCAGTACGCCCACCAGCTTCACCTGCGGCATCTGACTGTAAACCCGCGAGTGAATCTTCCCCATTCGTCCCACGCCGATGACGCCCACGGGCAATGGACCGAACGCCGGCACGTTTGTTCTCAATGTCTCTGGCACAAAAGCCTTTCAAAAAATCCGCCATTGTCCCCGGCGAATGAAATCTTGCCCGATATATCTGCGCCGCCGCAGGGCCGGGCGGTGGGGGATCAGCTTGGCCCGGGGCACTGGGATGCTTGTCTACTCGCGCATGGCCTCAAGATACCGGCCGTGCTTGCCCAAGTCGCGGCGACGGAGGAACTCGATAATGCGCGTGACCTGCGGGCTAAGTCCATTGGCCACGTCGAATTCATCGAGCCGCTGCGAAAACGCTTTTTTCCCGCGCCCGGTAAATAGACGCCGGAAGGCCTCATCCAACTCCTCGATTTCGGCGTGGCTTACGCCGGCGCGTTCCAGGCCAATCTTGTTCAGCGCGCGGATCTTGTCGTCGTCGGCCACTTTCACAAACGGGGGCACGTCATGGTGGATGCGCGCCGCCCCGGCGATGTAGGCGAAATCTCCGATGGTGACGAAGTGATGCACCCCGGCGGCACCCAGCAGCACCACGTTGTCCCCACAGACCACATGGCCGGCGATCATCACGTTGTTGCCCAGCACGCAGCGGCTGCCGAACTTCGCGTCGTGGCCCAGGTGGACGTTTACCATCAGCAGGTTGTTGTCGCCGAGTGAGGTTAATCCGCCGCCTTTTTCCGTACCGATATGGATGGTAACGGCTTCTCGAAGCTGGTTGCCATCGCCGATCGTAAGCCGCGTGGGCGCGCCCTTGTATTTCAG
The DNA here is from genome assembly GCA_038234815.1 of Tepidisphaerales bacterium. Classification (GTDB taxonomy): domain Bacteria; phylum Planctomycetota; class Phycisphaerae; order Tepidisphaerales; family Tepidisphaeraceae; genus JBBQSU01. Next base: position 28,746 of record JBBQSU010000019.1, on the reverse strand, counting down.
GTCCTGCGGCGCTGCTCCCAAAACCGCATTGGGGAAAACGGTGTTCTCGGATCCGAGCGTAGTATGCCCGATCACGGTCACGTTATTCATCAGCCGGGTGTTGGGGCCGATCTTCACGTGGGGACCGACCACACAAAACGGCCCGACTTCCACCCCGCGGGCCAGTTCGGCCTTGGGATCGACAACTGCTAGTGGCGAAATCTTTGGCATAATCTAGTCAATCAAGAAGAAGCAGCAGTGGCTCGATATCTCAATATCATCGCCGTCATTCCCGCTCGTCGTTCAACGTTCGTCCTTATTCTCCTCAAGCCGGCTCGGCATCGACCAGCATGAATTTGATGTCGGCCTCGCAGGCCAGTTTATCGACGACAAAGGCCTTGCACCGGACATGGCCGGTTCGGCTTTTGACGCGCACGGTATTGGCTTCCAGCAGCAACTGATCTCCGGGCACGACCGGCTGACGCATCTTCACCTTGTTGATGCTCAGCAGCACCGCCAGCTTGCCGGTGTGTTCCAACTTCTGGCTCAGCAGCAGCCCGCCCAGCTGAGCCATCGCCTCGACGATCAGCACGCCGGGCATGATGGGGGTTCCGGGATAATGCCCCTGGAAAAAAATGTCGTTAAATGTCACGTTCTTGATGCCCACGGCCCGGTTAGCGTCGCCGGTGATTTCAAGCACGCGGTCCACCAGCAGCATGGGATATCGGTGGGGCAGGATGCGCTGGATTCGGCGAATATCCATCTCGGCGTCGCGAGTCACAAGGGCCGTGCGGCCATCGGTTTCGGCCTGTTCCAGCAGCTTTCGCACGAGCAGGTGATTGAGTTCATGCCCGCTTTTGTTGGCGATGATTCGCCCGGCAACGGGCCGGCCCACCAGGCTGAGATCCCCGAGAATATCCAGTGCCTTATGACGGGCGCATTCGTCAGGAAATCGAAAGGCGTTATCAATGGGGCCGTCGGCACCGATCACCAGCCAGTCTTTGGGGGTCAGGTGTTTGCCCAGTCCGCGGGCCTGAGCTTCACGGGCTTCGGTCTCGAAGGAAAAGCTCCGCGCGGGCGCCAGTTGAGCGGCAAAATCATCCACGCCGACGTGAAACGAAAAGACCTGCCGGCCCACGGGCGGGGGGCCGACAAATTCGTAGAGGATTTCCAGCCGGTCCTTGGGTCCGGGCAGCGCCGCAAGCGTCGCGTCACCAAGACTTACCTGCACCGGCCGGGAGATCACCAGAGGGGTTTTGTTTTGCGGTTGCTCTTTGACGCCGGCTTCCTGAAGCGCATCGACGTAAGGCTTGCTGCTGCCGTCAAGTCCGGGCAACTCGCCGGTCCGGCCGGCATTCAGTCGCAGGACGGCGTTGTCGATCCCCAGACCCGCCAGCGCCGCCAGGCAATGCTCCACTGTCTCCACCAGCAGCGTGCCGTTTTTCAGGACGGTGTGTCGCGGGCGTTTTTGAACGTTGCTGATGTGCGCGGAAATGGTGGCGACTTTTTCTTCGAATTGCCGGACAAAGGTGATCCCGGCATTGGGTTCGGCCGGCGCGAACGTCAGCGTCGCCTGCTCACCGGAGAATATCCCGGCCCCGCTCAGGGTCACTTCTTTAGCAATCGTTCGCTGTCGTTGATTCAAAAGTAGCGCCTTTCTCGCCTATGCCAGGCACGGATTATACAGGTGACTGCCCCGGCATCCAGCCAAGCCCGGCCCGACAGTCGCAAAGTGGGCGAGATTGTCTCCCGCGACCGCGACCGACTGCGTCACCAGGGCACCCGTCGTCGCTGATGGAAACTCGCACCAGTCGTGGGGTGGTATTGAAAATGAAAAGGCGGTTTTGCTCGATCCTGCCGCCTGGTCTGCCATGCGGCGACTAAAATAATAAAAAGGAAGGAGGGTCGAGTATGTTCCACATTCGCGTGGCGATCCTCGGTGGTGGGCCGATGGGATTGGAAGCGGCGCTGTACGCCCGGGCTTTGGGCTACACGGTGACGCTGTACGAACGCGGGGAGATTGGCACCAACATCCATGAGTGGGGGTTCCTGCCTTTTTTCACGCCGTGGCACGCGAACGTTACCCGGCTGGGCTTGGATGCACTCGAGCGCATGGGCCGCGCGCTGCCGACAATGGATGCCTGTCCGCCAGCTGATGAGTTCCGCGAGCGATACTTGAATGTGCTGGCCGGCAGTCCACAACTCGCCGGCTGCATCCGGCAACATTGCCGAGTGGCGAGTATCAAGCACCTGCCGGTGCGCGGCGGGGCGACAGGGCTTCAAAAAAGAGGGCCGTTTGAACTGCTGCTGGTCGATCCGTTCGGCCACGAATCGCGCGAGCAGGCAGACGTCATCCTGGACTGCACCGGCACCTACGGAAATCACCGCTGGGCCGGCCGCGGGGGATTGCCCGCCATCGGCGAGCGCGATCTGGCCAGCCGCATCTTCTATAAAGTCCCCGACGTGCTGGGCAAGGACCGCGAGCGTTTTGCTGACCGGCACACGCTGATCCTGGGCTGCGGGTATTCGGCTGCGACAGTGCTGTTTCAACTTGAACGGCTCAATCGCATGTTTCCTGAAACAAAAGTGAGCTGGGCGATTCGGCGGCCGGGGCAGGCGATGCAGGCGCTGAATGACGATCCGCTGCCCGGCCGTCGTCGCCTGGTGCAGGCGTCGTTGCGCCTCAGCCGAGAGCCGCCGGCCTGGATGCAGTTCCTGGGCAATTGTGTGATGGAACAGGTGGCCAGCGAAAGCCGAAGGCTGGCCATCACCCTGAACTGCGACGGCGTGGCCCTGGCGATGGTGGTGGACGAACTGGCCGCGATGGTGGGCTATCTACCCGATGATGCGATCACCCAGGCCTTGCATGTTCCGAGTGTTTCCCCGCGGCAAAGTGATGCCGAGCCGGGATATTTCGTTCTGGGTGCTAAAAGCTATGGCACCAATAGCAATTTCACGCTGGCGATCGGCCATCGGCAGATTCTGGACGCCTTTGCAAAAATCGCCGGCCCGGCCTTCCGCGATTGTTATCAGCTCAAGCCCCTCGTCCAGAGTGTATGACCTATTCCGAATGCGCCGTTTAGCCACAGGCCGCTTGGCCGGGCAATTGCCGATGGGGACGCCTAATCGCCCCTGCTTGTCGGTTGCAATTTGGGGCTTTGTGGGTGATTCTGTCGATCTATGATTCATCCCTGGCACGACGTAACCCCCGGCGAAGATATCCCGCAGGAATATAACGCGGTCATCGAAATCCCCTTTGGTTCCAGCGTTAAGTATGAGCTGGACAAGGAAAGCGGGCTTATCAAGCTGGACCGGGTGCTTTATTCAGCGGTGTATTATCCCGCCAACTACGGCTTCATTCCGCAAACACTGGCCGAGGACGACGACCCGTTGGACGTGCTGGTGCTGTGCCAGGAAACGGTGGTCCCGCTCACGCTCATCCACGCCCGCACGATTGGCCTGATGACCATGATCGACGGCGGGAAAAAAGACCACAAGATCATCGCAGTGGCCACGCAGGACCCGGAATTCAACAGCTATCGCGAAGCCAGCGAAATGCCCCCGCACCGCCTGACCATGCTGCGCAGGTTTTTCCAGGACTATAAGCAACTGGAAGGCAAGGCGGTGGAAGTGGATGACATCGAGCCGGCGAAGGAGGCCTACCCGATCATTGACGACGCGCTGGCAAGATACAGCCGCCAGCGGCGGAAGGGGTTTAAGTGAATGGCCAAGCGCGAAGGGCCAATGGCCAATCAATGACCAACAACTACTAGGCAATGGGAGACGGGAGGTGGTTTTGCGCGGGGACGGGTTTGATCTGGCGGAACGTACTGCTCGGCTTGGGGAACGGGTTGTGACCTTGGCCAAGCGGATTCCTCTCAACGAAGTGACCCGGCCCCTGGTCAGTCAATTCGTCCGGGCGGGAACCAGCATCGGTGCCAATTATTGTGAAGCCGATGAGGCCGAATCCGGGAAGGAATTTCGATATCGGATCAGCATCTGCAAGCGCGAAGCAAAAGAAACGGGATTCCAGGTTCGGATGATTGTTGCCGCTCAGCCAGAGCTAAAAGAAGAGGGTCGCCGGCTCTGGCAAGAGGCCCACGAACTCGTCCTAATCTTCGCCGCGATCCTAAGAAAAAAACCCAACGCGGATTAGACGCCAAAAAAAAGACTTCCACCAACCACGGCGTATCGTCCCGTTGCCGATTGGCTGACCCTTGCGGCTTGGCGACTGATCATTGATTGGCCATTGCGACTTGACCATTGGCCACTTCCCCGTACTCAAAGCTTGTCCGTATCAATCAACACCCGCCCGCGCCCGTGCTCTTCCAGCCACCAATAGGTGAAATGCTTCGACAACCAGCTGGCGGCCCGCTCTGTCGATAAGGCGCGATTTTTCGAAGTGAGAATCACCGGAATCCCGAACTTCGCCTCGATGGCATCCAGCAGCCCGACCACCGAATTGGGATGCACCGAACTCTCGCTTTCCTCAGAATCCCACCCGCGTTTGATGTCTTCGTAAGACGCCTCGACCAAAATCGCCTTCCACCGAAACTTAGCCAAGCGCGCGCAGCAGGCAATGAACCGCGGACGATCCTCGACAGTGCAGTTCACCAAATCCGGCAAATTCTTCCGCTCCAGGGCCAGCAGACCCTCCATCCCCTCAATCGAATAATCCCCCGTCTTGAGCGTAGTTCGCCGCTCCCCGCCGATCCAGTTGCGATGATTCTCATGCAACGCCCAAGCCCACCGCTCGCGCGTATCCACCAGCACGATCGGCTTGGGAATGCCCGCGCTACGGATGATGTTCCCGCCGTTGCGCTTAACGCGGAGGCGGGTAGTTGTCGCGGGGCAGAAGAGGGAGTTCTTGCGTGATGGGAAGGCGGTGTGGATCAGGGATGAATTCATGGTGATGCACGCTCCGAACACTAACCAACATTGCTGCCCCGTTCGTCATTCAAGCCCCAGCAGCCGACTATACTGCTCGCGTGTGATATTCCATTTAGCACCCGGCCCGCGTGTGAAGTTTTCTAGGCCGGCAATCGCGTTGATGCAGCTTAGCGGTATCGGGTTACGATAGATTTTCAGGGTTCCTGGCACGAAGGAATTTCTGCAATGAAAGGTTCCTGGTTCCTTGTGCTCTTCCACTTTCGCAATTTCGACCTCAACCGTAATCTCCTTGCGGAACGGGTCGTAGAGAAGCAGTTTTCTTCCCTTGCCATCCAGCTTCTCGTATTTCTGCGGGGTATTCCACCGACTCCATTCTTGTCTCTTCATCTCGTCGAGATATCCCCAATGCTCCGAGGTGGTCTTGGCGTAAACTTCGGTCTCGTCTCCAAAGGCGATTTTCTGAATTATGCCCGCGTAATCTTGCTCGAAAATACAATCATGTATTTGTGTCAGGAATTGCCCGATGATATGAGAGAACAACGGACCCCGCTTGTGAATGTGACTTTCCAGATACTTGTAGACCGCTTTCCATTCCAAGTGGCGTACCTTGCAGTTACTCTTCCATTTGGCACGGAACTGCTTGACAGATTTGCTCGCAAGTACGCTTTTAACGTAGTTGCTATTGCTGTCGTCTGGGGTCAAGAGAACGAGCATCTTGTGACTCGTCCGAGCAAAACTGAGTCGCTTGAGATGCTCGCCAATTTGCTTTGGGCGTAAGGTACCTGAAGTAATTTTCGTCTCGACGCGAATACAGTAGTCCGCGCCGCGTAATTCGGCGTCCGCGGTTCCGTCGATTCGTCGCAATACACGATAGTTTCTAATCCCGTGCTTCAACTCAAGAGAGAGCAAGTCACGCAGAAACGATTTGGCCAACGACGACCCATCGTAACGTGACATCTCCAATAAGGCGACCAGCCCGTTTGTAAAGCGATTCTCCTTCTGCGTGTAGTGGGTAAAGATGTTGAGAGTGTCGCTTGCGACGAGTTTCTTCAAAGCGTGCCACTGGCCCTCCGTCACCGGAAGGGCCACGTTCTTGGCCATCTTGTCGAAGATTGCCATTTTTCCCAAGATCGAGTGCTTCTGGAGATCGGGCCTGAACACCGGCTGCTTCAGCAATTGCCCGTATTCAATGTCAACACATCGCTCGCCAGGACGACGTTGACGACCACGATACAGTTGCGGATCAGATGTCAGCTTCCCAAATGCGTAAACGCCCGCTTCTGCACCATTCTGCCAAAGAACCACCCGGTCGCCGCTCTTCATCTGCTTGAAATTCTTGACTCCACTCCAAGTATCTCCCTTGCTGCCGAGTAGTGGAACCTTCTTCGAGAGGTCGTAGTAAGGATTCGCTTGAAATAGCCAGAAGTTCCCCATAAGAATTGCTCCTTCTCTTCGCTAGCCTAGTAGTTCAGCGCATCGAGATTTTGCCACCACGACACAATGGCGCGACGATATTCGGGCGAAGCACAGTGGTGAAGCCGGTTCCGAGGCCCTAAACCATCTTCGCCTTCTTCTGCTCCCCATAGGTGACGATTTTCACTTTCATCTGTTCACCGTTATCAACGGGCTTGATGCGAATGTCTTCGCCATAGGTGACGATTTTCACTTTCACATCCTCGCCGTACTCCACGATTTTGACTTTGACCGTTGCCGCGTTCATTGCATCGCTCCTGGTCGTCTTTGCCCCGCCGCTCCCCGTCGTCCCGTTGTGCTCAATTCCGCGTCGGTATTCTAGCACAAAAAGTCTTCAACACAACGTAATTCGGCATCCGTTTCGATTCTCTCATGACCTCGATGCGAAACACCGATATCGACTGGGATTTTGCTTGACATCTGCCCTGCGGGCGTAGACCAATCTTGCCGGTAATGGATGGCGCAAAGCGGCTTGTGATGGGGCGTCGGCTTTGGGATTTAATTGGCTTGGCGGGGAACAGCGCATATCATCTGCAACACCATGACACCCTTAGCCGACTTCATCGTCAGGGACAGCCAGATTTGCGGCGGAGAGCCGGTTTTTCGGGGCACACGCGTGACCCTCCGGACGGTGCTGGCTTCTTTGGCCGACGGCGATTCGGTCGCGCAGATTGTCAAAAGTTTCCCCACGATTACAGAAGATCAGGTCAAGTCGACGATCGCTTTTGCCGCGGCATCTGCACAGGAAGATTTGCCGCTTCCGGCACTTCCTGCACTGGCATGAAGGTCAAGCTAGATGAAAACCTCCCCGCGGAGTTAGTTGAGCACTTTGCAGCGTTGCATCACGATGTCCACACAGTGTCCAGCGAGCAATTAACCGGGCGGGATGATGGGGTGATTTTTCGGGCAGCTTTGCAAGAAAATAGATTGTTGTTAACTCAGGATTTGGATTTCTCAGACCGCCGGCGATTCAAGCCGGGAACGCATCCGGGAATTGTCCTGGTGCGCCTGCGCGATCCGAACCGGCGAAGGCTGGTTGAGCGCATCAAGTTAATCCTGCAGACTTATGACATCGAAACGTGGGCGGGATGCTTTGTCGTGGTCGGCGACAGCCGACTGCGCATTATCCGCACTTGAGCAATCACCGCGCCATTTGGCCCAGGATGCAATGCACGAAGCACGCGAAATCGCCGATGATTTTTCGGTCCTTTCCGAGCTGCTTTCGCCAGCTTGCGTCCTCGCCGGTGGCGGTCATGGCCAGGGCCAGGGTGTTGCAGGACGTGATGAAGGCGTTGTGAAGGGCCGTGCGCCGGGCGCCCATCGCCGCCTGGCTTTCAGTGTTCGCCCGCAGCCAGTCCACCCGAACGCGGGCATAGACCAACGCCTTGTCGATCATGTCTCGCCACTGCGCCTGACAGCGGGTGGATGATGTGGTTTTGAAGATTTCGTTCGCCTGATCGTAGTTCATCGCTTCTCCCGTTTTGATTTGAATCACGCCCCTACGTTGCCGCCGCGGCACCAGTATACACCGATAGAGCGAAGTAAGAATAAGGTGTTCTGCCCGCAGGTGGTGGGGTCGTGTCGTTGCGGGGGAGATGTGTTTTCTACACGCATTAGGCGCGATTCGCGGCGGCGCCCGCCAGCCCAGCCGGGATCTACCCAGCCGACGGCCCGCGTCGGTTAAAGCAGCAGCTTTCGTTCGATGAGTTCGATCCAGTTGCCGGCAGGGTCGAGGAGGATTAGCGAGTCCCGGCCGGGCGTGGTCGCGCGGTCGCGGGTGTATTCGATCTCCCGTTCAAAAATGGCCCGCTCGGCCAGAGCCAGCGAGGGCACCTCCAGCACGGTCGGGCGAAGGGTTTGTCGCTCGATCAGGCCTTGGATTGGGATGAATCGCAAGCGCAGATTGTCCGTGCGATAGACGATGTCTCCATCGGCCGATTCATCGGGCGCGCAGCCCAACACGGCGACATAAAACTCATCCAGTTCACCCCGGATGTCGATCGGCGCCGGCAGGCGCACGTCGTCGATCGCGACCAGCCAGATCGGCAGCGGCTCGGGGATGCGCGGGCGCTTGTCCTCGGGCAGGCGGAAATCGATGCTGGATTCTTCCAGGTCCATTTGCTGAACGGATTCTATCCTTTATTGGTCCAAGTCTGGCAAGCACAATCCGTCTTGCGCAGGCGCGCCGTTATGGATAGAATCAACCGGACGAAGGCTTTACAAGGACATAGCAGGATGGCGTTTGCTTCAATCCCGGAGATTCTCGACGACCTCAAGGCCGGCAAGATGGTCGTGCTGGTGGACGACGAGGATCGTGAAAATGAAGGTGATCTGGTGATCGCGGCCGAAAAGACCACGGCCGCGGACGTGAATTTCATCGTCAAGCAGGCTCGCGGGGTAGTCTGCCTTGCGGTAACCGGCGAGCATTGCGACCGGCTGATGCTTCATCCGCAAAGCGATCTGAACACGGCGCAATTGGGGACGGCCTTCACCGTGACCATCGATGCCGACCCGAAGTTCGGGGTGACCACGGGCGTAAGCGCCCGCGATCGGGCGACCACCATCGGCGTGGCCATTGCGCCCGGCGCGCTGCCCACGGACCTGCGCCGGCCAGGGCATATTAATCCGCTGCGCGCGCGTGACGGCGGGGTGCTGGTCCGCGCTGGCCAGACCGAAGGCTCGGTCGATCTTTGCCGGCTGGCCGGGCTCCAGCCCGCGGCCGTCATTTGTGAAATCATGCGTGACGACGGGGAAATGGCCCGCCGGCCCGAACTCGAGCAGTTCTGCATCGATCACGGCCTGAAGATGTGCAGCATCGCCGACCTCATCAGCTATCGGCTCAAGCGCGAGCAGTTCGTCAAGCGCGTCGAGACGGTGAATCTACCCACGCCCTGGGGAGATTTTGTGTTGCACGCCTACATGAGCGCGATCGAACACCAGCCGCACCTGGCGGTGTGCAAGGGGGACATCGGCCAGCTTGGGCCGGACGGAAAATGCGCCCCCCAGCCCGATCCGGTGCTGGTGCGCGTGCATAGCGAATGCCTGACCGGCGACGTGTTCGGCTCGCAGCGCTGCGATTGCGGCCCGCAATTGTCGGCGGCAATGCAGATGATCGAACAAGAGGGCAAAGGCGTGCTGCTGTATCTCCGGCAGGAGGGCCGGGGGATCGGCCTGATGAACAAGCTTCATGCGTATAAGTTGCAGGAGCAGGGCTGGGATACGGTTGACGCCAATCGCCGGCTGGGCCTTCCGGTGGACAAGCGGGATTACGGCATCGGCAGCCAGATCCTGCGCGATCTTGGCCTGACCAAGGTGCGGATCATGACCAACAACCCCAAGAAAATTTACGGGATCGAAGGTTACGGGCTAAACGTGGTGGAAGAAGTACCGGTGAAAATCACTGCCAACAAGCACAACGAGTTTTATCTATCGACGAAGAAGGCCCGGATGGGGCACAAGCTTTAGGTGGACTGGAGGCAGTAGGGGGTTGGATCGGGAGGAGAAGAGCCTCCCGGGCCGAGGGTCGAAGGCGTAAATCTTGCAGTTTCGCCGCTGCTAGAATCGCCTTCGACCTTCGGCCGCGAAGTAGTGGCCGACGCAAGTTGGAACCTTACTAGGGGCTTAAACTTTGTCCCAAACTCCCGGACGGGAGTAGTAGCGCCGAACCTTTCACATGCCGACGGGGTTAGCTGACGGGCTGGGAGTTGAAAGTCTCCCTCGGTGTGATACCGATTCGCCCCTGCCGAAAACCGGACTTACGGCCCGAAATTCGACGTCGCAAGGCACACACCCTGCGAAGGGTTCCCCGTGCCCCGGCAGGTGCCGAGGCTTTGGCGGACATCAATTCACCAGTATAGACGACACAGGGCAAAAAATGTTTACTCTCTTTTGCTATTTTTTCAGCCAATTACGCTCAAAGCATCTCGCGTATGCGATTATTACGGCATTTGTTCGTGTAAAGTACGGAAAAAAAGTTAAAATAGGATATATAAGAGGGATGGTACGGATAAATGTACTAATTTCCCAGATGCCCGGACTGACACGCCTTTCCAGCTCCTAGCGTCGCTTGGGCTGCGGGGTGTCATTTTGCCGGGGCACCGGGAAGCGGATTGTGCGTCGGCTGGGTCTTGTCAAACCAATGGCTGAACGCGCCGACATACTGCGTTTGCCCGTCCTTAGCCATCTCCACCCACAGATATTTGTCCTTATAGGTCAGAACATCCTTGGTCGCCGATTTCTCCAGTTGTGTTTTCAACTTGTCGAAGAAATTGGTCTTCTCTTCGACCGGATGCAGTTGGTTAAAATAGGGGGCAAAGCTCGCTTCAGAAGGCCGGGTAAAAAACGCCGCCGCCAACAACGCCAGCGTTAAGATGACAATCAGGAGGGATTTCATGGTTGGGATTATACAGGCAAGGGAGAGCTTTGGCTCAAAGGTAACGTCATTCCAGCCTGGCTCGTGTAGCCCTTGCCCTCAGTTCAATCCCCGCTCAATTTTCCCTGCTGATACGCATCATACGACGTCATATCCATCAGGCCATGGCCCGAGAGGTTGAAGACGATGACGCGCTTCTTGTTTTCTTCCCGGGCTTTGATGGCTTCGTCGATCGCGCCTTTGATCGCGTGCGCGGATTCCGGGGCCGGCACGATCGCCTGGGTTTGCGCGAACAGCGTTGCGGCCTCGAACACCTGCTTTTGGTGATAGCTGACGGCCTCGACCATTCCCAGCTTGCGGAGGTGGCTGACCAGCGGGGCCATGCCGTGATAGCGCAACCCCCCGGCGTGGATGCTGGGCGGAACGAAATCGTGTCCCATGGTGTACATCATCATCAGCGGGGTCATGCCGGCGGTGTCGCCGAAATCGTAGCGCAGCTCCCCGCGGGTCAGTGACGGGCAGGCGTCGGGTTCGACCGCCAGCAGGCGCGTCTTCTTGCCCTTCAATATGCCCGGCACGAACGGAAAGGCGATCCCCGCGAAGTTGCTCCCTCCACCGGCGCAGCCAATCACTACGTCGGGTTCTTCACCGGCCTGTTCCATCTGAAGAATCGTCTCCTGGCCGATCACGGTTTGATGCAGGCAGACGTGATTGAGTACGCTGCCCAATGCATATTTCGTATGCGGATGCGTCATCGTATCTTCGATGGCCTCGCTGATCGCGATGCCCAGGCTGCCCGGACAATCGGGGTCTTTTTGCAGGACCGATTTGCCATACTTGGTGTGCGCCGACGGGCTGCCGTGCACTTCGGCGCCCCAGGTCTGCATCAGCATCTTGCGATAGGGCTTTTGATGAAAGCTCACTTTCACCATGTAGACGACGCATTCCAGTCCGAACATCCGGCAGGCCATCGCCAGCGACGATCCCCACTGTCCTGCGCCGGTTTCGGTGGCCAGTCGCTTCACCCCGGCCTTCTTGTTGTAATAAGCCTGCGCGATCGCGGTGTTGGGCTTGTGGCTGCCCACCGGGCTTGCACCTTCATACTTGTAATAAATGTGTGCCGGGGTTTGCAGGGCGCGCTCGAGGTGAATCGCCCGGATGAGCGGGGTGGGCCGCCAGAGGGCATATTTCTCGCGCACTTCTGCCGGCACTTCAATCGTCCGCTGGGTCGTCATCTCCTGCTCTATGATCGGGTCGCAGAAAATTCCAGCCATGTCCGAAGCACTGGCTGGCTGCTTCGTGCCGGGATGCAAAGGTGGCGGAAGAACCTCAGGCAAATCCGCAGCCAGGTTATACCAGTGCGTGGGAATCTGTTCTTCAGAAAGACTAAAACTGGTTCGCGTCATCAAAGTCTCCGGCTTGCCGTTAGCCCCCTTTTTCCGTTGACCCAAGATCGTAGGATTTTGAGCGCCCGGGGCAATTGGATCAATGGGTTGTCACATGTTTGAGGTGTGGTTGATCGCCCGTGCGACGTAACAGCTAAACCAGTCACAAATCGGACACCCTCGCCAAGTGGCCGGGCGGGGTAGGTGTCTTTGAGAGCGCCACCGGCTCGCCGTCGATTCTTGATCGAAAAAGCATTAGCCAGACCATCGCTGTCCCGTTGAACCCGCCGCAGCATCCCCTTTCTAATTCCATGCAAAAGTCATGCCAAAGTGGTGCGCGAATGGGCGCCCATTTGCGCACCACCTTTTTTGCCCATTTTGGAAAAATAAAAAATATTTTTCATCGCTTTTCCTAGGGAAATCGCATTGCATGGCACTTCAAAGGTCCAAAAGTTGCGCGAATTGGTGCCCTTTCGCGCACCACTTTCCCTTGGGGTAAACGATCAATTTTAATTCAAAGGAGCGACGGCTTATGAACCCCATCACCGATCAACAGGCGTTATTGTCCGACACTCTTCGGGCCAGGATGCAGCAACTGACTGAAACCGATCGTCCGCGGTTTCGCCGGCTTTGGCTTTATCACCGGAACCCGATGACGACGGTTTCGGTGGATGGCGATGAGTCGGGCCGCACCCGGCCGTATCGCCAGGCGCAAGAGTGGGGCCTGCCTTCGAGATTGACCGGCGCTCGCTCCAGCGCGTCGAGCGAAACACCCGTCCCTCTCAACGACACCCAGCGCAAGGAAATTGTCATTGAGAACGACATCGGCTGGCGGATCGATGCAATGGTCGATTGCCTCTTCGGCAAACCCGTGGTCATCAATTCAACGCTGGCCGATCCAGACCGGCGGGGGATGATCGAGTCTTTGCTGCGGCAGATTCTTTCGCGGCATGGCGGAGCGGTCTTCCTTCAACAGATAGCCCTGACCGGCTGCGTTTATGGCTTTGTCGATGTTTTGGTGAAGGTGGAGACTGACCAACTCAAAGCCGCGATTGCTCCAACAGACGCTGGCAATGATTCGCGTTCAGCCTGGCTTGCCCGGTTGGCTGAATCGATCCGATTTGAGATCGTCGATCCGACGCGTGCCCTGCCCATCGCGTCGCCAACCGATTACCGGCAAATCGAGGCTTACGGACAGGTCTATGACTTGCCGACCGAAGGTGCCCCGCGGGCGTCATGGCTGGATCGTTTGCTGTCCCGGACCGGCCACCGGTGGAATCCGCGATATCAGTCGGCCGATCGGTCCACTCGGGTTGATCTCATCACCGCCAGCCGGTGGGAGCGATACACCGACGGCAGGCTATCGGATTCGGGGCGCAATTCACTCGGGCGGATTCCGCTCGTTCATGTGCAGAACATTCCGCTTCCCAATCAGTATGCCGGAGGAAGTGAGGTTGAACCCCTCATCCCACTCCAGGATGAACTAAATACGCGCCTGAGCGACCGGGCCAATCGGATCACGCTCCAATCGTTTCGGATGTACCTGGGCAAAGGCGTGGAACAATTCACCGAGATGCCGATCGCGCCGGGGCGGATGTGGATGACCGACAACGAAAAGGCCGAGATCATCGAATTTGGCGGGGACAGTGACTGCCCGAGCGAGAACGCGCACGTGGGGGAGCTTCGAGAGGCGATGGACAAGACCAGCGGGGTGACACCCATCGCCGCCGGCGCGATCCGCGGGCGCATCGGCAATCTGACCAGCGCCGCAGCGCTCAAGATCACCTTGATGGCGCTGATTTCCCGAACGGAAAAGAAGCGTTTGGCCTATGGCGCGGGTCTGGCCCGGATGTGCGAGCTGGCATTGGCCTGGCTGGATTGTGCCGGCGCTTTCCCCACGACGCCGGAAGAACGCGGAATCGAAATTCACTGGCCGGACCCGCTTCCCCAAAACGACGCCGAGCAGTTGCAGCAGGCCGAAGCCAAGCTGCGCATCGGCGTGCCGCAGGGGGTGGTGCTTAAGGAGCTGGGCTATGACCCCGCCGATTCCGGCAAGAACCTCCGCAGGCAACAGTGAACTGAGTAAGCGAAACAAAATGGGTTGAAAAGCCCGCAAGGTCATCCTTTACGCAGAAAGGAGGTTTATATGTCAGAAGCACAAGTCACCGATCCTGGGGTAGTGGATTCGACTCCGGTCGAATCTCCACCCCCGGCAGCGCAGCCGGCGATGCAGAATGTGTTCGACCCCAGGGCGCGCCTGTATCAACTGGCGCAAGAGTTGATGCGTCGCCCGCATCGCCGGGCACTGGCCGAGTTCCTGCAGTTGCGTCGCGCGGTGCGTTGAGGGCCAAGGCCCTCGGCTGCCCCCGTCGCGCAAGTAGTTGTATTTGCTATTGTTACAGTTTTATCAATCAAGGAGAATTGTTATGTCGTTCACAGGAAAAACCACTTTTTCAGCCGGCAGCACGCTGCCGGAAATCGCCGAAGACGTTTCCGATCTGGTCGCGGTCAATTCACCGCACGAAACGCCGCTTCTGGATGCACTGGGTGATGCCCCGCGTCCGGCACGGTCTACTGTGCATGAGTGGCTCGAGGACGAGCTGCTGCCCAACGCCGATCAGATCAGCGACGACAATCTCGGCGACGGCACGACCACGACCGATTTCTCGGTCGCGCATGCCAGCCGGTTTCAAGTCGGAGATCAGATCAGCCCGGCCGGCAGCAAGGAAATACTGCTGGTGACGGAAGTCGACCCCGGCGGTGTGCTCACCGTGGTGCGTGGCTACGGCGGTAGTGCATCGGCAGGGCTGACCGATGGGCAGAGCCTGCTCATCCTGGGCAACGCGGCGCTCGAAGGGGACGACGCCTCGGCGGCGCGCTTCACCGCCCGATCGCGCAAGACCAACTTCACCCAGATTTTCAGTTCCACTGTCGAGGTCAGCGGATCGGAACTGGCGGTCCGGCAACTCGGCGTTGCCGATGAACTGGACTATCAAAAGATGCAGCGGACGAAGGAATTGCTCCGCGATCTGGAGAACTGCGTGATTAACGGCCGCGCTTCGACAACCGACGGCCAAGGCTCGGCCAGCGTCCGGCGGACGATGCGCGGAATCGTGGCGTCGATCACCACCAACCAGTGGGTTGTGGGTGCCGACGGTTTCCCAATCGATACGGCGCTGACCGAGGTGCAGTTGAACCTGGCGCTCCGGGACATTTGGAAACGCGGGAACGGACAGGTGGACTTGATCCTGGTTAACGGCCAGGAGAAGCGGGCGATCAACCACTTTGTCAGCAGCAATCGCCGGTTTAGCACGACCGACGAGGCGTTCCGCGATCTGGTCAGTGTGTACGAAAGTGATTTCGGCGTCTGCCGGGTGGTCATGAGCCGGTGGGTGCCGACGGGCACGGTGCTGCTGCTGGATTCCAGCAGGATCGACGTGATGAATCTGACCGGCCGGAGTTTCCAGTACAAATCTCTGGCCCGTACCGGCGACCGCGAGGCCGGGCAAATCCTCGGCGAATACACACTCGAATTCCGCAACGAAAACGCTCATGGCGTGATCCGCGGATTCGGTGCCTAAGGGCCAGGGAATCGAGCCGAAGGGTGAAGCGACGGGCCGCGCGTCCGACTGGGTCCGGCGTTTCATCCTTCGGCGTTTTCTATTCGTCTGAAAAAGGAGCAAGCATGTGGATAGCACAAATGACACCGGGATTCGACCAATTGGCCAGCCTCGGGGCCGCGGGGCTGATGGGTGCGATGTGGCTGTGGGAACGCCTGACCAGTCGCCACCGCGAGGAGCAACTGGATGACGCGCACACGCGCATCCTGTCGGATCGAATCGAGATCGGCCTGCTGGTGGACGTGGTTAAGCAGAACGCCGAAGCCATGACCCGGTTGAGCGCAACGCAGGAGCAACTCTTGCGGCAAATCAGTGGTCGGGCCGGCTGATCGCACGAATTAGAAGGAGTAGACCATGAACACACGAGTATGGATGAGCATCGTGCTGTGGACGTGCGCCGGGTGTACGGAATATCAAACAGCGCAATTACAATTAATCGACCAGGCGCGAAAGGGACTGGCTGCGGTGGTCGAAGGGCAGTCGCAGCAGTCGGGCCGGATCGATGAGTTGGACCGCCTTGGGCGGGAGAAGCTGGATCAGGCCTTCGAGCGCGACGTGCTGGAGACACCTGGCCTGACGCCCGACTGGGTGATTGCGCACCGCAAGGCCTATGCCGTGGGCTTATCGGCTCTGGCGCAGCAGCACTCGGCGGCGCGGGCTTCGGTGCAGGGGGTCACGCGCAACCTGGCTGCGGTGGACAACGCCCTGGCGGCGCTGCGCCGGATCAAGCTGGCGGAAATGAATCTCACAAGTTCGGAGAAATAGCCATGAACACGATCGATCTAAAAGCGGAAGTTGAAAAAGCGGTGCTACAGGCCTGGCCGGATTTTGCCGCAGGCCATCCCCATCTGGCCGTAGCGATGGACCAGACCTTGCTGGTGGATGCCGCGATGGATGAAATTGCCAGCGATCCGACGTATCAGGAGGCGCTGACTCAGGCCGCAGCCCAGGGCGCGCTGCTCGAAGCGCTCGGCCAGATCGTTAAGCGGATGATCCTTCCGTGGATCGGTGGCATTATGAAATAGCTCGGGGTTGCCGACGGGCAGGCTGAGCCGGCGAACTGCCAACCATCGTTTACTTTTCCTTAATCCGCTCGATATCCGCCCCGACCGCTATCAGCTTCTGTTCGATCTTCTCATACCCGCGATCGATATGATACACGCGGTCGATCCGGGTGCTTCCCTTGGCGGCCATCGCAGCCAGCACCAGCGCGGCGCTGGCGCGCAAGTCGGAGGCCATGATCGGTGCGCCATGCAGTTCCTTCACGCCATGAATAATCGCCGTCGCGCCTTCCTTGCGGACCCTGGCCCCCATGCGGTTCAGCTCTCCGACGTGCAGGAATCGGTCGGGGAAGATGCGCTCGCTGACGACGCTCATTCCGTCGGCCAGACACAGCAGGGCCATCAACTGGGCCTGAAGGTCGGTGGGAAATCCTGGATAAGGCTGCGTGGTCATTTCCACCGGATTCAATCGCCGGGCCGAGGAAACATGGATCGAATCCTGGGCGCGTTCGATCTTCACGCCCACTTCTTCCAGCCGGTCCGCTACGGCAAGCAGGTGATCGAGGTTTCCGTTTTTCAGTTCCAGCTCGCCGTTGGTGATGGCGGCGGCGATCATGAAGGTGCCCATTTCGATCCGGTCGGGAATGACCCGGTGTTCGCAGCCGCTGAGGCTTTCAACGCCGTCGATGCGAATTTCCGGCGTGCCGTGGCCCTGGATGCGGGCACCCATTTTGTTGAGCATTTCGGCGCAGTCGGACACTTCCGGTTCGCAGGCCGCGCCGACAATCACGGTCTTCCCTTCGGCCAAAGCCGCCGCGCACATCACATTGATGGTGCCCAGCACGGTGGGGCCTTGCGCCCCTCCCAGGTACATCCGGCAGCCGCGCAGCCGCCCGCGCACATGCCCGACCATGTTTCCATTTTCGGTCTGGAATTCGGCACCAAGTTTTTGCAGACCCTGGACGTGGAGATCGACCGGCCGGTCGCCGATTGCGCACCCCCGGGGATGGAGATCACCGCGCGGCCTCTTTTTGCCAGGAGTGGGCCTAGTACGCAGATGCTGGCGCGCATGGTCTTAACGATGTCGTAACGGGCTTCGATGGGTTTTTCGTCGCGGACTTCGATTTCCAGCCGGCCGTTGAGATTGGGACCGTCACCGACGCTCTTGTCCACCGGCTCGTGTCGCTCGAGGTGGCAACCCAGCTCTTCGAGCAGTTTGATCATCGAATCGATGTCACTTAAGCGCGGAACGCCTTTGAGAACGGTCTTTCCGCTGGCCATCAGGCAGGCGGCCAGGATCGGCAGCGCGCTGTTCTTGCTGCCGGAAATTTCGATTTTGCCTTTGAGACGACTGCCGCCGCGAATGAGGAAACTATCCATGAGAGGCCCATCCTTAGGCTGTTTGTAAGCCCGACATCCTTGCCGACGAATGATTTCGCCGTAGAGGATGTTGGGAGCTATCGGCCAGTCCATTGGCCGACGATCAATATCAATGTTGATCCGGGCATGAAGCCCGGTTATCGGTCGAAGCTATTCTCCAGAATCGTCTCGGCCGATCCAACAACGGAATTGTCTGTTCCGTGCCGGGGATTGCAAGCAAGAGTATTGTCTCAGCTTTTTTCCGCCGGCTCGTCGAGCACGCCAAAGCGATAACCAGCGCCTTTAAGCGTATGAATCAGAGGCTGGTCAAACCCGCGGTCGATTTTCTTTCGCAAGGCGGCGATGTAGACGTCGATCACGTTGCTGCCCGGCTCAAAATTCATGTCCCACACCTTTTCCCCGATCTGCGAGCGGGTGAGGACCCGGTTGGGATTGCGCATCAGATATTCGAGCAAGGCGAATTCCTTGTTGGACAGCTCCATCTGGGTCGTGCCGCGCTTGGCGTGACGCGTGTAGAGATCGAGTTCGAGATCGTTGAGCTTGAGGTGCCGGGATTCGGTGGCTTCCCCGCGGCGCAGGAGCGCGCGGATGCGGGCGAGCAGTTCGTCGAATTCAAACGGCTTGGTGAGGTAGTCGTCGGCACCGGCATCAAGTCCCGTTACCTTTTCGTCGGTCGATCCCAGCGCCGTCAGCATGATGACGGGCGTGGCGACCTTGCGGCGGCGTAGGTTGCGGCAGACCTCCTTGCCGTCGCGGTCGGGAAGCATCCGGTCCAGGAGGATCACGTCATATTGTCCACTGGCAGCGGTTTCTTCGCCTTCAAAACCGGACAGCGATACGTCCACTGCAAACCCGTGTTCTTGCAGGGCCTTTTGCACGCTGGTGGCCATTTTCGGATTGTCTTCGACGATTAGAATTCGCATAAGTTATGAGGGTGGATAAGGGGCCGAGGACGATGAGCCATAATTCATAATGGACACAGGGCGGGCGTCCTAGAATGCCGGAACCTGAGCGCAGAAGGACCGGTTCGCCTGACCGGTCAGGGGGACATCTTGGAGATAAAATGGACCAACGTCAATCGGGCGAATCCCTGAATTTATCGCTATTTGCGCCCAACAACGAGGAAGTGGGGGTGATTGGGAGTTGGAACGATTTTAAGCCCCAAGGCATGAAACGGGGGGAGGACGGGTGGTGGCGCCTCGGCCTGTCGCTGGGCGACGGGGAATATCGCTACAAGTTCAAGGTCAAATCCCGGAGCTATTTCTGTAAGGATCAGTCGGTTGAAATCTCCGATCCTTATGCCATTTCCATCACCCCTGACAAGGCCGAACAGAGCATTTTGGTGGTGAAGAACGGCCAGCGGGTGTGGGTGGATTACAGATGGGAACACGACGACACACCCTTGGCCGACAATCAGGATCTGGTGATCTACGAAATGCACGTAGGGGATTACAACCGTGGGAAAGATAGTAAGGCCCCCGGAACGTTCGTTCAGGCCATCGAGAGGCTCGATCATGTGCAGAACCTGGGGTGCAACTGCATTGAGCTGATGCCCGTGAAAGAGTTCCCGGGGCAGACCTGGGGGTATAATTTGCGGTCGTTGTTCGCGGTGGAAAATTCTTACGGACGGCCCGAAGACCTCTGCCGGTTTGTCGATGCCTGCCACGCCCGCGGGATTAGAGTAGTCGTCGACGGGGTATACAACCACGCCGACAAGGACTGCCCGCTGGCCCAGATTGATTATGATTATTGGTTTTACAACCCCAATCCCGATCCGCCGCTCATGCAATGGGGCCCGAAATATAACTATGCGTATTTTGACGAGAAGTTGAAGATTTTTCCCGCCCGGAAGTATGCGATCGATTCGATCCGGTATTGGGTGGAAAAGTTTCATATCGACGGCATCCGTTTTGATGCCACGCGGGCGATCGCCAACTTCGACATGATGCGCGAGCTGGCGCAGAGTGCCTTTGATATGGTGGGTGGGTGCAAGCCGTTTTTTACGGTCGCCGAGCACGTTCCCGAAGACCCGGCCATCACCGGGTATCCCAAAGGACCGATGGTGGCGGCGTGGCACGAATCCATGGCCAAGCAGCTTCAGGCTCTGGCCACACGGGTCGAGCAGTTTGGATATAAGCCCTTCGACATGGCCCGGCTGGTGAGCCTGATGAATCCCCACGAAAACGGCTATGGAAGCGGGAACCGGTTCGTCAATTACATCGAGTCGCATGACGAGGAGCGGGTCATCCAGCAAATGGGAGACAAGGCGCACGTTTTTGACGAAGCGGCATTTCGACGAATAAAGCTGGTTGCCGCGCTGCTGTTGATTTCACCGGGATTGCCGATGATCTGGATGGGGGCGGAATTTGGCTTTCCCAGTGACAAGAGCCTCGATCCTCGCCCGCTGGACTGGAGATTGCTCAAGAACAAGAACAATTCAGATTTGTTGGAGTGGTACAAGAAACTCATCCGTATCCGGCTGGATAACCGGGCGGTTCGGTCGGATTTCTTTAGCGTTGAACTGACGGACCAGGAGCGGCAGGTGCTGGTTATCAAGCGTTGGGACGACGCCGGGAGCATGATTTTGCTGGCGGTTAATCTAACGGATAACCCGGCTGGTGAATTTGTGCTGGAAAACAAAGGCCTGGAGGATGGCGCGTGGCACGAAGCGCTCTATGGTTATGAGGTTGAAGTAAAAGGCGGCCGGCTGGTCGATTCGCTCGAAGCCAGCCAGGCCAAGGTGTTCATCAAGAAGGCCTAAATCGGGCTTGCCAGATACCGCGCGGATCGTGCTGATTATTATATGGCCAGCACGGTTTCAATCCGCTGAAGCAGATCGTCACTTAGTGCGGGCTTGCCGACGGCGGCGGCGCACTCGGTGATCTGCTCGGGCCGGCTGGCACCGATGAGCGCGGTCGTCACCCTGGGGTCGCGCAGCACCCATTTCAGGGCCAGTTGCGCCAGTGTCCCGCCCCATTCCTGGGCCAGGTCGTTCAGAGATCGCAACTTCTGTTGAAGCGCCGGCGTGATGCGCTCGGCTTTCAAAAACCCGGCCTCGTGGGCGGCGCGCGATTCCTTCGGAATCTCCTTGAGGTATTTATTAGTCAGCAAACCCTGATCCAGCGGGCAGAAGGGAATCAGCCCGAACCCGCGCTTTTCAGCGACATCCAGCAAGCCCTTCTCGATCCATCGGTTGAGCATGGAATAGCTGGGCTGATGAATCACCGGCTTGACCAGGCCATTGAGCGCGCAGACGTCGAAGGTGCGATCGCTGAGCGGCGCGTCATAACTGCTGATGCCCGTGTAGATCGCTTTGCCCTGCTTGACGGCAGAATCGAGCGCGCCCAGCGTTTCATCCAGCGGGGTGTTCGTGTCGGGTCTGTGGGAATAGAAAATGTCCACATAATCCAACTGCATGCGCTTAAGCGATTGATCGAGGCTGGCCAGCAGGTATTTGCGGCTACCCCACTCACCATAAGGACCCGGCCACATCCGATAGCCAGCCTTGGTGGAAATAATCAATTCGTCGCGGTGCGCGTGCAAATCGTTTTTTAGAATCTGTCCGACGCGCTCCTCGGCCGAACCCGGCGGGGGACCATAGTTGTTGGCCAGGTCGAAATGAGTGATGCCGAGATCGAAGGCAGTGAAAAGCATCTGCCGGGCGTTCTCGTGCATCGACGATTCCGAGCCGTGCCGGCTGGTGTCAGTGCCGGGGGCACCAAAATTGTGCCAGCAACCCAGGGAAATCAAAGGCAGTAGCAATCCCGACCGACCGCAGCGACGGAACCATCCGGGAGCGCGGTCGTAACGGGAAGTGTTTGGTTTGTAGGATTCCATGTTGGGAATGTTACAGACCGGGGAAGGAATGGCCAGACGGAGAGGGGGGATGGCAAGTCGATGGCAAAGGGCCGAGGGTCAATCAATGGCCAAGGGCCAATGGCCAATCAATGTCCAAGGGCCAACGGCGAAGGGTCAGTGGCCAATCACTTATCAGTTGCGAACGAGTGCGGAAACATGGGCATTTGGGGTTTGGCCCTTGATTGGCCATTGTCCCTTGTCCATTGGCCATTTAATCCCCCTAGACCCTCAACCTATACCGGCACTTCTCCTTATCCCCGCGGGTGAAGAGCTCGTGCTCCGGGGGGACGGGGATGATCTCGATCATCTCGGCGCCGAGGCGCTGGCAGGTACGGCGGCTGGCGATGTTGTCGGGATTGCAGGTGATCCAGAGTTGGTCCATGCCGTGAGCTTTGGCCAATGGCAGGACCAGCCGGCTGGCGCGCTCGGCATAATGATGACCGCGTGAGGCCGGGAAAACCTGATACCCGATGTGGCCGACGAGTTGTTCGAGATCGGCGGAGTTGCCGATGCGCAAGGTGACACTGCCGGCGATTCGCTCGGCGGCTGGGGCGTTGGCGATCCGCATCCAGAAATGATACCCGGGAACCTGGCCGATAAACCGGCCGAGCGGGGCGTATTCAAGCACGTCTAGCAGGTGTCCGCGTGATTCTTTGGCCATGGAGGGCGCGAATTTGCGGGTAAGGCGATGCCGGCAGGACGCTAGATAAGGGTCGATCCAGGTGATGGAAGGCTGAATGAGTTCCAGCTCGGCGTCGATCAGCCGAGGGGTGTCGAGAAATTGGAATGGAGGAGCCACCTCAAAGGGAGTGTGCGGGGCGATGCCCCAGCGAGCCAAATTACATCAGGCCCGGCGGGGGAAGCAGCTTGGAGGCCTGCATGAAGAGCACGACCAGCCCGATGACTTCCACCAGGGCCGCGACGATCGTCAGCACCGTGTACACATTGCTTTTGGGAGAGACGAAGATCACATCTCCGCTGGCGGCTCGACTCATTGGTATGCTCCGTTAGTTTCAGGTGGCTTTTCGCCAGCCCTCACCGGTCGTTAATGCTTCAACTTCACCGGGCGTTTTATTCCGCCAAGGTTGCTCTTACAGTTGCGTCTTGGCCTCGGCACCCACCTGCACCTGGGCAATCTTCGGGCCGTCCAGCCGGCCGGTGGCTTCGTGCGAATCCACCTGGTCGATCGTCATCACGCCCAGAAATTCACCCTTGCTCCGGTCGATCACATTGAAAACCATGCCCTTGATCACGTTCTCGGCCGAACCGACCGAAATCGTCGCGTAGGTCACGCCTTCGATCTGCTTGACTCCGCGAACCACCGCGTTGATGGGAGGGGCGCTGGCCCGCGTGCCGATCGCCGGGGCGTTCTCGGCGGTCACGCCCAGTTCCCGAAGCTGCTTGCTCAGCCGGTCGCCTTGTTCTTTGGATTCAACCAATTGTTCGTTGGAGAATTTGAGTTCGCGGCCGGAAACTTCCAGCTTGTTGGTCAGATCGCTGATGGCCACGCTCTGTTCGCTGTTCTTCTTGGTCAGATCATCGACAGTGGAACGCAGCGCCACGATCTGTTCGCCTTGCTTGGCCTTCTGGTCTTCACTCGCGGCCAGGGCCTGGGCAGTCTTTGTCGAGGCGCTGGCAAGCTGGGCGAGTGTCGAGGCGTTCTCGGCCAGGCGCACGTCGCGGTCACTGATCTGCCCCTGGAGGGCGTTCACGGTCCCGCGGATGGTCTCGATCGTGGCCATGGCGGCGTTGCGATCGCGCTCGGCCGAGGCCCGAACTGCGGCAGCATTGGCATCGGCGGTCTCGGCCCGAGCCGTCTGGACCGTGTTCATTGCCTTCAGCGACGCATTGGTCTGTTGAAAATTCTCCATCCGGTTGACGAAAACGACCAGACCGGCCGTCAGCATCACCGACAGGATCACGTGCAACGCAACAAAAATCTTCGTGAGGGGACTCAAGGCTGGCTCCTCGTTGTTTGAAAAAAAGGCCGGGCGATGGCGGCGAATTCTACTTCGCAATCCCGATCAAGGGGATAGATCGTAATCATTGCTCGATTGCGTTTCAAGTTTTCCACAATTCACCCCACGGCCCGATAACACACCCGGCCGGGGACGATTCTCGCCAGTCCAAGGGCCAAACCCGCGGGCAAACACCCACGCTAGGCCCGACTTGCGAACCATCTCCCCGGGAATATCGGCCATTGGGCGTGAATTCCATTGGTGATGGTGCCAAGAAAATCGGGATTTTGTGGGTAGACAATGCCTTCGAACCGGCCGAATCACGCCCGCGGGATGATGGCGAAGCCGATATTCCGCTTTTCTCGCCGGGTAAGGAAGTCACGTATTATGTTGAAAAACAGGGGCGTTGACGCGACGAGGATGAGAAGCCAGACGGGGAAGCTGATTGTGGTCGTGCTGATTGACCGGGTCCTGGCGGCACCGAATAGGCTGGGGCTGTTGTATTGATGTCGGAAAACGCCGGGGAGAAACTTCTCTCCGATGCTCAATCCATAGTCTGAGCCAAGAAACGACTCGGCGTGCAGACGGCTCACCGGCACATCAATCATTGCCATGTCGAACGGGGGAAAATCTTCCAATGACGGAATATCTCGAGAATCGACAACTTCCCCGAGTCCGATCGCGCCGCCCCCAAGTTTAATTTGGGTTGTGGTTTCCACGACGTGGAAGTTGCTCGGACGCTTGACTGTCGTATAACCAATTGTGCTGGTCCTGCTAACCGAACACTGGGCGAGCGCGATCGTCGCAAAGAGCAGCAGGTA
Organism: Tepidisphaerales bacterium; assembly: GCA_038234815.1. Lineage (GTDB taxonomy): Bacteria > Planctomycetota > Phycisphaerae > Tepidisphaerales > Tepidisphaeraceae > JBBQSU01. The sequence goes on along the minus strand of JBBQSU010000019.1, from coordinate 4,009 downwards.
TCGCCAGGACTTCATCACCGGCCGTATCACACCAACCCCTTTGCCAGGTGTGTCGTCACATAGCTCTTTACGGCTACTTCCAGCGGGGTGAAAGGCTTGTCATAACCCGCGGCGCGGAGTTTTTCTGTGTCGGCCTCTGTGAAATACTGGTATTTTTCGCGCAGGGTCTCGGGCATGTCGATGAAGCGGATGCTTGGCGGTTTGCCCAGCGCCGCATACACGGCTTTAACCAGATCGAGCCATGTGCGGGCTTGACCCGTGCCGCAATTTAATAGCCCGCCCCTGTCCGTTCTTTCGGCAAAGTGAAGGGTGACGTCCACCGCGTCCCTCACGAACACAAAATCGCGCTTCTGCTCGCCATCGGCAAAGCCAGGCTTGCAGGACTTGAACAGCGTCACGTCCTGACCGCTGGCGATCTGCTGAAAAGACTTGTGGACGACCGAGCGCATGTCGCCTTTATGGTCTTCAAACGGCCCGAAGACGTTGAAATACTTCAGCCCGACAATCCGGTCGAACAGGCGGTTCTGCAAAGCCCACAGGTCAAACATTTGCTTGGAATAGCCATACATATTGAGCGGGCGCAGGGTTGGGGTGATCTGGTCGTCATCGCTATAGCCTTGGCTGCCGTCGCCGTAGGTGGCGGCACTGGAGGCGTAGACGAAGCGGATGTGATTGTCCAGGCAGTATTGGCAGACCGAACGGGTGTAGTGATAGTTGTTGTTGAGCAAATAGTCGGCGTCGCGTTCGGTCGTGGCGCTACATGCGCCCAAATGGATGATCGCGTCGATCGCCGGGAGATCCCCCCGCCGGGTTCGATCGAGAAGTTCAGCCGGAGCGATCAGGTCCTCGAACCGCAATCCCAGCAGATTCTTCCACTTCTCATCATGGCCCAGCAGGTCCACCAGCAGCAACTGATTATTCCCCCGCGCGTTTAGCTCCGCGACGACGTTTCGGCCGATAAACCCCGCGGCCCCAGTAACAATTGTTGTCTTACGCATCGGTTCCTGACTCCTGATCGGCCCCCCCAATCGCTTGGGCAAGTTGGCTTGGCATGATAACCTGAAAGCCACCAGGCGCGTTATTGCCTGCTATCGAGCAAAAGAGTTTGTCATTTTAGCCACCATTCACATGATCCACGTTATCCCCAGCTTTCATTACGATGTCGCGTATCTCAAGACGTATGAGCAGTACCTGCCGCAATGCTTCGCCAATATCGATCAGGCGCTGTTTCTTCTGGAAAAGCATCCCGATTACACCTATCTGTTGGAACAGGTCATCCTGCTGGATGAATACTGGCAGCGGTTTCCGATGAAGCGCGATTTGCTGAAGCGATTCGCTGGGCAGGGGCGGCTGGAAGTGGCCCCGGGCATGTGGGTGATGCCCGACATGAACCACTGCGACGGCGAGTCGATGTTCCTGCAAGTGCAGTTGGGTAAGCAGTGGCTGAAGGAACATTTGGAGATCGACCCCAAGGTCTGCTGGATCGCCGATTGTTGGGGGCACCACGCGCAGCTTCCACAAATTCTCCGCGCGTGCGGATACGAGTATTACGTCTTCTGGCGGTGCATGCGCCGGGACGTGATGAAGAATGATTTTGTCTGGCGCGGGTTGGACGGCACGACGATGCCCGCCCATTGGCTGGCACGGGGGTATAGCAATCTCCGTTTTCCGGCCGGCGGGGATATTCACAACATTCTGGAACTGAATCTCACGGGCTGCGGGGTGCCGGAAATCCGCGCGCTCACTGCCGAACTCGGGCAATACGGCCCGGTGGATGAACTGCTGGTCTGCAACGGCGGGGACATGGTTTATCCGCAGGGCACCGGGCCGGACGTGGTGAAGCGATTAAATGCCACCGCCGAGCTTGGGCAACTGGTATTTTCCACACCCAGCCGATTGCTGGATCGGATCGACTGGCCCAGCAAGCCTGTGTTTGAAGGTGAGTTTAACAGCGCCTTTCAGGGCACTTTCACCACCAACATCCGCATCAAGCAACTGAATCGCGCGCTCACCAACCGCATGTTGTCCATGGAACGACTTGCCGTCGTGCTGAACCGCCCCATTCCCGTTGAGACACGCGACGCGATCTGGAAGCTGATTTTGAAGCAGCAGTTTCATGACATTATCTGCGGGACGATTACCGATGAGGCGCTGCAAGATTGTTACCGGGAATTTGACGCTGCTGCGGGCGCGATCGACCAATTGCTGATTGGACTGAGCGACGGGACCGAATCCGGCTATTTCAATCCGTTGCCCTGGGCGCGAACCGCCAGTGTGATCGAAGGCGCGCGGGCGGCGCGAATTGAACTGCCGGCACTGGGCTTCGGCCGACTTGTAGACAATCCGCCGGCACCGGCAGTGCCCGATGCGGCCCCGGTGGCCGCGGGCTCACTGCCGCATCGCTTCAACACGCCGTTTTATCAAGCGGAACTGTCGGCCAAGGGATATCTCACCAGTCTGACCGAAACGAAAACCGGCCGGCAACTCGTGCGCGCCGGTGCCGATGCCTTTGGCGGACTGGGTTTGCAGGTCGATAACGGCGATTCGTGGCTCAACTGGGAAGGCCCGCTCAGTGGCGGAAGCTTGGAATCGGCCCTCACGCAGAACACGCCCGATCCCTGGGACCGCTCGGTGCCGAATGAAATCGTCAATCGGGCGACCTTCCGCGCCGTGGTCGAAGAATGCACGATCCTGCCGTCGCCGAGCAATGAACTGATCGTTCGCCAGCGAGGGAAGGTGGCGTTCTGGCAGTTGAAAGTGGCCTTTGAAACCACCATTCACCTGTCCACCGCTACCCCAAGGATTGAATATGAAACGGGCTTGCAAACGACGGGGCAGCATTACCGCGTGCGCGTGGGATTTCCGAGCACACTTCCGGCCGGCCGGATTCGTCATGAGATTCCTTTCGGAGTGCAAACGCGCCCGCCGGGCGAACACGTCGCGCTGAACTGGGCCGGTCTGGACGATGAACAGGTGGGCCTGGCCCTGCTAAACGCTGGCACGCCCGCATCCAACGCCTGTGATGGGATTCTGATGCTTACGCTCTTTCGCTCGGTAGCGATGGAATACAAAACCGAAAGCCGGCGGAGTTTTGCCGACAGCGAGCAGACCACTTTCCGGTACGCGATCCTGCCGCATCCGGCTGATGAATCGCTCGTCGTTCGCCAGGGGCAGGAGTTCAATTTTCCTCCCGTCGCTTGCAACCTGCCCCAAGAGTCCGAGTCGGATCAATGGCAATTTCCCGAATCGATCCGGCTGGGGACCCTTCGCGATCACGCGCCGGGTATCTTGCTCCGCCTATTTGAAGGCACCGGCAAGCCCGCAGCCGGCACCATCGCCATCCCCAAGCGTTTTTCCCAGGTCGCGACCTGTGACGGCACGGGCCGCCCGGTAGAAAGTTTCGTGCGGGTCGAAGGATCGCTAGGGGTGCGCCTCGGCGGGTTCGAGATTAAGACTTTCCTGCTGAAGTAATCGCCGGGCAGGGCCGTGCCCATCCCGAGGTCCAGCGCGGCGGTGATGTATTAATCCACCGATCCGCCGGACGCGATAATCCTGCGCAATTACTGCCCAGTGGATGCCGAGGTTAGTTTTGCGTAAAGGGCCGGTCGGCTTTGGCTTTCCTCATCTCGGCCTTTTTTGCTCTTGATGGTGCGTTGGCCGCGGGGCAAACTTCCCAATCGTCTGGAAACGGCTAAGTTAACTGGCCAATGGTAAGTCATCACAACACCCAATTCAGGCGCGCCGGTGAAGGAATCGATCCCTCGCCGCTCTGGATTGACCGCTGGTTTGGCAAACTGGCGTTGCTTGCCATCAGCATCGTGTTGCTTAGTCTGGCTTTTGCGCCCATCTATATGTTTCCATTGGCTTGGGTGGGCTTGGTGCCGTGGTTGATCGTGGTGAATCGGGCGAAATCCCAGCGGGGGGTATTTTTCTGGTGCTGGCTGGGCGGATTCCTGTTTTTCCTGGCCAATATGTGGTGGCTGGCCTATGTGACGGTGCCGGGCATGTT
>JBBQSU010000018.1:0-34377 GCA_038234815.1 Tepidisphaerales bacterium | reverse complement strand
CCCCGCCTCCACTTGTGGTAATAAGGCGAGTCGCGCCGAGAGTGATCGCACCTGTGCTGAACTGGCCGTTCTTGCTGCTAGCAGCCGTGATCGAAAAATCGGCATTGAACGCATACGAATTGTTGCTGAGCGTTTGGGAGTTGGTGAAATTGAAAGTGCCACCTTTCACCGTCAACGCGCCAGTTCCGAGATAGCTGGTCGTCGCGGTGGAGTTATTGATACTGATGGTTCCACTGGTCAGAGTGATCGCACCGCTGCCGGTGGCCTTATTACTGAAACTGAACGTGCCCGGACCGGTAAGCGTCAGCGCATTATTGATCTGCGCCTTGCCCAGGACGGTCAGCGTTCTGCCGGTGTTGACCGACCAAGTCTGGTCCGCGCCGACGGTGAAGAGCTGTGTCGCAGCCGCGCCCAGCGCCAAATCCGCTCCCGCTGCCGACATGCCAATGCCTGCGCTGCCGAGGGACAGGCCGGTGGTAGCCGTGCCGGAGGCGATGGTGACCAGCGCTCCGCTGGATGAACCGACGATTAACCCAGCGATGCTCCTATCGGATGCGCCGACCGATACCGGGTTGCCGTATGTGGATCGATTAAACCGCGCAATGTCCGTGATTAGATCGTCATCAGGCACGCTGGCGGGCGACCAGTTGTCGGCGGTGCCCCAGGCATTTCCAGCGTCGAGCCAGTCGATGGTGTTGGCCTTGGCTTGCCCGACAAGACTAGCGACCACACCCGAGGCGGCGGCGGCGATTACCTTTTTCTGGAAACGGTTCATTTTCTGCTCCTGGGAAGACTTGAGACATCCGCGGATATTCGGACCCGGATGTGAAATACTAACTGGAAATATACGTTAATTGCGGGTCAACGCAAGAAAAATCGGTAAGAGAATTTTCATTCGGGGCCATAAACCCCCTCCTTAATGGGATTTATGCGATTCGGCTGAAAAAGGCGCGAAAAACGGGGAAATGATCGTCTTTGCCCGTCCCGCTGCGAAAGATTTGCGGGGCATTGGACCGATAACCAGATCATGGCGAAGGGATTGGCCAAACTTGTTGCGGTGTTGATTCTGGCGGTGTCGATGGCGGGGGCTACCTGGTATTACCTGGAGCAGTCCAGCGCGTCGAAGAAGCTGGCGGCGGCGGCGAAGGAGAATCAGGTTCTTGGTCAGATCATCGAACGGCTGGCGCAGGAGCGGCGCATGGCCGAGTTGATCGTGACCGACAAGCACGTGGAAAACGGCAAAACCCGGACGACCTTGCTGTTTGCCCAGGCCGATGCCGCAGGGCAATCCGGACCGGCCAAAACCATCACCCTGAGCGGGGAGATGGTTCACATCGCGGCGCAGGTGATTAAGTTTGATCGGGACTACGTCCGGCATAACGATCCGCTACGCGGGCACAGCATCGCGCTGTTTATGACGATCTATGGGAGTGATACGGCACCCAAGGACGGGATTGCCCTGGACGAACCCGGGCAGGCCCCGAAAGCGTATGCCACGGGTGCTGGTGAGTTTGAAGCGGGGCTTTGGCGCGATTTTTGGAAGATGGCCGGGGACGCGTCCTATGCCAGCTCACGCGGGGTGCGCGTGGCCAACGGGCAGGAAGTGTTCGGGCCGTTTGAAGTGGGCAAGCATTATACGATCACGGTTGAAGCCGATGGCGGAATGAACCTGATCGCCCGGCCGATGGACGCGGTGTATCGGGCAGCGGTGGGCAAGGCAAAAGAATAAGCGGAATCTGCCCTGGCTGGCCGGCAAGGGGGTTTGGGAATGTGCGGGGATTTCTTTGGCGTGTTCCTTCCAGTAATCCACGGGGGCTTTCCGATAAGAACGGTGTGATCTCACCGGAAACTGACAATTTGCTGAATCATTGGCGCCTGGCGGTGCATGGGCTGGCGGTGGAATTGGAAAACCACGTGCCGGGGATCGAGCCGGCGCTGAAGCAGGTGTTATCGGACTTCAGGGTGAATGAGCTTCCCGAGGGGTTCAGCGCGACGGTGGGTGAAATTCGGCGGTATGAGGTGGCGGAAGTCCAGCGGCATGTATCGGCGCGGGCGGTGGCCGTTCCGCAGGCCCGGGCGATGCTCGAACTTTACCGCGACGGGGAAAATTACTGGTTACTGGACGAACGCTGGGGTTTAACCGAGATCAACCTGCTGCGCGGGCGGTGGACGAGCTGGATGCTGGCCAATCCGCTGATCGATCCGCTGCGGGCGATGGAACAGGCGGTGCTGTGGCCGCTGGCGCAATTACTGCGCCCGCGCGGGCTTTATCTGGTGCCCGCGGTGTCGGTGGTCCGCGACGGCTTTGCGGTGCTGATACTGTCCCCCTTCAGCCTCGAGCCAGAGCTGGAGGCGATGGTGCGGGCGGGGTATCGCATCATCGGCCAGCGCTGGACGGCGCTGCGGGAAGAGGACGGTCGCGTGGCAATGCTGCACGTTCCGGGGATGATCGAGCGCAATCAGCCCCCGCGGACGCGCAGCCGGCAGACGCCGGCCCAAGGCCCGATGGATCCGCTGGCCAACTGGGTGGACCTGATGGGCGTATATCTAGGCACGCGGCAAAATCATGCCTTTTGTGACGCGGTACTGCTGGCCGAACCCGGCCGGCGTCTGCATCCGCACCTGCGCGAACTGAATCACGTGACGGCGATGAACGTGCTTCGTCGCAACTGGCCGATTGTCGAGCTCAATCCGCAGCGAAGGTCCGGGCAACTGCCCGTGCGCCTGGCGCAACACTGCCGGGTGGCGGAACTGCAATTGTCGCGTAAGGCTTCGGATTTGCTGATGCTGCTGGATTCGCTGAGAAAGTCCCCAAGGCCGACGATGGCTACGGCTGGGATGCCGGCGCTGTCACTTTATGTGCCGAAAGTGCGTCAACTGGCAGGGTGATCTCTTTCTTCTCCGCTTGCTCACTTAAATGAACTGCGCCCAGGGCGGGCAGCCAGCGGATTTTGCCGGCGTCGTCGTCGAAGGCGCGCTGGCTGCGAAACCGCTCGCGGCGCAGGACCTTGTTCTGCTGCTGCACCTTTTCCCACCCCCCGTGCTGATTCTTGAAATACCAAAGCTCGATGTGCCAGACGATCTCGCCGCCCTTGTCACTATGGAAGGCCGAATCGCGGATGAGCTGGACCAGCAGCGTGGCACGGTCATGGTTGCCACTGAGCAGGAGCAATTCATTGCGGTTATAGAAGCCGGGGACTTCCTGCACGATCACGCGGATGTCCTCGCGGTCGTCGTCGCTCAGTTCGCCGGCATCCTGTGCCGGTGGCTGGGCATTATACCAGCCGAGATCGACGCCTTGCAGCACGCGGCCGTCGGCTAGATCAATGCGCAGGTCGTAGTTGGCCTTGGCCGGGAGCTTTGGGAAGGTGACGCGCCGGCCTTCGAGGGTGGCGCCGGTTTCGAGCTTGGTGTCGGTGGCAGTGGCCAGGCCGCGGCGCACGGTCGCGCCTTCGGGAAGCACTACACTGATCTCCGCAGCGCGCACGGTCGCGCAGATCAATATCAAGGCCAGGAAACTCGCGCCGGTTTTCATAGAAACTGCCTCCTGCGACTGCGCCATTCAGCGGGGCGATTTAGTGGCGGAATCGGGAAAGACGACCTCGCGGCCTTGTTCCCCGCGGTCTTGCAGCCAGGTCATCAGCAAAGCGGTGTAACTGCTCTTGATGATCGGTTCGGCCGACAGCCCCAGCTTTTGCCGCAGGGTCATGACGATCTGCTCGCGGGGGCCTTCAATCTCGACAAAACTGCCCAGGTGCGGCACTTCGTCCAGTTCGATCCGGCACTTGTCCAGCAACCATGATTCCCGCCGCTTTTCAAACGAAAGCACCTTTTGATAGCCCATCGCCTCGAGCAAATGCCGGGCATCATCCAGGTCCTGCACTTCCAATTCGGTTTCCTCACGACTCTTAAGCGGCCCGGGGTGACGCGGGCCTTTGAAGGTAATGATGATCGAGTCGGTGCCGTTCTTGACGTCGCGGTTCTTGCGGATGCGCAGGCCCTTGTCCGCTGCCAGGAGCAGGCGATCTTCGGTGTCGAAGAAGACGTTTAGTTCGGCAAATTCGCCGAGCACTTTTCCCCCGGCATCGATGACGCGCTGTCGCACCGAATTGGCGTCGGCGACTTTCATCTTGGCTTCAAGTTCAACGGGCATGACACCTCATTTAAATACGTCAGGGGTTGTTCGTTGCGTCGTTCGTTCAGTGGTTCATCCCACCACAAAATTGACAAGCTTCTGGGGCACATAAAGCGTTTTGCGGACGGTCTTTCCGTCGGTCCACTGCTTGACGGCCGGGTCGGCACCGGCCGCGGCCAGGATGGCTTCTTCGGCAGCGTCGGCAGCGACGGTAATTCTCCCCCGCAGCTTGCCGTTCACCTGCACCGGGATCTCCATGGTCGATGCCTGCAGCTTCGCCGGGTCGAACGTCGGCCAGGGCCTGCGGGCGAGCGTCTTGGTATGACCCAGGTGACTCCATAGCTCTTCGGCTATGTGCGGGGCAAACGGTGCCAGCATCAGCGCGAAATTTTCTGCCAGTTCTCGCGGAATCGCCAACAGGCCCGTCACTTCGTTGTTTAACTTGATCAGTTCCGCGATAGCCGTATTGAACCGCAGGCCCTCGATGTCCTCGGCCACCTTCTTGATGGTTCGGTGCATCTGCTTTTCGAGCCCTTCCGGCACCGGCATCACTTCCACCCGGGCCACCTTGTTGCTCTCCTCGTCGCCGACAAAATTCCTCCAGACGGCATTGAGAAAACGCATCATCCCCACGATATCGCGGGTGTTCCAGGGTTTGCTGGCTTCGAGCGGGCCTAAATACATTTCATACAGGCGGAAGGTATCGGCACCATAATCGCGGACGATCTCGTCGGGGTTGACCACATTCCCCCGTGACTTGCTCATCTTGAAGCACTCGGCTTTCACTCTCACCGACGGATCGCTTTTCAGCGCGAACGTTTCGCCTTTGCGCTCCACCTGATCTTCCGTGACTTTGACGGGTGGCTCCTGTGCCGTGTGATATTCCATCTCACCCAGAATCAATCCCTGATTGACCAGCTTATTAAACGGTTCGGGCGTGCTGACGTGCCCCAGATCAAATAGCACTTTATGCCAGAATCGAGCATATAGCAGGTGCAGGACCGCATGTTCAACCCCGCCCACATACAGGTCAACGGGCATCCAGTAGCGTTCCTTAACCGGATCGACAAAGCGCTTCGAGTTCTTCGGATCGATGTAGCGGAGGTAATACCAGCACGAACCGGCCCATTGCGGCATGGTGTTGGTTTCACGGGTGAATGTCTTGTCGTCGCGGGCTACGTTGAGCCAGTCGGTGGCTTTGCTTAAAGGCGGCTGCGGGGTGCCGGTGGGCTTGAAATCGCTGATTTCCGGCAGTTTCAAGGGCAGCTCGGATTCGTCGATGGCGTGGGCATTCCCGTTATCGTCCAGCAGGATGGGGAAGGGTTCGCCCCAGTATCTTTGACGACTGAAGAGCCAATCGCGCAGCTTGTACTTAACGCACTTGTTGGCCACGCCTTCGACCGCCAGCTCGGCGGTGATGCGCTCCTTCGCCTCTTCGGTCGGTAGGCCGTCGATCATCGGGGAATTGATGGCGTAGCCCGGTTCGGCAGAGGCCCGGCCTAAGGGCGTAAGCGGGTTGGCCGGCGCGCCCTTCACTATTGGATTAGGCGAAACCACCTGCCGGATCGGCAACTGGAACTTTATGGCGAACTCAAAATCCCGCTCGTCGTGCGCCGGCACCGCCATGATCGCGCCCGTGCCGTAGCCCATGAGCACATAGTCAGCGATCCAGACGGGAATCGGCTCGTCGTTTACAGGGTTAATGGCGAACGCGCCGGTGAACACGCCGGTCTTTTCCTTGGCGTCGGCGAGCCGCTCGCGGTCGCTTTTGCCTGCGATCTGCGCGCGATACTGCGCCACCGAAGGCTTCTGGGCATCGGTCGTGATCCGGTCCACCAGCGGATGCTCCGGCGAGAGGACCATATAGGTCGCGCCATAAAGTGTGTCCGGGCGTGTGGTAAAGACGGTGATGGCTTCGGATTCGTCCCCGGCATTGGCCAGATCGAAATCCACCTCGGCCCCGACGCTGCGGCCGATCCAGTTCCGCTGCATTTCCTTGAGGCTTTCGGGCCACTGCAGCCCGGCCAGATCTTCAATCAGCCGGTCGGCGTAGCTGGTAATGCGCAGCATCCACTGCCGCATGGGCCGCCGCTCGACAGCAAACCCGCCGACTTCACTTTTTCCGTCGATGACTTCTTCGTTGCTCAGCACGGTGCCCAGGCCCGGGCACCAGTTGACCGCGATTTCATCCATGTAGGCCAGTCGCTGGCCGTCCAGCAGCTCGCGCTGCTCTTCAGGCCCGAGTTCGCGCCAAAGCCGGGCGATACCCCTCTGCCCGGCGATGGCTTCCATCCCCTCGGTGGTGGGATTGAGGTGGATCGACCCATCAGGCGCGACCACGAAGTTGTCGTTGGCCAGTTCCTGAAGCAAATGGGCGATTGGCATCGCCTTTTTCTCAATCGGATTGAAATAACTGTTAAACAGTTGCAGGAAAATCCATTGCGTCCACCTGTAATAGCCCGGATCGGTGGTATCCACTTCCCGGTCCCAGTCGTAGCTCAGGCCCAGCATCTGAATCTGCCTGCGAAAATTCCCGATGTTTTTCTTCGTGGTGAGGTTGGGGTGAACATTTTCCTTGATAGCGAACTGCTCGGCGGGCAGGCCGAAGGCGTCCCAGCCCATCGGATGCAGCACGTTCACGCCCTTCATCCGCAGATAACGAGAGTAAATGTCGGTGGCGGTGTAGCCTTCTGGGTGCCCTACATGCAGCCCCGCGCCCGATGGATAGGGAAACATGTCCAGCACATACGCCTTGGGCATGTTTCCGGCCTCGGCCGGTTCGATGGCGGCGAAGGTCTTGTTCTCCAGCCAGTAGGACTGCCACTTCTTTTCGATCGCGGTAAAGTTATAGGCCATAAGCCATAGTATACCTTGCGGTGCGCCGAGGCGCAACCGCAAGCGGGCAGACATTTTGTCGCACTTTTTTTCCGATGGAGCCTGCCGTTCATCGCCGCGAGTCGGCGGTTCAGCCTTCCATCGGCGAGGGATTGGGGAAGGCCATGGCTTGAACGAGGATAGCGATAACCGGGATTAGCACGCCGGGCCACATCGTCCCGCCGATCAGGATTGCGGTAATTCCGACGAACGCCGGGCTTTCCAGTAGAGCAAAGAAAAGGATATTGGCCAGGATGAACTTGCTCGGCGGCACGGGGCGCTTCTGCCACATTTTACTGCGAATGATAAAGCCGAGAGTGCCGGTGACGATCAGCATTGCACCACCCACCAGTGTGAGCAGCCTGCCAAAATGAGCATTGGGCGTGGAGCGCTCGCTGACGACGAGAAAAACCGCCAGGCCCAAAAAGACCACCTGCCCCAGAATCATCGCGATACAGACCAGCCGGCTGGTGAGGAGCGCAACTTCGGCGGTCGGTTCGGTCAGTCGCTGAGTCATCGACGTATCTCCATCTAACTCGGTCGGAGCGATGCCGGAGGATTTCCGTTGCCCTTCCCAACCAAAGTTTACCGCCAGCGTCTGATAAGTGACAATTTTGCCCCAATCAGCTTTCGGCGCTCTTGCCGGGTGGGACGCGCTGCCGATACCTTCAGAGGTTTTTGAGGTAATTGACTTATGCAAACAGTTGTTCATGTCACACACGAAGCGATTCAAAAAATTGGTGGAATTGGCGCGGTCCTTCAGGGGCTGTTGACCAGTAAAACCTATCTTCAATCGGCCCCGCGGAACATTCTTGTCGGACCCTTCTGGCCCGGTGACGAGCGCGGCGACCAGCGGCTTGGGGCTGGCGGCGAAGTGCTTTACAGCAGCATCGATTCGCTTTTTCGATCACCTTTGGCATCGAAATTTCGGCAGATCGAGCAGGAATTTGGTGTGGGAATCATCTACGGCCGTCGCAAATTCGTCGACAAGGCCAGCGGGGTGACGGCGACTCCGGAGGTGCTGCTGCTGGACGTGGCGAGGTTTGATGCCGCCAAGCTGGGTATCTTCAAGTACGAACTGTGGAGCAAATTCGGGATCGACAGTTCAAAATACGAGTCGATCTGGGATTTCGAGCAGTACATGCGCCTTGGCCCGCCGGCCATTGCGGCGCTACATGCCATCGGGGCCAGCAGCAGCATCGAACCTTGCGTGATCCTGTCGCACGAATACATGGGCGTGCCGACCTGCCTGGCCGCGATACTGGAAGGCGAAAAAGCCAACTTCCGCACGATCTTCCATGCCCACGAGTGCGCCACCATGCGGCGGATCGTCGAAGGCCACCCCGGCCACGACACCATGTTCTACAACGCCATGCGGGCCGCGATGGTGGGCGGGCATTTTGTCGAAGACGTCTTCGGCGATCAGTCCGGCTATTACAAGCACGCGCTGGTAAAGGCCACGCGGTTTTTCGACAACATCTTTGCCGTCGGCGATTACACGCTTAAGGAAATGCGTTTCCTCGGGCCGGATTTCATGCACGTTAATGCGCAGGTGGCCTATAACGGCGTGCCCTGCTGGAAAATCAGCGTTGAAGAAAAGATGCACAGCCGGAACAAACTGCGGAAATACTGCAATACGCTCCTGAAGTTTGAGCCGGATTATGTTTTCAGCCACGTCACGCGCCTGGTGCCCAGCAAGGGCCTGTGGCGGGATTTACGCGTGCTGGAATGTATGGAAAAGGACCTCCGGGCAAGAAACGAGACTGCCGTGCTGTTTGCCCTGACGACCGAGCTTCCGTGCCGAAGGGCCGACGACATCCGCCAAATGGAACAGCACTATCGCTGGCCGGTCGTGCATCGCGAAGGCCTGCCGGACATGAGCAACGGCGAAGCGGTCTATTACCAGGGCGTGCAGGAATTCAATGCCCAAAGCCGCAACATCAAGGTGGTTTTCATCAACCAGTTCGGATTCGAGCGCAAGCTCTGCGGCGACCGGATGCCCGCGGACATGGAATTCATGGACATCCGCAAGGGTTCGGACGTGGAGTTTGGCCAGAGCATTTATGAACCGTTCGGCATCGCGCAGGTGGAGCCGATCAGTTTTGGCGGGATTTGCGTTTTCAGCGAATGCTGTGGCTGCGCCGGATTTGTGGCCAAGGCCACTGGGGGCAAGCCGTCCCCGAACGTGATCGTCGCCGATTACACCGAACTGCCCGACCGGAGCCTGCGGGCCGAACAGATGCTGAACATCGGCAAGCCGCAGCGGGACGCGGTGGAACATACCGTTGCGCAGAAGGTGGCCAGCGAGTTAATCGCCCGACTGCCCCGCTCGCCGGAGGAATTCCAAGCCTATATCGATCGCGGGCACGCCTTGGCCGCACAGATGAGCTGGGACGTGGTGGCTCGGGATTATGTGATTCCCGGCTTCCAGCGGGCCTGCAAGGCCAACCGGCTTAAGCTGATCGCGTGATTTAGATCGCGCGGGCAGTGGCAAACCGGCGAATCGTGCGCAACAATCCCTCGTACCTTCATGGACGAGCGGATTCAAAAACTAGCCGAAAAAGCCCGGCAGCTTCCCAAGGCGCCGGGTGTTTATTTGATGAAGGATGACAAGGGGCGGGTCATCTATGTAGGCAAGAGCGCCAGTTTGCGCGATCGGGTCGTCAGCTATTTTCAAGCCTCGACCAGGCTGGAACACAAGAAATCCGGCTTGGTCGAAAACGTTGTCGATTTTGAAATCCTTCAGACCGACAGCGAAGTTGAGGCCCTGCTGGTGGAAAACCGGCTGATTAAGGACATTCAACCGAAGTACAACGCCCGCCTGCTGGATGACAAGTCGTATCCCTATTTGATGATCACGACGGACGAGGAGTTTCCGGGGGTGTATGTGACCCGCGAGCCGCGCGAAAAAGCGCGATTGCTCGGGCCGTTCACCAGTGTCAGTGCCCTCCGCGAGGCCGTCACGCTGTTGCAAAAAGCGTTCAAATTCCGCACGTGTCACCTGGAGATTGCCGAAGGTGACGAATCCCGCAGGTTTTTCCGGCCGTGCATCCTCCATCCGATCAAGCAATGCAGCGCGCCCTGCGCCGCCAGAATCGACAAGACCACCTATCGGCAGGACATCCAGCGGCTGATTCGCTTCATCGAAGGGGATAAAAAGGACGTCCTGAGCCAGATGGAACAGGAAATGATCGCAGCGTCCAAGGAAATGCACTTCGAGCGCGCCGCGAGGCTGCGTGACGAGATCAAGGCGCTCAACGCGCTGGGCGCGCGCGCGGCCCTTGGCGATGAAACCTATTGGCAGCCTGAGTCGTTCGTAAAAAATCCTCGGGAAGGCATGGCCGAGCTTCAAAGCGCTCTTGCGATGCCCGAACCCCCGCGGATTATCGAGGGGATCGACATCGCCCACCTGCAAGGCGGGGAAATGGTGGGCAGCAAGGTGTGCTTTATCGACGGACTGCCTTTCAAGGACCAATACCGCAGATTCAAAATTAAGCACGGGCAGGGAAACAACGACTTTCTGAGCATCCAGGAGGTAGTGAGCCGGCGATATCGGGAGGCCGGGACCAGCCAGGAACTGTATCCAGATCTGATTTTGATCGACGGGGGATTGGGGCAGTTGCACGCGGCGATGGACGTATTTAAGACGATGGACGTGAAGCCGCCGATGGTGATTTCGCTGGCCAAGAAGGAGGAGTTGATTTACGTTCAAGGCCGGGCCGAACCGATCCGGCTTGGGCGGAATCACCTTGGCTTGAAATTGCTGCAATATTGTCGTGACGAAGCGCACCGGTTTGCGCAGCACTATCATCATATTCTGCGTCGCAAGGCCCAGTTGGAAGAAGACGTGAGCCAGGGCCGCCGCCCGCCGGGCAAAGGCCGGAAAGAGCCATTGGCATGATGATTTTCGAGCGACTGATTTGCATCGGCCTGACTTGCCTGCTGCTGTTGGCCGGTGGTGCCCGCGCAGTGGAACCGACATCGGTGCCCGAGGCCCCGCACGGGCCGTTCAATACCGAAGTGGACAAGGCAATCCGCCGGGCCATGGATTTCCTGCGCACCCGGCAGAATGCCGACGGAAGCTGGACAAAGGAACCGAACATAACGATTTCGGACAGGCTGCATCCACCGGCCAATGCGCATCCCGATCCCGATGGCGGGCGCACGGGGCTGGTCACGCTGGCGCTGCTCTCGGCCGGGGAAGACCGTTCGTCGCCCATCATTGTCAAAGCCCTTGAGTTCCTGCAAAAACAAAAGGCGCGCATGACCTATAGCCGGTCGATGCGGGCCGCGGTGCTGTCGATGATCGGCGCCAGCAAGCGGGAAGCACTGCGTGCCGACGTGCGGGCTTTGATCGAAATGGGTTTTGGCGAAGGGCCGAATGCCGGGCTGTATACCTACGGCCTGCCAACGGAGGCAGGCACGACCTGGGTGGGCGAGCGGCCGGACCTGTCCAACAGCCAGTACGCGGCCCTGGGCGTGTGGTATGCCACGGGCGCCGGGGTGCCGGTTTCGCGGGACTATTGGAAGCGGATCGAGGGGGCGTGGCAGGGAATGCAAAACGCCGACGGGGGTTGGCCGTATCTGGCCGGCAAGGAATCGACGGCATCGATGACCGCCGCCGGGCTGACGGTCATGTTTATCACGCAAGATTTCATTCGCGTGCAGGACGCGTTGATGCTGGGTAAGCCTTATGAGAACAAGCACATCGACGCCGGTCTGGCCTGGCTGGAGAAGAATTTTTCGATCGCCTACAACGCCGGTAAGGATTCGCCGGTCAAGCCGAAGGAGACCAAAGCCGCCTGGGGCAAATGGCGGGGCGTCCCTCACGACGTCGGCACAACATTCTTCGTTCACTACATGCTTTATGGTTATGAGCGAGTGGGTGAAGCAAGCGGGCTGACGCGCTTTGGCGAGCACGTCTGGTTTGACCAGGGCGCGCGTTTTCTCATCGAAACCCAAAGCGACAAGGGATCGTGGTGGGGCAGCGGCGGGGAATTTGAAGACACGGCCTTCGGTCTGCTGTTCCTGGCCCGCGGGCGTGACCCGGTGCCGTTGCAGAAGCTTCAGTCCCCGGGCCGATGGAACAATCGCCCGCGCGACGCTTCGCGGATGATCCAGTGGTTGCGGCAGCAGATCGAGCGGCACGTAAACTGGCAGGTGGTGAATATCGATCAGCCACTTGAAGATTTGCAGGAAGCGCCGGTGCTGTATGCCGCCAGCAACGAACCGCTGGTGCTGGACGACGCCCAAACCGAAAAACTGCGGCAGTATTTACTGCAAGGCGGGCTTTTGCTGACGGCGCAGGAGGGGGGAAGCAAGGAGTTTGCCAATAGCGTGGTTGCCTTGGCCGCGAAAATGTTTCCCGGGTACGCATTTAGAAACCTTCCGGCGGATCACTTCCTTCTGAAGGGCAATTTTCAGGTGAAGGACTTGGAATCCGACGTGCAAGCGCTGAGCAACGGCGTGCGTGAGCTGATCGTGCTGCTGCCCAATGGCGATCTGCCGGCGCGGTGGCATTCCCCCGCAGCGGCGGTGCAGGCCAGCCGCGAATCGCCTTGCCTTATCGTCGGGAATCTCATTCCGTATTCCAATGGCCGGTCCAACCCGAAATATAAGGGCGAGCACGAGGTCGTCACGAAAGACCTCTCGCTCGAGCCGGAGCGGCGAGTGAACGTGGCGCGCATAAAAATCGGTGCCAACTGGAACCCCGAACCCTACGCCTGGGACCGTCTGGCCACCCTCCTGTGGAACGACCAGAAAGTGGACGTGCGTCTGGCGGAGATCGTCCCCGGCGGGGACGTGGGCTTCGGCAATCGCGTGAAACTGGCCCATCTCACCGCGACCGATCCGATCGAACTGTCGCTGCAGCAGGACAAGGCGCTGCGGGATTTCATCCGCGGAGGAGGCACGCTGCTGGTGGACGTGGCCGGAGGATCGCGCGACACGGGCAACGCGCTGGAGAACATCCTTCAGCGGGCGTTTATCGGTGAACTCATCAAGCCGATTCCCATCGACCATCCGCTTTACACCGGTGCCGGCTTTGGCGGAAAGAAGATTACGGAAGTGACCTACCGGCGGTGGGCCGACGAGCACCTGCCGCGGACGCGCCTGCCCCGACTGCTGGGGATTTTCGTCGACGGGCGACTGGGCGTAATTTTTTCGAAAGAAGACCTGACTTTCGGACTGACCGGGGCCGAAACCGACGGCGTAATCGGATATTCACCGGAAAGCGCGGTTGACTTGATGCGCAACGCCGTGCTATTTGCGGGGTTCGCAAATCCGGCCAAAAATTAGTCGGGGAAGTGGGCCGCGTGCGGGAAAAAAGCGGCACTCGGCGCGCTAAACCACCGCCAGCAACGATGCTGCGACGTAATGCGCCTGTTCCTCGGGAAGTTCGGGATAAACCGGCAGGGCCAGCACCTCGCGGCTGGCCTTTTCGCTTTCTGCCAGATCCGCGCCCTTGGCACCGAGATAGGCAAAGCAGGGCTGCTGGTGCAGGCATAGCGGATAATAGACCGCGCTGCTCACACCTTTTTCGGCCAGGGCCTTCTGCACTCGATCCCGGTCGGGAACGCGCACCACATACTGATTGTAAATACTGTAATTGCCTTCTTCGACAAACGGGGCGACGACTTTGCTGCCGGCAAAGGCCCGGTCATAAATACCGGCATTGCGCCGGCGGGCTTCGTGCCAGGCATCAAGATGCTTGAGCTTCACGTCCAGCACTGCGGCCTGAATCGCGGCCAATCTAAACATCCCGCCGATCATCTCATGGTAATAGGTATGCCCCGAACCATGCACCCGCAATTTGCGACACACCTCGGCCATTTTGTCGTCGTTGGTGCAGATCGCCCCGCCGTCGCCAAATCCGCCAAGGTTCTTGGTCGGATAGAAACTCAGGCAGCCCATGAAGCCTTCGGAGCAGGCGGGTTTTCCATGGCGCTTGGCGCCGATGGCCTGGGCCGCGTCCTCTATGACCAGCAGGCCGCGCCGGCAGGCAAGATCATTGATCTCGTCCATGCCCGCGGTCTGGCCGAACAGATGAACCGGCAGAATCGCGCGGGTTTTTGAGGTGATTTTTCTCTCGATGCCTTTGGGATCGATGTTAAACGTCCGCGGATCAATATCGGCGAAGACCGGGATCGCGCCGAGCCGGGCAATGGACCCTGCGGTGGCGAAAAACGTGAACGACGGGCAGATGACTTCATCGCCGGGCTTGATGCCGATGGCCATGAGGGCGCACAGCAGGGCATCGGTTCCGCTGCTCACACCGATGGCGTGCTTAGTACCGCAATAGGTGGCCAGATTCTTTTCAAACTTCTCGACGTGCGGCCCTAAAATCAGCGACTGGGCGTCACACACTTCGTCGATGGCCTTGCGAATCTCCGTTCGGAGGGGCAGGTACTGCGCTTGAAGGTCCAGCAACTTCACTTTCATATCCAGCGTCCTTTAAGGGTATTTTCCCCAGCTTTTGCGACGCCAAAGACTAAGAGGCCCCGGGCGAAAAGTCACGAGACTGAAATAGACAAAGATCGCCCCCAGCAGCAGCACTGCCCAGCCCAGCCCCGGATAAAGACCGTTGAGAAACTTGTCCCATAGCGGCCAATCCTGCTGAACCGCCCCGTCGCGGATGCGCATCATGGGCACGGTGGCGATGACGGCGATCAACAAACCCATCAGGCCCCATCCCGCGCTGACCGCGACCAGGATCGCGCTCAGTCCACCGATCCAGACCAGATAGCGCTCGTGCATTTGCAGATTAATGCAATACAGCAGAATCCACGGCGCCAGCAGCGCGATAAACAGATGGCGGTCGCGCTGGCGCTGTTGCCGCGATGCCCCAAAAGCACAGATCACCAGCACCAGCCCATAGACGATGCGACACAGCGAATTGAGATCCATGTGTCCCGATGAGACGAGCCAGCGCGGAAGGTCTACCAGATCGGTGGGCCGCCAACCGTAGCGATTGCCGAGAATGGACGCCACGTTATAAGTTTCACCGTTGTTCATGTTGGGCCAGTGGCTGGCCCCGTAGGCAATGCCCACGTGATACCAGTTGAAGTTCCACTCGATGAGCCACGGCAGCACGATCAGCCCGATCGCCAGACCGAACCCCGCCAGCAGCCAGCCGGCAGCACGAAACTTCCCCGAAAAAATCGGCCAAAGCACCAGCATGGGCATGACCAGCAGCATCTGCCCCTTCAACAATACGGCCACGGCCAACAACGCCCCGGCCACCGCCCACCGATTTAGCAGCGCCATGTAGATCGCCCAGATATAAAATGGAATCAGCCAGCTATCCCATTGCGGCCAGACGTGCGCGTTCATCAGCACTGCGGGATTGAACCAGTAGAGCGTGCCCGCCAGCAGGGCGATCAGCGATGACCCGGCGAGGAACTTCTTTGGCCGCGCGGCCGCGCCGGAATACGCGAGCCTATCGGCCTCGTCCGTGCGCTTGCGCCAATGTCGAACCAGAAGAAAAACCCCCACGGCACCAAAAAGCTCTATCGAAGTATTCACGCGCAACAGCGGGCGAACCAGTTCGTCGCGATATCCGGGCAGGTTCGGCTCGGTGTCAGAAACGGTTTTCATCCACGCGCTCATCACCAGCAGTCGTAGCGGAGGATAATCCAGTCCGAACCGCCCCGACTGTCGACTGGACGTCACCGCCCGGTCATACGCGCGATAATACGAAGAAAGAAACTGCCGCCAGTTGATGGGCTGGCCCGGCTTGCCGGCCTGATATTGGGCCGTACGAACGATCTCTCCGCCCCACCCCATCGCATTTTGGATGTCCGCCTGAAAGCGCAGGCCCGTTGGCACGGTCCAGCACCATTCGCGCAGGCTCAGCCCGGCCTGCAATAGGGCCATCACCAGCACCGCCGCCCCCACCCAGCCGAGCCACCGCCAAGCCCGGCGCGCACGACCCACCCGCCCGGCCTGCGCCGGCGTACTAACAATCGATGAATCCGCCAACGCCTCAACCGAAGTCATTCCCGAAGCACCCTCATTCCTCTGGCCGTGAATCAGATGACAATCATTGTACTGCCTAAAGCGCAAAGTGTTTGGTGCCACCGATCACGGATGCGGGGATTAGACGTTCGTAAGCTAATGCCAATGAATCTTGCAACGGCGTCTCCTTCGTCGTTCGGCGTTTTGCACTTGCTAGAACAGGGGAATGCGCCGTCCATAGTGGCCACTTCAGGGTTCAGCCCATGGCGTGAGACATCACCCTTTATCGCCAAAGCCGCGCTCCTCCAGCCCGTCAGCCCCTGCGGGCTTACTTGCTCTTGCCGATCTGAACCCCACTGATGAATCGCAGATAGTCCTCAAGTCCGGCGTGTTTGCCCTCATATAGATCGCCTTCAAATGCCCACACCAGCCCGGCGACATGGAATTGGCGTACGCGGTCGAAGGAGAGTTTCATCGCGGCCGGCGTGCCCGGGCCGGTGTTTTCGGCCCAAACCGGCAGGGGTGGCCGGTGCTTGCCGGCCAGGTGAGACAGATAATGCACCGGCGACCAGCGGGCGGTATCGGCCGCGTTGTCATCGCCAAACTTCGGATCGGCATCCAGCCAGGTGCAATAGATGATCACCTCGGGGTCGTTGATCCCGGCGATGAACCGGGCGAAGTCAAACCCGCGCTGCACTTCGCCGTTGATCTCTGGCGAAGTCTGGCCGGCCAGATCGCCGGCAATGGCATCGTCCAACTGCCTTGGCCGCACGCCCCAGGACGGATAAAGCATCGCCAACTGCCCGGCATAAAACCGCCGGGCCGTCGCGATCTGCCAGTCGTGATAATCCTTCTGGGCGCCCATATACCAATCGAGGAACTGTCGAGCCGAGCGGTGATCGGCGGTGGGTGTGCCGGGCTGCCAGCCGGGCACGGGACAGGGCTTGAGTCCATCGGGCAACCCAACAACCTTGCCTTGGGCAGCATCGTCGAAAGCCCAGTAGCAGTTCTTATGACCGCGGTAATTGTGGATCGGATAATTCAGCTCGCCGTAATATCCCCAACCCAGACGAACGATGAGAAAATCGGTTCCGAGGTCGGCAAACGCCCGCGAAAGGTAATCGGCCTGCGCCTGTCGCACGGCCTGGCTGAAGACGGCATTGGCACCGTTGGCACCGGGCTTGGCGTCCTCGTTATAGCTGGCGCCAAACTGATTGACGAAGCGCCCCTGCGGCAGATCACGCACCCATGCGGGCGGATACTGCATGCCCAGAT
This sequence comes from Tepidisphaerales bacterium, assembly GCA_038234815.1. Taxonomy (GTDB): domain Bacteria; phylum Planctomycetota; class Phycisphaerae; order Tepidisphaerales; family Tepidisphaeraceae; genus JBBQSU01. Next base: position 17,138 of record JBBQSU010000018.1, on the reverse strand, counting down.
CGAGCATCAACTTCATCCCCGCCCGGCGAAACTCCGCCAAGCGGAGTTTAACTTCGGCGGCATATGCGGGATCAAACCGGCCGACTTGCGGTTCATATCGATCCCAGGCCAAGGCCACCGTCGCCAAGCGCACCCCGGCACGATAATTGCTGCCCGCCCGCTCCACGCGGCTTTGCAGCGTGCCAAATACGCAATCAACCGGCGCGGTCGCAGGCGCCGAATCGGGCGGCAAGGCTGGCCGCGAACCCGGCCCCGCGGCCTGCACCACCAAGCCGGGCAAGCACGCCAAGCCCACCGCGCGTAAAAGCCGCGTTGCTAATACAATGCAAATGCCCTTCATCAGCCACCTCGAATCGTAAGGCCGCAGAAACGGGACAAGTCCGACATTGGCTACTGAAGATCATAACATTTCCGTTGGGGCGGGCGCTCCGTCAACAAAAATGCGCGAGCATTCTGAAAAAGCGGACCTGTCACGGTTTCAGGGTCTGAGACTGACCCGGGAGGCGTGGGCGAAAAGCACATTGCGTCGCGGCTGTCACATCCGATCACCACGGGCGGGAAAGCTGGGGATCTAGGATTCGAACCTAGACAAGCAGATTCAGAGTCTGCTGTGCTACCGTTACACCAATCCCCAATCGATCCGGGCACTATAAATGGCTCGAAAGTGGTGTCAAGCCGGAGCAGGGGATCGGGCGGTTCGATCTTTCGTGCCCGATCCGACGCTTGCAGCGACCGGCTTTGGCTTGATTCCGCTTGGGGCTACTCTTACATTTCGGGACTACTTTTTTGCAGGTGAATATGGGCGAAAAAACCATTGGCGTGGCGTTGCTGGGGTGTGGCGTGGTTGGGAGCGGGGTTGTCAGAATCCTGGCCGAGCAGCGGCAGTTGCTGCGCGAGCGCACGGGGATGACTTTTGACATCCGCCATGTGGTCGTACGCGATAAGAGCAAGGCGCGGGGCCTGGATCACCTGCCGCTAACGACCGACGCCCGGGCGGCGATTGACGATCCGAACGTGGACGTGGTGGTTGAACTGATCGGGGGCACGTCGGCGGCGCGGGAATACATCGAATATGCCGTCAGCAAGGGCAAGAGCGTGGTGACAGCAAACAAAAGCCTGCTGGCGCAGCGGGGGCCGGAACTGTTTGCCTTGGCGCAGGAGAACAATGCGTGCATCGCGTTTGAGGCCAGTTGTGGCGGGGGAATTCCGATCATCGAAGCGATCATGCGGTCGCTGGTGGCCAATCGGATCGATGCGCTGGTGGGGATCGTCAATGGGACGTGCAATTTCATCCTGACCAAGATGACCCAGAACGGCTGGAGCTATGAGCAGGCCTTGAAGCAGGCGCAGAAGGAAGGCTTTGCCGAGGCCGATCCGACATTGGACGTAAGCGGGCGCGACGCGGCCCAGAAGCTGGTGGTGCTGGCCAGCCTGGCGTTTAACGCGCGGGTTACGGAAAGAGACCTGCACGTGGAGGGCATCGATCGTTTGCAGGACATCGACATCAAGTACGCTGCGGAGATGGGGTATGTCATAAAGCTGCTGGCGATCGCCGAGCGGGTGCATGGGGATCAACTGGCGTTGCGGGTGCATCCGACGCTGGTTCATAAGGGCAACGTGCTGGCGGACGTGAGCGGGAGTTTCAACGCGGTCAGTGTTTATGGAAGCGCGCTGGGGCACGCGCTGTTTTATGGCCGCGGGGCTGGCCAGTTGCCGACTGCCAGCGCGGTCGTCGCCGATATTGTCAACGTGGCTCTGGGCGTAACGCCTTTGGCCTTTAAGCAGCTAAGCGTATTTTCGGCGGCGAATCGACCGCCAAGGGTGCTGCCGATCGAAGAGCTTCAGTCGCGATATTATCTGCGGCTGATGGCGATGGACGTGCCCGGCGTCATGGCGCAGATTACGCGCATTTTGGGTGAGAATGGCATCAGCCTGTCGGCGATTTTGCAGCATGAGGCCAATCTCAACCAGTTCGTGCCGATTGTCATCACCACGCATCTGGCCAATGAAGGCTCCGTGCGGAGATCGGTGATGCAGCTTGACGCCCTTAAGACGATCCAAGCCCCGACGGTCTGTTTGCGGGTGATCGATCAGCCGAAAGAGTTTGCCGGCAACTGAAGTTGGCCGACATGGGCTGCATTGCAGGCCGAGCGTTGAGCGTGAGGATTTGCACTTATGAAATACGCCATCATCATTCCCGACGGAGCCGCTGACGAACCCTTGGCTGCACTGAACGGCCGCACGCCGTTGGAAGCGGCGCACACGCCTAACATGGATCGGATCGCGCTGGAAGGCCGGCAAGGGCTGGCCCGCACGGTGCCGGATGGTTTTGAATCGGGATCGGACGTAGCCACCATGTGCCTGCTGGGCTATGACCCGAAGGTGTATCACACAGGGCGTGCGCCTTTGGAAGCGGCGGCCAGGAACATCCCGCTTGCGCCCACCGACTGGGTATTTCGCTGCAATCTCGTGACGGTGGTGGATGGGATCATGAAGGATCACTCGGCCGGTGGCATTACCGACGCCGAGGCCGCCGGGCTGATCGGCGATTTGAAGCAGTCGTTATCGCTGCCGGGCTTCGAGTTCTTCACGGGGGTGAGTTATCGTAATCTGCTGGTGTACCGAGGAGCGCAAGAGTTTGACGTCGTTACGCGCCCGCCGCACGAAATCCCCGAAGAGCCGGCCGCAAAATATCTGCCGAAGGGAGCGGGGTCGGAAATGCTCCGCAGGATCATGGACCGATCGCGGGAGCTGTTTGCCAATCACGAAATTAACCAGGTGCGCCGCGAGACAGGTAACAATCCTGGAACGCAGGTGTGGTTGTGGGGCCAGGGACACGCCCCGAACATGCCCAAGTTCGAAGTCCGTTTCGGTGTTGAAAAAGGCTGCATGATTACCGGGGTTGATTTATTACGCGGCCTGGCGGTGCTGCTGGGCTGGTCCGTCCACGAAGTGCCGGGCATGACCAGTTTTCACGACACCGACTATGCCGGCCAAGGCCGCGAGACGGCCAGAATGCTGGACCAAAACGACCTGGTATTCAGTCATATTGAAGCCCCGGACGAAGCCAGCCATCAGGCCGATTGGAAAACTAAGGTGGCAGCGATTGAAGCTATCGACAAACACGTGGTCGGGCCGGTTCTCGATGAAATTCGACAATATCCCGAATGGCGCATTCTGGTGATGCCCGATCATCCGACGAACATCGCCACGCGCAAGCATGGCTATGCACCTGTCCCCTTTGCCATGGCCGGAACAAAGGTGCATGGCCGCATTAAGCTGCCCTACAGCGAGAAAAACGCCGCTGCAAGTGATCTAAAAATTGAACACGGGCACGAGCTGATGGAATATTTTCTGCGGGGCGGAAAATTATAATGCCGCGACGCAAAAGATTGATCGACCGCAGGGGTGCTGGAATTTAATCAGCTCACCCCGGCAGTCCATCCCACTGGCTTTAGGTTTATCCCGCGGGCCCAAACGGCCCGGGCGCGTTCCAAATAATAGAGATAATTTGCCAACGGAACGTCCGGCGGCACGCGATGATCGCAGAAGGGGATGAACCCGCCTTCCTGCACCAGCGGATCAAGCCGAACGATTTCGGCATCGATTTCCTTCCGCGATCTTGCCAGAATGTGCTTATCAAATCCGCCTTGGATCAACAGTTCCTTGCCGTATTGCCGGCGATATTTCACGGGGTCGGCGCCCCAGTTGCCGATCTCGATGGGGAACATGCAGTTGATGCCCGCCTCCAGCCACATGGGTAGCAGGTCATCGATCTTGCCATCGCAGTCCAGCCATATGACATCCACGCCATGCTTGCGGCACAGGCTGGCGATACGCTTGTAGTGCGGCACAAGGTACTGCTTGAAATGCTTTGGGCCGAGCAACGGGCCCGCGTTGTAGCACATGTCTTCCCACATACTGCAGCCATCGAACTGCCCGCCCGTGGCAAAAACCTTCTCCAGCATGGCCACTTGCAGGTCCGCGACGGTTTCGATCATCTCTTCAAACCAAGCCGGTTCGTCGTAAACCACCAGGGAGAGATTCTCAATGCCCATCCAGTCGCGTATCCATCCAAAAAGGCTTCCGCCATTGACGAAGACGGGGTGATCGCGGTTGGGGTCGGTCCATATTTTGACGCGCTTGTCCCAGTCGGCAGGAATGCGCGCCGGGCTGGCCGGATTCAGGCGGGGTTTGTAGTGCTTCAGCCAGCTTTCACGATCCACCAGCGTGTGACCGACGTGCATCGGAATGGAAACGCTCGACCGCTGCTTGCGGACGAGTACGCCATCCCATTGCATCTGGGTGTATTCGTCGCCGTCGTCCTGAACAATAGCCGCTTCGAAGCCCGGGGTCAGGCAATTGCCAACACCCGTACTCCAGAACGGCGGTTCCCCCCCGGCGATGCTCACGTCAAGCCCGAAGTAGTCGCCAATGTTCCGCTGAGTCCACTTCGGGTCCAGCCCCTGCTTGCGCCATTCGGGGAGGGTTTCATCCCAGTAGTTGAAGTCACAAAGCGGCACGCGATCTCGAGGGCCGTAGTGCATGGTGGCGCCAAAACGTTGTCTGAAATTCATATCTTGATCTCCATTGAGAGAGTTAGTGCTTCATGGCCGGACGACTGCGGGTTTTCTGTCTTCCGGCACATTCGTAATTAAATCCGAACCGCAGGTTCAATTGCCTGATGGCCTCGCTCGCTGCCCGGAACCCTCCGTGCAGTTGCGACGCGAGGCTCGAAAGCTAGAGACCCAATACAAAACGTTCACCGCTTTCCACCGGAGACATTCGACCACGACTTCATCGGGCATAAAGTCGCCGCCTCGAACCTGCAAGCGGTGAGAGCTTTTGTCCCTACCGACAAAGATTGACCTTGCCCACTTCTTCGTACATGGCCAGAACATTTTCCACCGGGCCGACGGCCTGGATGTTGTGGCACGGAGCGCAGATCCACCGCGCACGCTCCATGATCCGCCCCACCGAACGAACCTCCTGGCGGACGTCGTCGATGGTACCAAAGGGCAACGTCTGCTGGTTGTCGATCCCTCCATGGAAAATCATGCGCTTCCCGAAGTCCCGGACCAGGCCTTCCAGATCCATTCCCGGGCAACGCCACTGAAGCGGGTTGAGGATGTTGATGCCCACAACGTCAATCAGGTCCGGGAGGAACGTCCGGGCGGCCCCGTCGGTGTGATAGAAGCAGCGGATTCCGAAGGATCGTGCCAGCTCGGCCATCTTGCGCTGCCCCGGTAACAGGAAGCGCCGATAGTGATCGAGGCTGAAAAGCGCACCGTGCTGCCCGCCCAGATCCTCGGCAAGGTAAAAGACGTCGGCCTTGCCGCCGGCTGCCTCCCAGGATCGGCGGTTCATCTCGTAGTGAAAATCGAAAATATGCCCAAGCGCGGCCTCGGCAATCTCAGGGGAGATCACGAAATCCTCGTACGCCTGCTGCATGCCGCGCATCGCGCAATACAGGAGGAATGGCTCGTAGTGGCCGACGAACACCACGCGGTATCGATCATCGGCCGTCAGTCGATTCTTCAGGCCGGCGTAATCGAAATCGTCGGGGCTTGGCCATTTGAAAGCATGCACGTCGGAAACGGTGGTCGCGTTGCCCAGCGGTTGTGAATCGAACTCGTCGTATTCTCCCGATCCATAGTTGATCCGCCGGCGGCGCACGCCCCAGATGTCCGCCTTGGGATCGTCCGGATGGTGGTGACGAAGCGCATGGGGACCAAACGTGCGCGGCGTATCAATGGCCAGGCGAAGTAACAGGTCCTCGCCATCGCAGCCCAGGGCGCCGACCAGCTTCGCATGAAACTCGGCGGTGCGCCAGTAGTCCGTCGGTATGCGGTCGGCCGGCCTCCCATCCAGCAGCGCCAGCCATCGGTCCCGTGGGGTCATTGGTTCTCTCCGCTCTTGATAGCGACTTGGTGCTTGACCGGCCATCTCACTCATACCACCCATGCTTGTCCAGCATGGCGATGATCGCCTGGTACGTCTGCCAACTCACGCTCGGCGGGACTGAATGATCCGAGTGGTAGATATATCCTTTGGTTTTCTTGCCCGCCGTCAGCTTGGCGGCGATTTCCTGTTCGATCACGGCCAGATCGTTGGTTGCCATCACCATTGCATCGACATTCCCGAAGAACGCCAACTTATCGCCATAAGCCGGGCAGAGTTTGCGGATGTCCATGTTGGCCTTGGCCTCAAGCGGTTGGACGCAATCGAAGCCGGCGTCGATGTAGAGGTCCATGACTTTGTTGATGTCGCCGTCAGTGTGATAGATGAACTTCATGCGGTGGGCGTGCGCCCAATCGGCCATGCGTTTGTGGTCGGGCCAGATCAATTCCTTGTACATCGACGGCGAGCACATCGTAGAAGTTTTGAAAGCCATGTCGCCATAAACCCACAGGCCGTCGGGTTGAATGCCGGTGGCCATGATCGCATCAAGGTTCATCAGCACGATATCGGTAAACGTGCTCGAAACGTCCATGATCCATTCCGGATCTTCTGCCATCGCGATCAGTGAGATCTCGTCGCCCATCAGCGAGCGACTTTCTTCAAAACCTTCAACGGTGGTGAGATGCGCCCACTTATCGTTCTTGCGAGCGCCTTGGTAATGGCGGGCAACGGCCGCAGGGTCTTGCTGGAGGCCCGTGGCCAGCAGCGCCGGCTTGTAGGTCTTCTCCCATTTCTCACGGGTGTCGCAATCGAATCCGAGATGCTCGGGCGTGCCGTTCCGATGTCGCCAGTAGCGCAGGAGCTTGCCGTGGCTGTCACGGACCACATACGTCTCGTGATCCTGACTGATGCGCTTATCGCCCTCAGGAAAAGGTGCCGGCCAGAGCCATTGCAGGCTCGAAATGTCGCTTTGCAGAAGGTCCAGAACTTCCTGTTGGCCCCCGTCCAGACCTTCCCCCTGCCAGCGAACGATAGTGTCGCTCCAGAACGATTCATGTCGCGGGACGCGATCGTGATCCTGCCTGGCGAACATGCGATTGACCCGCTCCCGACTCGTCATTGTCACTTTGCTCATTTTGCTCTTTTCTGTCTGATGGCGAACCAACTTGGAATCACTCAGTGTCCTCTTGCGGGCTTGTTGGATCCGGCAAATTTGCTGAACGCAGCGAAATTGTCCGCTGCCGTGTCGCGCGGTATTTCGCACCCTGCGGCCACGATGTAATTCGGGCCGGCTTCGGCGAAGCACGCGCCCAGCGCCGCAGCGATCGCGTCGGGCGTACTGTTCCGCACCTCTCGGACTGGATCGAGATTGCCCAGTAGCACCTGCTTTGCGCCCATCGCGGCCCGCGCGGCTCTTACGCTTACCGGGTAGCCCAGATCGATAATATCACAGCCCAGATCATGCATCTGCGGAAGGATCGCAGTGATGTTGCCACAAATATGCAGGCGGACATTAGCACCCTTGCGGTGAATGAAATCGACGAGACGCTTTTCCGCCGGGAAGACAAACTTTTGGCAAATTTCCGGCCCGACCAGCGATGCCGCGGCATCGCCGATGCTGACGATGTCGGCCCCGAAGGCAATCTGCGCAGCGGCAAATTGTTCGGCCATTTCGGTACACAACAGAAAGAGGTCCTGCACGAACTTCTCGTCGTCGATGAAATCCATCATCAGCGAATTAATCCCGCGAAGATCGGACGATTCGGCGCAGGGGCCTTCCACCCAGCCTTCGATCAACAATTGCCCGCCGACCTTCCGACGGAATTCGGCGATGGCCTTCACGCGCTCGTGCATGCGGCCCCCACCGAGTGGGTCCGGGATTTTCAGTCGGGCCAGGGCTTGTGGCTTGGACAAGAGGGCGTCCCCTTCGTCGATCGCCGGGGGTTGATCGTCGAAATAATGCACGTTGGCGCCACAGTCAGCGGCCTCGCGGGCCGGATCGGAAATGGCCGATACGTGATCGAGACCAAACTTCTCGGCGGTGCGCAACTGCCCTTCGACGAGCGTTCGATAGTCGGCGGCATACTGACCATAAGGCCGGCCGATCTGATCGGCGGCGAACATCATGGTGATAGGCATCACCGGCAGATGATCGACGGGCTTTCCCGTCATCATGGCCGAAAGGCGTTCAAATCCATTCATGCTGACTCCGGGGTTAATCCGTCAGGCCCGTAGCGGCCTTCCTTTCGCCACAGGTCGAGCATAAGTTCGTAGCGTTGCAGCGCCATGCCGGTGTAGACGCAGTTGCTGGTGCAAAAGATGTAACCCCCCCCGGGCATGCCGTGACGCAGGGCATACCTGGTCGAATCAATCACCTCCCGCTCGGTGCCGGTATCCATCGCGTTGCAGGCGACATTTCCACAGAGCGCGATGCGATCTCCATAGAGGCGCTTCACCTCGCGGATGTCCACCCCGCCTTGCGGATCAAGCGAGTGCAGTGCGTGAGGATTGGTCTGCACAAGCTGATCGAGGATCGGCATAATGTTGCCGTCGGTGTGCTTGATTACATAAAAGCCCAGCTTGCGATAGGCATCAGTCAGGCGCGCCAGATAAGGCGTGATAAACTCGCTGAATTGACCGGGGGACAGAAACGGGCCGGTGTTAAAGCAATAATCGCAGCACAGGGCGAAGCCATCGATCCCGCCGGCCTGTCGGGCGTAAACTTCGGCGTCGCGGATGGCAAACTCGACATTCCGTGCGGCTTCGGCATGTACTTTTTCCGGTTCGTCAACCAGGCGATAGCAGAAGTCGGGCATTTGGTCGCCGTCGGGGATGCTGAAAGTGCAATCGCCGTGCCGGAGGATGAAATAACGATCACCAGAAAGTTCGCGGATGTGCTTTACCAGTTCGAGTGTTTCATTAAGGCCGCCGGGATTGGGATGCAAGAGGATGGCGCTGTGGCCGAAACGCTCGGAGGTGGCGATGTAAAGCTGCGCCATGTCTCGGCGATGCAGTTCTCGTTCGGCCTCCTTCATCTGTAACCACTGGGCGTAGTTTCGTTGACTGGGATGAACCTTGCCAAACGCCTCCATCGTCAGAAAAAAGACCAGTTCAAAGTGAGGGACCAAGCCCGCCAGCGGGCGTCGATCCAGCGCCCCGGCGAAGCGCACGCGCGGGGTCGCGGATTCTGACGTAATGGCCGGCAGTTTCGGTGTCTGCATAGCGGTTATTCCACAAGCATCGCCGCCACTTTGGCCTTGATAGTGCATTCGCAGCCGGGGACGCTCAGCACGTCACACTCGCTTCCCAGAATAAACGGGTGCTTCGCCTCCTTCATGCGACCGGCCAACTCATGTGATCGCCGGGTAACGTCCTCGGCGCTGACGAGCGAATCGGAATAAAATTGCTTGCTAGGCAAGTTGCCGTAAAGGATCGTGGAATCGGGCACGAGGCGTGCGTCGTTCCATAACACCCGCGAACTGCCCAGGCTTAGAATCGCTGGGTCGAGCGTAGTGAACGCCTTGAGCATCGGGTCGATCAATTCGCCACAACAGTGGAAGAAAAGTTCCACATTGGCGTCCTTGAGCAGCTTGCGAACTTTCTGATTGGGTCCTATGACGTACCGGTCGAAGGCGTCCGATCCAGCTTGCATCTGCGCCGGCGAGAAGAAGACTTTGTTGGCCGCAGGTTCGGCCAGAACAATCACCCTGGCCCCGGCATCGATCTGTTGTTCGATCACGCGGCACACCAGGCGAGTGGTGAGGCCCAGAAGGGTTTCCAGTAATCTGATTTCCGGTTGGTCCTCAACGGTCGATTCAGTACCGGAAAGAAACACCGGCGTGATTGGATCATTCAGCAACTTGGTCAAAAGCGAAAACGGACCGATGCACATGCCGGTGGGGATCAGGTCGGGTTGGGCCGCGACATGGGCGACAGCATCGACATTGGCCTGAAGCGAGCGGGTGAGGCGGCTGCCGGCCAGCGATTTTTCAAAATGCGCAATATTTTCCGCACCCGGAAGTTCGGCGAAGTGATATTCCTCGCCGGGGTTGGAAATATTGAGGAGTTCGAGGAGGGCTTCCTTTTCGCGGGTCAGGTCCATGATGGGAATGGCCAGCGGAGTTGCATAGCGGCGCGCGGCATCGACGGTAACGGCACCGAGCCGCGGGCCGTCGAGCCGGATTTGCGCTGCATCGGCATGTTCGTGCAATACCAGGTCGGCACCGATCGGCACGCGATGCGCCTTGCGCGCCAAATTCATCAGCTCGTCTCGGTTCATGGGGCCAAACTCCCAACGGATTCTTGTTATGCGCGGCCGACGACGATTTGGGACAGGGGCTATCGACGGTAGGACGTCCGCGTTTCCAGGTTCCCGCGCGATCCGCGATACGGTCTTCCGAACCGGGGACCACTGAAATCGGCAGCACCGGTCTGGCGGAGGCGCGCGTAAATCCTTAGGCCACGACCAGTTTGCGAACGATATCGACGGCGCTGGCGGCATCGGCGGCAAATCCGTCGGCACCGATTTCGTCGGCGAAGGATTGCGTAATCGGTGCCCCGCCGATCACCACTTTCACGTCGGTTAACCCCGCGGCCCGGATGGCGGCCACGGTCTGCTTCATCGCCGGCATAGTTGTGGTGAGCAAAGCCGAAAGGCCCACGACGCGCGCCGAATGCTGTTTCACGGCGGCGACGAATTTGTCGGCCGGGACATTGGTCCCCAGATCGACCACTCCGAAATTGGCACCCTTCCACATCATGGCCACCAGATTTTTGCCGATGTCGTGCAGGTCGCCTTGGACAACGCCGATGACGGCGGTGAAATCGGGCTTGATGCCCGCCTTCACCAGCAACGGTTCGAGCAGGGCCATGGCTTCTTTCATCGCCCGTGAGGCAATGAGCATTTCGGGCACGAAAATTTCGTTGGTCTGAAACCGGCGGCCCACGTCGTCCATTCCGGTGACGAGGGCATCGAGAATGAGTTGGGCACCGGTGGAAGCAGCGATGGCTTCCTGGGTGAGTCGCTTGGCGTCATTGCGGTTGCCCTTCTTGATGGCCTCGGTCAATTGCTCCAGCACGGTCATACTTGGCTCCAAAAAAAATCGTAGTGGACGAAAACGAATAATGGGATATTGTTGTCTGAAGAGAATGTATCGGCAAGGTCCCGTGCGTCCAGTGCCGGATCCCTAAATAGCAGAAACGAGTATGTTTTCCGCAGAATCGGACATGTTTTTAAACGCTGCAAGCCCAAAAGTCGCGGTAATCACCTGTGACGTGCTTCGGGATGAGATCGCGCATTTCAGGCGCGATCTGCCGCACGTCGTGCATGTGGAACTGCTCGAACAGGGCTTGCATAACGAGCCGGCCAAGCTGCGCGAGGGCCTTCAACGCGCGGTGGATAAAGTGGAAGCGACAGTGCCCCAAGCCGACGCGATCGCGCTGGGCTATGGGCTTTGCTCGCGTGGCGTGGAGGGTGTTGTCACTGGCCGTTGCAAACTGGTGATGGCCCGGGCGCACGACTGCATCACGCTGTTGCTGGGGGACAAGGACCGATACGCGGAGTATGTGAAAAAGCATCCGGGGACGTATTGGTATTCGACGGGATGGAACCGCTGTCACACCCCGCCGGGGCCGGAGCGTCACGCAAAACTCCTCAAGCAATACCGCGAGAAATTCGGCGACGAGGACGCGGAGTTTCTCATGGAATCAGAGCAGTCGTGGTTTCAGACTTATGACCGGGCGACGTTCGTCGATCTGGGGGTCAATGACACAAGCAAGGATGTCTCTTACACCGGCCAGTGTGCGCAGTGGCTGGGCTGGAAGTTCGATGCGCAAGAAGGCTGTCCTCAGTTGCTGAAGGATTTGATGACCGGGCCTTGGGACGCGAAGCGATTTCTGGTGTTGAACCCGGGTCAGGAAGTGAAAATGACCGCGGACGACCGGATCGTCGAAGCGGTGGATGTAAAATTGACGGTGAAGGCAGGTCGCAATGGCTGAACGCCCCGCCGACGCGCGCCGGCTCGAGGTCTTTGCCGACGGACAGCACCATGTCCTGTCTCCCGAACCCACCGATAACAATCCGCTTATTAGCGAATTGCTTCGTCACGCGGGGCTTCCGCTCAACACACGCTGCGGGGGTCGCGGGCTATGCGACGGCTGCCTGGTCGAATTGCTCGACGGCAAATTGATCCACGCCGAATCGCGGGTTGCGGTCGCCGCGCGGCCGGGCGATCCGCCACAAACCGTCCAGGCCTGCCGGCACCGACTGAATCAATCCTTCGCCAGCGTGCGCATCCCCCTGCGGTCGTTTCTCAAACATCAGCCGCAGATCGTCAGTGATTATAAGATCAACATTTCAGCAGCCCATGATCCGTTGGTGCAGGAAATTCACGTCCGCGAGCCGACGGACATCGCTGCGCAACTGGCCGGACGGTTTCCCGGCCAGCAAGTGATCTGCCCGCCGGCGATGCAGCACAAGGCCACGGGAGAACCGCAAGTCTTTGTGACGGTCGAGACACGGCCGGGGCATCGACTGGTTACGGAAGTTGCCGATACATCGGTCCCGGCGATTCTAGGGGCGGCAATCGATATCGGCACCACCACGGTCGCGCTGATTCTGACCGACCTACGCAGCGGATCGGTGCTGGCCAAAACTTCCAGTTTTAATGAGCAAATGCACCTTGGTGACGACGTGCTGACGCGCATCAACTTTTGCGCCGGCGGACCAGACAAGATCGCGCAGTTGCAGGCGGCCATTGCCGATCAGACGATCCTTCCGCTGCTGGAAGAGGCTATGGAGACGGCTGGGGCTGACATACAGGACCTGCGGTGCGTCTGTATTGCCGGCAATACCACGATGCTGCATCTGCTGGCGGGGATCGATCCAACCTCGATCGGCACCGCGCCGTTTAAGCCGGCGTTTTTGGATCATCGCGTGATGAACGGGGATGAAATTTTCACAGACAAACGACTGGCGGGGATCAGTTGCCATCTACTGCCGGGCGCATCGGGATACGTCGGGGCTGACCTCACCGGCGGGGTGCTGGCGACGGGAATGTTGTACGACGAAGGACCAAGCCTACTGGTGGATGTTGGAACTAACGGCGAGATCGTCCTCAAACACGGCGAGAAATTTCTTGGCTGTGCTACCGCAGCGGGGCCGGCTTTTGAAGGTGCGCGCCTCAGTTCAGGAATGCGTGCCGCAGACGGGGCCATCAGCCACGTCAGTATGGACGACGAGAAGTTTCACTCTGAAATGATCGGCGGGCCGCATGGGACGGTGATCGGCCTCTGCGGGTCGGCTTATGTGGATTTCCTCGCCACCGCTTATGCCAATGGCGTGCTATCGGCCATGGGCCGGTTTGAAACGAATTGCGCCGATCTTTTTGCCTCGCGACTGATGCGATGGAATGGCAATGATACCGCGTTCCGGCTGGCTTATGGCCCGGGACACCAGCCAATCGTTGTGTCGCAACACGACATCGCCGCCCTGCTGCAAGCCAAGGCCGCGATCGCCGCGGGCATCCTCACGCTTCTGGCCCAACAATCCTTAGTACCGGCACAGATCAAAACGGTTTATCTGGCCGGGGGGTTTGGCACGCACCTGAACCGCCGGTCGGCCATTGCCTGCGGGATGTTGCCTGGTTTCACTTATGAACAAATCCAGCCGGTGGGAAACACCTCGCTGGCCGGCGCTTTCTTATGCTTGATGGATTCGGGATTGCTCGATGAGCTTAGCCAAGTGGCCCCCACTATCGAGGCGGTTGAACTGAATCTCGACCCGGAGTTTGAATCACGCTATATCGATCAATTGATGCTAAGGAGTGCGGACGCGTAAGCGACCTTCCCACCAGAAAAAATAGAGCCTGCGGCCATACCCACTCTTGGCCACAGGCTAATAAAACGGAAGGCCCAATTGATTTCAGGCGGTCTGTGTCTCCGTGGACATCCTCTGCCGACGCTCATCAAAAAGTGGACCGTCTTCGACTTCAATCTGGTCCGAATCAAGTAGCGCCCGCAATTGGGTATCTTGTCCGAGGGGATGGAACTCCACCTCGAAGACCTCCGAAGGGGCACACCAGGTGCTCCGCACGACGCCTACCTCCCCGCGGTGCAGGCTCAATTCCGGCACACTCCGGGTTAAACGAACGAAACTATTGATATGAACGCTTCGCATGAGGACCTCCAAACTGTCGATCGTCCGTGCAATCTCGACGCGTTAAACTGCGAACCACCACTTAACACTAACTCAATTACGTCCAACAGCAATGGAAAAGACCGATAATTTATGCCCATTTATCAATCTATATTAAATTCCCCCGTAGCGCACGGCACTTTAGCGAGTGTGAAATGGCAAATCTCTAGGCATTCTCATGACAGGACCCTCAGGCGTACCACCATAGCCGGGGGGATGTCTGCCCGTTTCTTCCATGAAAATGCGTTTCCGCCGTCGGATCCTTCAAACACCGGCTCGGCCAGGCCGTCGACCACCCACCCCGCCTTAAAGCAGGCGCCCAGCAGTGTGCTAATCGACCGATGAAATAGGCGGTGCGGCTCGGGCTGGTTCAATATACCGACCGATCGCAGAGCGTACGGCGTGCGATATTTGCTGATCTCCACGCCGAACCGCTGCTGCGGCTTACCGCCCACATTTACTAGCTCCGCAGTCATGCGCGGCTCGGAGGAGTTGAAGCAGGGATGAGGGACGGAAAACACGAAATGCCCGCCCGGACGGATCACCCGCCCAATTTCCACCAAAAGCGCGTCGATTTCGGGCAGATCCATCATCGCCATGTTGCACACGCCTGCGCCAAACGAATCTCGGGCCAGCGCAGCGAAATGCCCTTCATTAGTCGCATCAAGCAGTTGATATTCGATCTTTCCGTCAGCGGGAGTCGTTCGCTTTCGAGCCAGTTCCAGGAACTTCGCCGAACCGTCCGTCGCCAAAACGTCCATCCCCAACCGGCCCAACACTCGCGAAAAATTCCCATTCCCACAGGCGATCTCAATCAATCGCGTCCCGGGCTTCAAATCCAAAAGCTCAAGGGTTACCGGGTTGATAAGCCGCTTTTGGAATTCATTTCCGTCACCGATTTGCCCGTCCCACCACCCGGCGATCCGGTTCCATATATCAAGGACATCATCCATCGCGTCTCTCCCGTTCCCCGGCCCAGGACACTGCTTATCTATTGAGAATCTCGCTCGAGGCACTCGATCGATGGTAGCGGGCCATGTTTCCGGGTTCAAAGCTAGCACAGGACGATCATTAAGCTGCACAGCGGCGAGTTGCCCAATATGGGGTGACACGCGCGGGCCAATGGGGTATACATAATGGACGATGATGTCCGGGAATTGGCGAAATTGTCGTGCTGCGATCTTCGGGCTGACGGTCTTGGCGTGTCTGGCCGTATCGGGATGTTTTCGCGGGCCGGTGATGCTCGCGCAATCTAGCCAGCACACGGTTGATCTCAAGTACGTTGAATATCCCACGGGTACGGCCCTGAAGGTAATCGCGACCGGGCTAAACGCGCCCAGCGCGATGGCGTTTGACAACGATGGCACGCTTTTCATCGCCGAGAGTGGCATCGACGGTTCGGAACCGCGAATTTACGGCTGGAAGCCCGACGGCACGTTCATCGATATCTATCCGAAATTCGGCCGCCTTACGGTCGAAGAGATGATCACGCGGTTTCGGATTTACGGCCCGGTGGGCGGGATGGTGGTGTACCAGGGCAAGCTTTACATCACGCACCGCGACCGCGACGGCCGCGGGGTTATCACTGCGATGGAGCGGGACGGAAGCCACCAAACGATCGTGGCCGACCTGCCGGCACAAGGGGATTATGGCGTGACCGATCTGGCCGTTTCGCAAAACGGGCGACTTTATTTCGGCGTGGGCACCGCGACGAACAGCGGGGTTGTCGGGCCGGACAATGTTTGGGTGAAGCGCAGTCCCGATGTCTGCGATCAATCATATAAGGACCTTGTGACTCGGGGAGCGCGATTCGACACGCCCAACCCAGGCTCAGGATTGTTTCAGCCCGATCTGTTGGTCACAAGTCCGTTTCAAACGCTTGGCCAGAGCAACCTGACGCGCATCAAGAAAGTCGCCAACGGCAAGCCCAACGGCGCTATCTACAGCGTGTCGGCCAGCGGTGGCGACCTGCGCGTCGAAGCATATGGCATTCATAATCCCGTAGGCATCGGATTCAATGAATACGGCCGTCTTTACATGACCAACCGCGGGATAGAGCTGCGCGGAACCCGGCCGATCATCAATGACCCGGACGTCTTTGCCCGGGTGATTTCCGACACCTATTACGGCTGGCCCGATTACACCGCAGACTGCAACCCGGTGACCGACGCCAGATATCAGCCGCCCATCGACATGATCATCCGTACCGGCTACCGCGAGGTGTCGTTCGTGATCGATCACGAGGCCAGCGGGCTGCTGCCACCGGACCGAGCCACGCTGGTGGCAGCGTCGTTCCTGTCGCAATCAGGGGCGGCCAAGTTTGACTTCGCGCCCGGATCAGGCCCTTTCAAAGACCTGCGCGGATCAGCCATCGTTGCCCTGTCGGGAGACCGGGCACCCTTCTCGACCAGCGGAAAGAAATTGGTCGGGCCGGTGGGCTTTAAGGTCATGCGTGTCGATATTGACACGCGACAACTCACCGATTTTCTGAAAAACACCAAAGGCGGCCCGGCCAGTAAAGTGGCACCGGGACGTGACGCTTTCGAGCGGCCTGTCGACGTGAAATTCGGGCCGGACGGCGCGTTGTACATACTGGACATGGGGCGCCTCGACATGCGCGATGCCCTCCCGCGCGTCCAGAGCGGCTCGGGCCGGATTTTCAAGCTTACGGCGGCCGAGGGAATGGTTGGAACGCATTAAGCGAGTTAGAATTGGGTCAGACCAGAAGCGGTGAAGCAAGTTCACCCAGCCCGGGGTTAATTAAGTTTCGCGCAGGGGAAACCAGTCGGCGGAGGGGACCGGCGCAAAGTACACGTCGCTTTCCGTATCAAGGTATTCTGAAATGCGGTCGCCTTGGAGATCAACTTCGGCGGTGCGGACGAAACGCTTGGGTATGGCGGGCGCATCTGGCGCATCGACGGAATCGACCCGGCGAGGGGATTGAATCACCCATAGGCGGTCGGCGGCGCCGGCGTCAAAAAACGCGCGGGCCAAGGTGGGACCAGGCTCGACCAGCAGGTGGGTGAGGCCAGTAAATTTCCCC
>JBBQSU010000017.1:0-35407 GCA_038234815.1 Tepidisphaerales bacterium | reverse complement strand
GAATCGGTGCGCACCGAACGGGGGCCGCGGCAACGCATCGTCGCTCAACTGGGGGAACTGAGCGAAGACCAGCAGCAGCGCTGGCAACAGACCGCGGTCTTTCACACCCGCGAAGGTGACACGCGGCAACTACAAGCCTGGATAAAGGGTCAAAGCATATTTCCGCGACGGCCGGATGGCCTGGAATGCACGGGAATCGACCAGTTCCCCAGACGCCAACGCTATGAGACGGAGAACGAATAAGGGCGACATCCCAGCTTACCCGCCACCGATAACCTGGGATGCTCCTTTGTCCCCGCGAGTTGGTAGCCGGGCCGGTGGCTCCGGGCACTTGACGTTCTCCGGCGCGGCGGGGGTGGGGGTGAAGTTTTCAGAAGCGAGCTTGGCCCTTCTTACGATCGTCTTGTCGCCACTTTACCCAGCTTGCCAAAGTGGTGCGCTAATTGGCGCCCAAATGCGCACCACGTTTTTAGGCAATTTTTAAATTTTAAAAAAATTTATGTGCTTTGAGGACAAGGACTTAGCGTTTTTGCCCCTTCAAGAATTGCGCAAATTGGCGCCCAAACGCGCACCACTTCTCCTTGGGGTAGAGGGTACATTTATGACCAACAAGCAGTTGATTGCCTTGATCGCCTGCCTGGCCGCGTGCGCTTACTTCGCGGGATTATTGCTCGGCGCGGGATTCGCCCGGGACCAATCATCCCGCGCAGCCGGACGTACACATGCGCCGTTGCTCGGTCGCGTTTGCGCTGCGGGGTTTTCCCTTCTTGACGGCATCGGACGATTGCAGCAAATGGAACCCTCCCAGCACCCCGCCGGCCCCGGAAATGAATTCCCCGGGACATCATTGAGACTCCAAAAGGACCTCTTTGGGACCCCCTTTGGACCCCCTTTTTGTGCGGCAAGTCGGGCTAATTCCTGCAAAATTGCCTGGTTTTCGATGAAATTGGCACCCATCGCCCGCTTGTGCATTCAAAGAGTGTTCGGGATCGAGGCGGTTGTGCTTGCGAGGCTATTTGGTCACCGGGCTAGCGCGGGCGGGGTCGAGCTTGGCGAGGGTGGGGTAGCCGGCAAGCTCGGCGAGCAGGCCGACCATGACTTCGGCCTCGGCGGGGCGAGCGCTTGCGGGGCCTGGGGGAGTGTTTCACGAGCGGGCTTCATTGCCGGGGGTTCGCTGAAAACGAACAAAAAGCGGGAACCGACTTTCGCGAAGGCGTTGCAATGCTGGGAAACGGGTCTCAACAAAAGCGGGCGAGCGATAACCAGTCGTTGCAGAAGAATACCCCCTTTGATTCCCAGGAGCAGCGTTGGCTGGCGGGCGGGGCAACTGATATTATTTCGATCATGGAGCTTCGACGGCTGAGCATTTTAGGTGTGGGTTTGCTGGGCGGGTCGCTGGGGCTGGCCGTCAGGCGGATTGCAAGCGAGGTCCGCATCGTCGGTTATGGCCATCGGGCCGGATCATTAGAGCGGGCCATTGTCTTGGGCGCGATCGACGAGACGACGACCGATGCGCGCCTGGCGGTGGCCGGTGCGGATTTGGTGGTGCTGTGTACGCCGGTGGGGACGTTTGATTCGCTGCTCGGTCAGATCGCCGGCGCGCTGAAAACTGGCGCGATCGTCACCGATGTTGGGAGCACCAAGCGGGCGGTGGTGGAACTGGCCGAGACGCGTCTGCCTGCGGGCGTGCATTTTGTCGGCTCGCACCCCATGGCCGGAAGCGAGAAGCGCGGGGTGGAATTTTCGCGGGCCGATCTTTTTGAAAACGCCACCTGTTTGCTGACCCCGACCGCTCGAACGAATGCCGGCGCGCTCCAGGAGATCGAGAAATTCTGGCAAAGGCTGGGCATGCGCACGCTATCGCTTTCACCAGAACGTCACGACCGTCAGTTGGCCGCGATCAGCCATCTGCCGCACGCGCTGGCGGCGGCGCTGGTGCGAATGCAGGACGAGTCGTCGTTCGAACTGGCGGGGAAGGGATTCTGGGACACGACGCGGATCGCGTCCGGGGATGCCGGCCTTTGGCGGGATATTTTCATGGATAATCGCGAGAATGTTTTGGAAGGCATCGATTCACTGAAAGCGGAATTGGAAGGCTTGGCCGGCTGCCTGAAGCGTGCTGATGCCGCGGGTGTGCAGGCCTGGCTTGAGCAAGCGGCGCGTCAGCGGGACAGTCATCACCCGGGGTCAAATGAGGTTGGCCGACCGGAGTAAAAAAAAGGCCGATGGAAGGCGAAAGTGAATATGGGCAAAAAAAGTCAGGAAAAATCTTATTTTTATCGGTCGCAGGCGTAGAAACCTATAAAAAGGTCGTTATATTGGATTTTGGAGTTGGTTAATGGCTTATCGGGTGGTGGAAATTCAGCCGACGCCGAATCCGAACGCGGCAAAGTTCATTTTGGACGGGCGGATTTCGGAGCAGCCGGTGAGTTTTTTCAATGCCGCTGCGGCCAAAGACCATCCGATTGCCTCGCAACTGTTTTCGCTAAATGGTGTTACGAGTTTGTTACTGTTGGGTGATTTCCTGACCGTTAACAAAAGCCCGTCGGTGAAGTGGGCCGATTTGACCAAAAAAGTGGAGCAGGTGTTGGGCAAGGTGTGATTTAACGAAATAAAACATACGATTGGGTAACATTTAAGAAGCTATTCAGAATTATCAGCCATATAATCCTGAGCTACCCGATTTTCTTCCCTCCTTACCCCGCAGGTCTCACCCACGCCTGCGGGGTTTTTTGCGTCACAGGTCTTGATGATCGCGCCTGCGGGGTTTTTTGCGTCGCAGGTCTTGATGATCGCGCCTGCGGGGGTCATAATCATGGGTTCCCCTTTTGCAGACGGTCTGCCGAAGGAATCATAATGGTTTGGAGCCAGAGCGCAGCGTGGTCGCTCGGGTTTCAGCTTCCGAAAAGGGCCACGCACACTATAGGACAGGCGGGTCTGACTCGATCCGCCGCATTGACGTATGGTCGATTTTAATCTGATTCACTCACTGGGAAACTTGGACGAGGAAGTGGACTTTGCGGTGGCGACGGCCCTTGGCGATGCCGCGACCGATCTTTCCAAGCTGGTTGCCGAAGACGAGACCCAGGATTTCCGTCCTGGCGCGATCCTCAAGGGCAAGGTTAGTTCAAGTGTCGGGGACGATTTTGTTGTCGAACTGGGCCTCAAGAGCGAAGGCGTTCTGGAGCGTAGCGAATTCGACGAACCGGAAAACGTGAAAGTGGGTGACGAGGTTCGTGTGTTGCTGGAAGAAGTGGAAGGCGACACCGGGCTGGTGAAGATCAGCAAGCGCAAGGCGGACCGGATCATCAATTGGGAATCGATCATGAAGACCAAGAAGGAAGGCGATCCCGTCTCCGGAAAGGTCACGAAGAAGATCAAAGGCGGACTGCTCGTGGACATCGGCGTGCCGGTGTTTTTGCCGGCCTCGCAGGTGGACATCCGCAGGCCCGGCGAAATCAGCGACTGGATCGGCCGGTCGGTCGATGCGGTGATTCTCAAGATCGACGAAGAACGCCGCAACATCGTCATCAGCCGCAGGAAGATGATCGAGCAGCAGCGTGAGGAACTGAAGAAAAAGACGATCGAAGGCCTGACCGCCGGCGAAGTCCGCAAGGGCACCGTGAAGAACATCGCCGATTTCGGCGCGTTCATCGACATCGGCGGGATCGATGGCCTGCTGCACATCACGGACATGAGCTGGGGCCGGGTGAACCACCCGAGCGAAATGCTCAAGATCGATCAGGAGATCGAAGTGAAGGTGCTGTCGATCGACAAGGAGAAGGAAAAGATCGCGTTGGGCCTGAAGCAGAAGGACGCCAGCCCGTGGGAGAATATCGAGAGCAAGTATCCGGTGGGCAGCGTACACGACGCCAGCGTGGTCAACATCATGAGCTATGGCGCGTTCTGCAAGCTGGAAGAAGGCGTGGAAGGCCTGGTGCATATCAGCGAGATGAGCTGGACCAAGCGCATCAACCACCCGAGCGAAGTGGTGACACAGGACCAGCCGGTGAAGGTGAAGGTTCTGGAGATCAACAAGGACAAGCAGGAAATCAGCCTGGGCATGAAGCAGGTGGAAGAGAACCCCTGGGAGCGTGTGGCCGAGAAATATCCGCCCGGCAGCGTGGTGGAAGGCAAGGTCCGCAACATCGCCAATTACGGCGCGTTCGTGGAGATCGAAGAGGGCATCGACGGTCTGCTGCACGTCAGCGATCTGTCATGGACGAAGAAGGTGGGACACCCTTCGGAAATCCTCAAGAAAGGCGAGAGCGTCAAGGCGGTGGTCTTGAGCGTCGATCAGGAAAAGCAGCGGATCGCGCTGGGCCTGAAGCAGATGCAGGAAGATCCGTGGACGACGGTGATCCCGGAAAATTATCGTCCGGGCATGGTCGTCCGAGGCCACGTCACCAAGATCGCCAACTTCGGCGTGTTCGTGGAACTGGAATCCGGGCTGGAAGGCCTGCTGCACATTTCCGAAATCTCCGATCAGAAGATCGAGAAGCCCGAAGACGCGATGAAGGTGGGCCAGGAAGTGGAAGTGAAGATTCTGCGTGTGGACGGCGACGAGCGGAAGATCGGGCTGTCGCTTAAGCGTGCCCAGTGGGCACAGGAAGAAGAAAAGCGCGAAGAAGCCCGGAGCGAACGGGCGGTCAAGCGCGGCCTGCGCGGCGGGCTGGAAGGTGGCGAGAACACCAGCGGTCTTGGCGACCTCAAGCTGGGCCAGTAGACACGCAGCAATCGATACGTCGATTGCAAAATGCAATTTAAAACGAACGGGTCGGTTTTCCGACCCGTTCGTTTTTCTGGGCCATGCATATCAAGTGGTTCGGTTGTAAAAAAAAATTACGACCTTTAATGAGCGGAGCCGTCGATCGAAAACCGTCATGGATGCAGGGGGCCTGCTTTCAGTCGCCGAATCGCCCGCAGCAGCGGGAGACGGCTGGGGCAGACGAAGGTGCAGATGCCGCACTCGATGCAGGCCTCAAGCCCAAATCGCTCGGCTTGGGCCAGGTCCCTGTTCTGCGCAGCGTCTAGCAAGCCCGCAGGGTGAATGCGCGTAGGGCAGGCCTCAACGCACCACGCGCAGCGAACGCAGGGATCGGGATTGGCCTCGGTCGATTCCCGCAGAACGTGCAGGAGATTTTCACCTGTGTCGAAAGTCGCGATTGCGTCCATCGCAAGATCGCGCAACAGATCGCCTTGTCGCAACGACGCCGGTCCGCTGTCAATTTTCAGGCTCGCCAGCAAATCACTCGCGCTGGTGCCTCGCGGAATGCGCAGCAAACTCACCAGATTGCGGGCATGATCTTGCACCGCGACGGGCACGCTGAGCAGGGGCCGGTCATGCAACAGGGCCGCTCCCAGGGCTTCACCGGCAGCGGCGTCGATCAGCAGTACGCCCTGCTCGGTCGGCAAGCGGCCGGGGCGCAACCGGCGCTTGAGCAATTCAAAAAGCAGGAGCGTTGGGTCGCACAACGGGTAGTCGCCGTGCAGACGAATCAGCTTGAGATTCGCTTTCTGACACGCGCGGATCAGTGGATCGATCTCACGCGCCGACAGTGCGGAATCCGCAGTCATCCAGAGATTTTTTGCCCCGCACAATCGGCCGAGGATCGCGGTTGCTCCAGTAATTTCCTCGGCGCGCTCGGCGGCCACCGCAGCATTAATTGGCAGCCGCGGGTCGCCGTCGAGCACGTTGCAGATCACCGTATCGATCGGCCTTTGCATCGCTTGAGAAAGTTGCGCGATCAAATCAGGCGAGGCGATTCGATGCGCCGATACGTCCAGTCGCTGCAATCGGTCGATCCAGTGGGGAAGGTCCGCGGGGCCATAACCCTCAACTGCGCGCATAGCCCTGGCGGCGCTGGCTGCCGGATTCGCATCCACCGGCATTTCGCCCGGCCGAAGGGCCTTGAGGCAAACCCGCGCCTGGTCTGCCCTGCCCGGCGGCGTCCAGCGATCGATCGACGAAATCACGCCGTCGATTGTGGCCAGGAACCCGCCAGTCGAGCCAGATTCATCGACAAGAGAGGGTTGTCCACTTCGCTGCGCGTCGGCATACAGGGTCTGTCCCCGCCGGACCGCAGTTCCGATCGGCTTGAGGGCCGGACCCGCACCATCTGCCGGACGCATCAGGCAGACCATCGGCGGGGTTGGAATGGGTACGAAAGCCATGAGCGACGACAACTGCTTGGTCAGCAGATCAGAAGAATTACAATTTGCCACAGATTGGGTACCGAACGCATCGGGATGAATGGACAAATTTCAGGATCAACTCGTGAAAATCCGTGCCCGATCCGTGAGCAAGTTTCGTTCGACTTCTATCGAGACAATTCGTTATTCATATTTAATGACCGAATGCACCGCCCGCGGGGCGACACGGGCGCGTCCGGCCAGAGACATCAGTTCCGTCAGCACCGCGATACCGACGATGTTCCCGCCAAGCTGGTCCACCAGATCGCAGCAGGCCTTCATCGTTCCCCCGGTGGCAAGCACGTCATCGACGATCAACACCCGCTGATCCTTAACGATCGCATCGGCGTGCATCTCCAGCGTGTCTTTGCCGTATTCCAGATCGTAAGTCATCGACACCCGCTTGAACGGCAATTTGCCCGGCTTGCGCACCAGTTGAAAGCCCGCCGAGATGGCGCACGCGACCGCAGTACCAAAGATAAACCCGCGGCTTTCAGCGCCCACCACCAAGTCAACACCTTTCCCGCGAAAGGGATTGGCCAGCAGCTCGATCGCCAGCGCCAAGCCCTGCGGATCGGCCAAGAGCGGAGTGATATCACGAAACATCACGCCCTTCTTGGGAAAATCGGGGATGTCGCGCATCAATGATTTTAAGCGGGCTACCGGATCATTCATGCCGCCATTGTAGATGAAGTTCGATAGCCGACAACGCAGGATGAGGACGATTTGCTTAAAATCCATCGGCAACACCAACACCGCACTGAAAACCCCCAGGCCGAAAACCCTGCCGAAACGAATCGAAAAATTTCCGCGAAAATTCTCGATTTTCTAATGGCCAAAATCCCAAGTCGGGGTATGTTTAAATCTTGAAGAGGTTGATAACGGCAGGGCGCCAAACCTGGGGTGAAATGAATGAAATCACCCCGGCCGGCGCCGAAGCTGAAACAGGTTGCCCGGCCGACTAAAAGCATCGGTCGGACCAGGCGTTAGTCGCTTCAATACGCTGAAGAGCCGACGAACGAGGCACCGGATGGGTACTGCAGACTTGGACGGTTCACCTCATCAATTCGCGTCGCAAGCTCATGAGCGGATGGTTTGATCTGTAGTGGATCGAGCGGCGATTGACGGAGACGAGGCCACAACAGGGCCTCGATCGAGCGCCAAGTCCGGCGTCCGGCAAACCTGAAACAGCCAAAGCCCAGGGCAGCAAAGGTGACGCGGTCTTTACCCGGACCAGTCGTCATCGGCTTGTCAGCGGGAATAAGCCCGGAAGCCGTAGCGAGCGTCCATGATCGATCGGCCTTTTA
Source organism: Tepidisphaerales bacterium (assembly GCA_038234815.1). Taxonomy (GTDB): domain Bacteria; phylum Planctomycetota; class Phycisphaerae; order Tepidisphaerales; family Tepidisphaeraceae; genus JBBQSU01. The sequence continues at coordinate 27,908 of JBBQSU010000017.1, read as the reverse complement.
AAGTTAGGGTTCTAAGCAACTTTGGCGATCGATCCCCCGACCAAAAAAATCCGTCGGGGTGGGCGCTGGTGAAACGGCAGGCGGGCCGCGAGGCACCGGGACGACCGGGGCCTTGCCCGATGGAACAGGAGCAAAGCTGCGAAGGGCGGAAAGTTCCTTGAGCGTTGCCGGTTTGTCCATGGGGAAGGTGCCCCCACGTGGGCGACATCCCAGGCCAAACCGGCCCGAATGGTGTCCATCGGGACCGATAACCGAACCGTCGCCGAAGTAAGAGGCCGGTGGCGCATGATCGGATGCCCGAACACGATTCCTGGCTTGGCCTGATATCAGGCCAGACCCATGAAAAGTGACGTGAAATTCCGCTCAATTCCAATACATTGGAATGAGCGGAACATGCGACGAGGTGGGCAACCTCGCGCATGAAAAAGCCAACACCTGTCGGACGACGCACCAAGGGAGCAAAAGCCGAAGAGAGGCGACTTGAACCAGTCTGTAAGTGGCTCGGCCAGATTAGGCCAGCGTTTGACGGACACAGGAACAAGCCGGCCAAGACAGTTATGAGCGTGATCGGGAAAAAATGAAAAGGCCCGATTTACCTCGCGGCGTTAAGGTGCAGTAAGACGATTCGATCCGCCGTTACCCGACAATCGGCCTTGCGGCACGTCCACAAGGAGATCGGAACAGACGGCAGGCAACGAAATGAGACCGGGCCAAGGCAACGAGCCTGCTTTTTTCTCTGCCGGTAGTCGATCGAATGGGTCAAGCTAAGCACGGAAATGCCGATCCGAAGGTTCGCGGCCAGCAATGGCCCCTCCGGGACTGTCTTCAAGGCCGAAATCCTCTGAACGGCGGACCAATGTCCGAATCGAACCTCATGCTGAGAACGTAACAGGAGCGGCCGAGCAGCTCGGCCGCTCCTTTTTTCATGTCTTCATTTCACTTCAGCTATGTCTTGACGAGGGGAAACTGGCGGGTACATTCTTATTTGATAATTGATTTATCTCTAATGGTAAACGATGGCAATATCCCCGTGCTGGCCCACGCGATACGGTTGATGACCGCGATCGCTGAAGATAGAGCTTTGCGAAACGCCTCCGAACTGGGCCGGAGCCTGGGCATCGCGCAGGCCACCAACTACCGCATCATCCGCACGCTCGAAAATGCCGACTGGCTGGCGCGGCGGGCCGAGGGGGGATACGAAATTTCAACCGGACTGCTCCGGCTGACCGAATCGGCTGAGCCGGCCCGAAAGCTGCTTGCGGTTGCCGAAGACGAAATGACGCGGTTGTCCAATGCCAGCGCGCTGACGACCAAGTTATCAATCCGAAATGGCGACTACGCCGTCACCGCCCTTCGTCGCGACCCGCCCGAGGTTATGGCCGTCGGCGGGACACTGGGCGGGCAATTTCACCTCTGCTATGGCTCATCGGGCGCCATGTTCGCAGCCGATTTCAGGCAAGATCAACTGGCGCGCCTTATCGAATCCGCTCCCGCGCAAGTCTGGACCTATCAATCGCGTGAGGATTTTCTGGCCCGGGTTGACCAAGTCCGACAGACGGCCAGTTGCGTCGACCACGGCAGCTATCACCCGAATATCCACAGCATTTCAGCGCCGATCCGAAACGACACCGGCCGCATCCTCGCGGTCCTGTCGGTGTTGGCACTGCCGCACGATCTCCCGGCCCATCGCATCGCCGAACTTCGCCGGCAGGTCGTCCAAAGCGCGCAAGCCTGCGAGGGGAAATTACATGCGCCACAGTCCGCGCCGCTGCCGGCCGCGCAACCAACCGAGGGCAAACCATGAGCGTCGACTATCCAGCGTGCCGCGAAATCCATCGCGGGGTGACCTTCGGCTTCTGGGGCACTCGCGGGTATTTTCTGAGCGACAAAGCGAGGCATTTGGTCGATCGGATGCTCGATCTCAACATCAACTGGTGCGTGCTGACACCGCTGGTGATGCAAGACACCCCCAATACCCCCAGGCAGTATTTCGACTACGAATTGTGCCCTACCGATTATGAGATTGAAACGATCATCGAATACATTCACGGCAAGAATATCCGGGTCGATCTCCGGCCCATGATCGAGTGCCAGACCGGCGACGGTCGGCTGCAAGTCGGCTTTCCTCCCGACCGCGAGCGGATTCCCGGCCGCCGCAGCGACTGCTGGGAGCGGTGGTTCCGATCGATGCGTGCCCGCAGCGTGCATTACGCCGAGATCGCCGAGCGGCGGTCCTGTGAAATGTACTGCCTGGACAGCGAGTTGGATCTGACCGTCGGCCACACCACCTCCTACAAACAGGTCATTGAAGCCGTGCGGCAGGTTTACAGAGGCCCCGTCTCAAGCTGTCATACATCGCATACGGGGCTGGTTGATTTTGAAAAGTCGCTCGCGGATTCAAGACACTGGTTTCACGAACTGGACGTGTTGCAAATCAGTTGTTACGCCCAAGGGGCCGACCGACCCGGTGCCAGCGTCCCGGAAATCATCGAACGACTGAAGCCCGAGCGCGACCGGTTCCGAAGAATGGCCGGCTTGTTCGGCAAGCCTATCTTATTCGGTGAAGTGGGCTGCACGTCGTCGCACGGCGGGGCCATGCATCCATCGGGTTGGTCCGGCGACGGGGGCTATGCACCTAACGAGCAGGCCAACTACCTGGAGGCGGTCCTGGAAACATTCTGGCCTGAGTCATGGTGGACCGGCCTGTACTGGTGGAAATGGGACGAGAACATTAATCGCCCGCAGTGGAGTACGGACCCCGCCGGTAACAAAGGGTTTACGCTGCTCGACAAGCCCGCGGCCGAGGTGATGCGGCGATGGTTCGCTCGAAAGGATCGCCCATGACGCTCGCCGAATTCCTTCCTCCTAAACCCCATCGGCTTTGGCAACTGGCCAAACAAGCCGGTGTGACGCACGCGATCGTCAAAGCCGCGCCGGAACTGACCGGACAGAAGCACGGGTCTTACGACCGTGATACGCTGGCGGGGATCGTCGGGCGGTTTGAAAAAGCCGGCCTGCAAGTCGCCGGGCTGGAAGGTGATCAATTCGACATGGCGCGCATCAAGCTGGGCAAAGAAGGCCGCGATGAGGACCTGGCAAAATATCAGCAGATGTTGGCCAACATGGCCGAACTGAACATCCCGCTGATCTGCTACAACTTCATGGCGGGCCTGGGCTGGCACCGATCCGGCACCACTCCGATTCGCGGCGGGGCCTTGGGAACACATTTCAAGCTGTCGGAAATGCCCGGGACATTGACCGAAGCCGGCGAAGTGTCGAGCCAGCAGATGTGGGAGAACTACACCTACTTTTCGCGCAACGTCCTGCCGACCGCCGAGAAGCTGCGCGTTCGCATGGGCCTGCATCCCGATGATCCTCCACTGTCGCCCATCCGCGGAATCGCACGGATTTTTTCCGCGCCCGAATCCTTCGATCGCGCCCAGGCGATTTTTCCTTCGCCCAGCAACGCCATCACCTTCTGCCAGGCGAATTTCAAGCTGATGGGTGCGAACCTGGAACGTCTGGCAAAACACTTCGGCCAGCGAATCGCGTTCATTCACGTCCGCGACGTACATGGAACGCCCGAAGATTTCGTCGAGCTTTTTCACGACGAGATGGAGATCGATCAGGTGGGGCTGTTCAGGCTTTACAACGAGCTGAAGCTGAGTGTTCCCGTCCGCTGCGACCACGTACCGACCATGGCGGGTGAAGAATTCGACCCGGAAACGATTCCCGGCTATGGCACGCTCGGGAGGCTATTTGCCATCGGATATTTCAAGGGAATTTTCAGCGCGACCGGCATCAGCTATCGGTAAAAACCGGAGTGCACCTGACGTTCAAACCACTTGAGGAGTTAAGTTATGCAACCCATCGGAGATTTGGTCCCGCTTCTGTCGTCACTCGGCTACAAGCCGGCGGCACGATTGCGGCCGCGCACCGCGCGTGAAATCGGCACTTCGCCGTGGAGCATCGGCTGCGAAACGATCGATCGTGGCTACGTCGATTTCGATCAGACCGGCGTGCATCTCGGCGAACTGGGCGCGACACAAGCCCGCCTGCAAGCCGGCTGGGCACGCTGCGAGCCGATCAAAGGTCAAGATTATCAATGGCAATGGCTGGATCGCGTGATCGACGGCTGCATCAGTCAGGGCGTCAAACCGTGGCTGCAAACATCATACGGCAACCCGGCCTATTCGGGCGGCGGAGGCATCGGCCTTTCCGAAGGCATCCCCACCTCGCCCGAGGCTCTGGCCGCGTGGGACCGCTGGGTGAGCACGATGGTTGATCGCTATATCGATCGCGTGACCACATGGGAAATCTGGAACGAATCGAGCAATCAGCACAACGGCAAGCCCGCGGTCGAGCCGGAGGCTTTCGCGGATTTTCACGCCCGCACGGCCCGGATCATCCGCGCCAAGCAGCCGAATGCGCGCATCGTCGGCTTGGTAATCGGACACAATGACGGCCCGTATCCGCGCCGGTTTTTTCGTCGGCTGGCCGAAATCGGCGCGGGCAATCTCATCGACGATGTTTGCTTTCATTTCTATCCGCACAATCCCGATCACGCCTTCGGCGGGGCCGAAGACCTCGCCCGACTGGCCCGGCGATACGCGCCGGGCGCCGTGCTGCGCCAAGGCGAAACCGGCGCGCCGTCCGATTGCAATCGCTTTATGGCTATGGGCAATTTCGATTGGAGTGAACGCAAGCAAGCGGCCTGGGATGTGCGCCGGCTGCTGGCCCATCACGCCCGCGGAATCGCCATGAACCTTTTCCAGCTTGCCGACATGTACTATGCCAAGCGCGACGGCGCACTCTTCGCCGGCTACAACAGCAAAGGGCTGCTGCGCATCCGGCCCGATCTCACCGTCGCTTATCGCAAGCCCGCATACTTCGCGGCTCAACATCTCTTCAGCGTTTTCGATAATCGGTTCCCGCTGCGGGAACTTCCGCAGCTCGACACGCGCTCCGGCGGATTGACTGCCGCCCATTGCTGGACCATCGACGATTCCCCCGCCCTCATCGGCTGGTGGGACGCTGCCAATCCGCCGGCGCTCACCACCCCGGCGCTGGGCAATGTCGGCCTCAAACCACTGAAATTTCGCCAGCCGGTCCTGGTCGATTTTCTTTCGGGCGTTGTCTTTGACGTGCCCGCCGAAATCGCCGCAGCTGACGACCTGGCCTGGTCGATCCTTCCCTGCGCCGATGTCCCACTGGCACTGGCCGAGCGCTCAATCCTTCCCTTGCGCGAATTGGAAACCTGAACCATGCCCCTGATCCACGATGATTTTCTGCTTCAGAACGAAACCGCCCGGCGGCTCTATCACGACGTCGCCGCGAGGCTGCCCATCATCGATTACCACTGCCATCTTTCGGCGCAAGACCTGGCGGAGGACCGACGCTTCGCCGACGCGACCGCGATCTGGATCGCCAGCGATCCGTATAAACATCGGGCGATGCGCCTGCTGGGGGTGCCCGAGGCCGAAATCACCGGACCGGCGACGGCGCGCGCGAAGTTTGATCGCTGGGCCGCCGCCGTGCCCGGGACGATTGGCAATCCCCTGTATCACTGGACCGCACTTGAACTGGCGAGGTACTTCGGCATCGATGAACCCCTCTCGCCCAAATCCGCCGGCCGCATTTGGTCGCAGATGAACGCGCAGCTTCAGCAGCCAACACATTCGGCCCGGTCGCTCGTCTCGCGGATGAATGTCTCGCTGCTCTGCACTTCGGATTTGCTTCTGGACGACCTGTCGCATCATCAGAAGCTGGCCGGCTCGTCGCAGGGCACGCGGGTGCTGCCGTCGCTGCGCGCCGACGACGTACTGGCAATCGATTCGCCCGCCTATGACGCTTGGCTGGGAAAGCTCGGCCCGGGCATCAATTGTTTCGATGATTTTGCTGCGGCAGTACGAAAGCGCCTCGATGCCTTCGTAGCACTCGGCTGCCGGCTGGCCGATCATGCGCTGGATGATTTCAAATATTTGCCTGCAAGCGATGACGAGCTGCCGGGCCTGTTTGACCGCCGCGCGCAACTAGACGCGACACAGATCGTGCGACTGAAGTCTGGTCTATTACGCTGGTTGGGAGGGGAATACGCCCGACGGAGCTGGACGCTGCAATTGCACATCGGCGCCCAGCGGCGGACCAGCAGTCGCCTGCGCGGTCTGGCCGGTCCCGCGGGCGGATATGGCGCAGCCGCCGGACCTTGCGACATCCCCAGCCTCTGCGCCCTGCTTGACGACCTCGAAAAATCCGCTGCACTTCCACGAGTTATTTTGTATCCGCTTAACCCGACCGACTACGCCGCCATCGCCATTCTCACCGGCTCGTTCGCCGAAGACGGCGTCGCGGGGAAAATCCAGTTCGGCCCGGCCTGGTGGTACAACGACCACGGGATGGGCATCGTCCAACACTTGCAATCGGTCGCTCACTACGGCCTTCTCAGCACCTTTATCGGCATGACCACCGATTCACGCAGCCTGCTGTCGATGGTACGCCATGAGTATTTCCGAAGGATTTTCTGCAACTACCTCGGCGAGATGGTCTCGGCCAAACTCGTGCCCGACGACCGCGAATCTCTCGATCTGCTGGTCACGAAAATTTGCTTCAACAATGCCCGCGAGCGATTTCTTTAGGGAACATCCGACATGTCAAATTCATTCTTTCAAGACAAAGTGATCGTCATCACCGGCGGCGGGGGATTGCTCTGTTCGGTGATTGCCAAAGACCTGGCCGGAGTCGGCGCCAAGGTGGCGCTGATCGGCCGCACGCGCGCCACACTCGAAGCCGTCGCATCGGAAATTCGCCGCGCCGGCGGAATCGCCCTGGTTGCGCCGGCGGATGTCACAGATCCGGCCCAGCTCCAATCGGCACGAGAGGCGATCACGCGTGAGCTTGGAGCCTGTCAGATTCTCATAAACGGGGCCGGCGGGAATAACGCCAAGGCCCAAACCACGCTCAACCAGTTCAGTCCCGATGAACTCTCGCTGGATGCCAGCGCGCCCGTCCGGGGGTTCTTCAATCTCGACTTGCCCTCGTTTCAGAACGTCGTGCAGATCAACACCATGGGAACGGTATTGCCCTCGCAGATTTTCGCCCGCGACATGGCCATGAATGGCGGCGGTTCGATCCTCAATTTCACCTCGATGAACACCTACCGCCCGCTCTCGCGTAACGCCGCCTACGCCATGGCCAAGGCCGCGCTGGCCAACTTCACCCAGTGGCTGGCCTGCTACCTGGCGCCGGCAGGCATCCGTGTTAACGGCGTCGCCCCGGGCTTCTTCGTCAACGACCGAAGCCGCAAAATCCTTATGACCGAAGCCGGGGGACTGACACCGCGGGGACAAACCGTGATGCACCACACCCCGCTTAATCGCTTCGGTGAAGCCCCCGACCTTCTCGGCTGCGTCCGCTGGCTGCTTAATAGTGATCAGGCGGCGTTCGTGACCGGCATTACCGTCCCGGTGGATGGCGGATTCACGGCCAGTTCCGGCGTTTGATCGGCCAACTGGTGATAGGGAAACCATGACCCAGCTATTCAGGATCAACCCCGGAACTTCGATCGGCTTGCCTCGTGCCCCGCTGGCCGTATTGCTGGCCGGCCGCGACTTGGCCTTGGATGTCGGACGCGTCTGCGGCACGCCGGCGATTTTGACGCATCGTGAAGACGCGCCCATCGTCGGCATCATTGAACCAAACGATTCAACACCCGAAGCCTGGAGCATCTGCGTCACGCCGAGTCAGGTGCGTATTGTCGGGGCCGACACGCTGGGTCTCATTTATGGCCTTTATGCCATCAGCGAGCAATTCCTGGGCGTGGATCCCTTCTGGTTCTGGAAGGAACTGGAGCCGGCACCGCGCGAGGTGATCGAGCTTGAACCACAGGTTATTCAGAGCCGTCCGGCGGCGTTTCGTTATCGAGGATGGTTCGTCAACGACGAGGACTTGTTGACCGGCTGGTTGGATGGCGGTCTCCCCCGGGAATTGGACTACCCCCACTATCAGACGGTTGTTCATCCCGATGCGATCGAACGCGTCCTCGAGGCACTCCTCCGATCGGGCGGCAATCTGGTCATCCCGGCATCATTCGTCAATATACTTGAACCAGCCGAGCGTAATTTGATCGAACAATCGGTGGCGCGCGGGCTGTATGTGTCGCAGCACCACATCGAGCCGATGGGGGTCAGCCTGTTTTCATTTGAGACATACTGGAAGCGCCGAGGGGAGCCGTCGAAATTTGCATTTGGTGCCGATCCTGACCGCGTGCGTGAGACCTGGCGCGTTTATGCCCGCGAATGGGCGCGGGTCGCCGGGACGCAGGTGATCTGGCAGCTTGGGCTGCGCGGCCGCGGCGACCGTCCGGTCTGGCATCACGATCCGTCGATCACGCCCGAACAGGCCCCGCGGTTCATTTCACAGGCGCTTCAGGACCAATGGGATATCGTCCGTGAGGTGGACCCGCGACCGCACCCGCCAGCCACGATGACGCTATGGGACGAAGGCTCGCAGATGATGGCGGACGGATCGCTGCAATTGCCAGAGTCGGTAATTGCAGTCTTCTGCGATCGCGGGGCTTCGCAGACAATGCAGGAAGATTTTTACAAGACCCTGCGCCTCCCGGGACGGCAGTACGGTTCATATTATCACTTGGCCTACTGGGGCTCCGGGCCGCATCTGGCGCAAGGTGTATGTCCGGAGAAAATCCATGCCGTCTATGGGAACCTGATTCGCAAAGGAGATACCGCTTACACGATTGTCAACGTTTCCAGCGTCCGGGAGATGGTCGTCGGGTTATCGGCGTTGATGGAAATCGTGCAACAAGGCCTGACTTGGAATCCCCAGGCGTTCTGGACTACCCATGTTGATCCGGCATTGCACGATCTGTACGGGCGGTATTTCGGCGCGATACTGAAGTTCAAACTCGGCATCCACCATTCGGTGGTCATCACTCGCGATCTGGACCATCGAACGCTCAGCGATGGTGAGTCGCGGCAACTCATCAATCAACTGATGCGTAAGTTACGCGATCCGAACTGCGTTTACGCCGAATCCCTGATGCTGGACGGCTGCGACGATCTGTCGGACTGCGCACTGGCGCTCCGCAGATCGAGCGCGGAGTTCGTTAAGATCGCCGACGATGCTTGCCAGCGCCTCTGCAAACTGCACGAGTGCCAGCGAACCTTCTACGACGCAAATCTGCGTGTCCAGTCGCGCATCATGGCCGGACTCTATCAATGCGCCGCGGAACTGATCGCCTCCCTTGATAATCGCGCGGGCGTCGCCGCTGCCGCTGCCGCCATTGCGGGCGTCTTGCACGATCGCAATGACGCCGCTCGCGGGCGCTGGAAGAACTGGTATCGCGGCGATCGCAAGATGAATCTCCCTCGCCTATTACAGGAACTCAAAACCTTGGCCGAAACGGCCTCAACCTGAAGGAATACTTATGAGCAGCAAAATGAACACTGACAAACTCAAGGCCATCCGCGAGACGATCGACGACGTGAAGTTTTCGATTCCCGAGGAGGAATTGTGCCGCCGGTATGAGCGCCTTTATACCGGCGCGGTTAATGATGTCCTGCGGGAGTTGTGCCTGCCGAATCAGGCACTTCCGTCGACGATCATGCCCCTGCGCGACGACATGGTGGTCTGCGGCGTTGCCTTCACCGTTAAGGCCGTCAAAGACCCGACCATGAGCGGCGAACTGGAAATGCGTGTGAAAATGCTCGACGAGATCAAGCCCGGGCATGTGATCGTCTGGAACGCCAACGGCGACGATCAGGCCAGCCATTGGGGCGGAGTGATGACCCGCGCGGCCCTCAAGCGCGGCTGCCGCGGGGCCATCATCGACGGCGGCATCCGTGACACCAAAGACATCCTCGAACAGAAGCTCCCCATCTGGTATCGCTATCGCACGAGCAGCGGCGCGTTGTCCCACACCAAAATGGTCGGCTATCAGGTGCCGATCTTTGTCGGGGAAGTCATCATCAAGCCCGGCGACATCATCATGGCCGACATCGACGGCGCGCTGGTCATCCCGCGAAAGATGGCCGTCGGCGTGCTCGAGCGCGCCGAAGGCATCGAGCGCAACGAGGGAGAGATCAAGGAATGGGTGGATGCCGGCCTGAGCGCCGAGGCCATCCACGACCGCGGGGGGTATTTTTGAACCATTGGGATCGGTACCGACACTTGGGTTGACGGGCCAGGCGTGTTCAGCCCTGCGACCGGTCCATTCCTTGGCAAGATGCGGCTTCCTTTCAAATAAAACAGTCGTATGATGCGACTTTGGCATCCACCGCCGGACAATTTGTGAAAGTCGCGCCTTATGATCCGTACAAAAATCGTCGCCACCCTTGGTCCGGCCTGCTCCAGCCCCGATGTGCTCGTACGCATGTTTGCCGCCGGCGTCGATGTCTGCAGGCTTAATTTTTCTCACGGCACGCTCGACGGCACCCTCCAATTGCTGCGCAACGCCCGCGAGGCCATCATGCGCGCGGGCAAGCCCGTGGCCATTCTTGGCGACCTCTGCGGACCCAAAATCCGGCTGGGAAAAGTCGAGGACATGAGCGGCACCGGCGGGATGCCCATCGAAACGGGCCAATCGCTCATCCTGCTGCGGCGCGAGATCGTCGGCAGCGACGGCAGAGTCAGTTCCACATTGCCGCAACTGGTGGACGAGGTGGAAGTCGGGCATCGCGTGCTGATCGAAGACGGCCTGCTACGTTTCGTCTGCACCGACAAGCACGCCGATGAGCTGGTATTGGCCTGCACCGCAGGGGGAATCCTCAAAAGTTCCAAGGGCATCAATCTTCCCAATTCCAAAATCACCGTTCCATCGATCACCGAACGGGACTGGGAATGCGTCGATTGGGCGATCGACAACGGCTTGGATTATCTCGGCCTGTCGTTCGTCCGCAGACCTGAGGACCTGACCGAGCTGCGCGACTATCTGAAGAGCAAAGTCAGTGACATCAACCTGATTGCCAAGATCGAAAAGAGCGAAGCGCTCAACCAGATCGACGCCATTATCGAGGTGTCGGACGGGCTGATGGTGGCCCGGGGGGATTTGGGCGTGGAGATGGACTTGGCGATGGTGCCGATCATCCAGAAGGACCTGATCCGCAGGTGCCAGTTTGCCGGCAAGCCGGTGATCGTGGCGACGCAGATGTTGCAAAGCATGGTGGAAAACTCGACGCCGACGCGGGCAGAAGTCAGTGACGTCGCCAACGCCATTATCGACGGCACGGACGCGATCATGCTGAGTGGCGAAACGTCGGTCGGCAAGCACCCGGTGGAAACGGTGCATGTGATGGCGCATGTGGCGGAAGTGACCGAGGAATACCAGGTGAAAACGCTGGCCCCCACTGCCCCGCCGGTGGTGAATAGCGCTGCGGCCACCGCGGCGATGGCCCGGGGGGCCTGGCGAATCGCCCACGACATCGACGCCAAATTGGTCGTCGTCTGGACCACCACCGGCCAGACCGCCAGGGTTTTTTCCAAGCACCGGTTTTCCGTGCCGATCATCGCCATGTCCAACGATCATCGCATCCTCCGGCGAATGGCGATCCAGTTCGGCGTGATTCCGCGTGAGATGCTGGCCGCGAACGATCTGACCGTTCTGATCGACCAGGTGGATGAGATGGTGCTGACCATGAAACTGGCGGCGCTAAACGATCGCATCCTGGTGGTGGCAGGATGGTCACCAGGTACGCCGGGCACCATGAACGGCCTGGTGCTGCACACGGTGGGCCAAAAATGGACACCGGTGCCCAATCCCCACATCCTGCGGCAATTAATAAAATCGGAGCGAGAATGAAGCGCCAGCCATCGATCGGCGTGCTGCTGCTTTTGCTGGCCGGCTGCGTCGGCCCGAACCGCGAATCGGCCGTGCCCGTTACGCAGGTGGACCCGGCCCAGGCGAATATCGCCTATTGGCTCGCCCGGCCGGCCGTTGCCGGGGCCTCTGACCCCGATTTCTTCCGGCTTTGGGCCGCCTGTGAAAGCGCCGCCCGTGATCGCTTTTTCAAAATCGACCGCGAAGATCAACGCTCCGGCCTGCTCACCACCGAAGCGATGATCTCCAAGCAGTTTTTTGAACTCTGGCGAACCGATGTCGTTTCGCCGAGCGATGTGCTGCGCAGCTCGCTGGCCACGCAGCGCCGGACCTTGCGGTTTGAGATCGCCCGTAGCGAGGGGCACGGATTTATCGTTCGGCCGAAAGTGGTTATCGAACAGCAAGCCGTTGCGGAGAAGGAAATTCCGTCCGCGGCCGAATACACCCGCGCGCTGGGCGGAACGCGCGTGATCGGCGACCGCGCAAGCGACGCCGGCCAGGGGATTCCACAGGACTACTGGTACGCCGTCGGGCGCGATCATGCCCTGGAAAAGGACCTGGCCCGCGGAATCACCGCCCGCCTGGCGTCCCGATAATCTGGTGCGCGCAGTTTTCCCCATCGCCCCACCGCCCTCTGCCCGGCTAATGTCCGATCATCGCCTTTAATTTCGCGCGATAGACGTAAAACAGCGCTGCAATCGCGAGCACGACAATCAGCTTGAACAGTCCCGATCCGCCGGCGGGCTTGCGGCTTCCGCCGGGCACTATGGCGTGCTTCGGCGCCCCGCCGTCGCTGATGTCTTCGACGCGCGTCACCGTCATCCCCGCGCCCAGGGCCTTGCGCTCGGCCGCGGCTTTGCTCTCGGCCTCAAATTCCATGCTCGTGCGCGCTCCCGTCTCCCTGTTCGATCCGATCACGCGGAATTTCATGGCTGTGTTTCCTTTTAAACTTCGACTGATGCTTGCTCTGCAGGTTCCTATGACTCTCAAATATGTTAAATATATTTATTACATCACCAAATTCGTCATAATGGGCGGGATGGCAATTTCAAAGGCCGCGCGGTTTCCGGTGCGCGGGTGGATGAATTCCAATTCGATCGCGCACAGCAATAGCTGATCGCCTTTGCTCATATCCCCACCGTACTGCTCGTCGCCAAGAATCGGCCAGCCGCGTTCTTTCAGGTGAACCCGAATCTGGTGCTTCCGGCCGGTTTCCAAATTCACTCGCAACAGGGAAAACAGTCGATTGTCCCGAATCACATCGTATCGGGTGACCGCACGCGCTCCGCGTCGGCCCGCGCCGCTGGATTCCACGTGGCCGTCAGGGAATTCGGTCAACTGCGATTCGATCACGCCGGATCGCGGATTGGGCACGCCGTTGACGACCGTGGCATAAGTCCGGCGAATTTCGTGCTTGAAAAGTTGTCGCTTGAGCGATTCATAGCTGGTCGGATTCTTGGAAAACACCAGCAGGCCGGAGGCCGGCGCGTCCAGGCGGTGGATCAGTCCGACCCGCGAGCGTGGTTCACGATCGGCCACATACGCTTGCACGATCGCCAGCGCCGTGGGCCTGCGTTCGTTGGGGGTGGTGCTGGTGAGCAGCCCGGCAGGCTTATGGATCACCAGGATGTCGGCGTCCTCGAAGATGATCTTGAGGGGATGGATGTCCACCAGAGTCCGCGGGGGCCTATCCAGAACTTCGAGCCGGTCGTCAAGCCCCAGCGGCTGGTTGACGTGCCGCGCGAAGCCTCGATTAAGCCGCACGCGCCCCTCAATGACCATCCGCTTAAGTGTTTCCTTTTTCGCATTCGGAAACTGCTCGATCAGCCATTCCAAAACGGTGTCAGCCATAGCATGGAGGGTATCGTGCTGGGGGAGGCTCGGCCATGCCCTTGGGGGGACAAAAAAGGCTTCGACCGCCACCCACTGACGGTCGAAGCCCAAAGGCGCGTTCGGTCCGGGATTGCTTGCCCATACCGATTTCGTTTTGCTGTCGCCGGCGCCAAGACTCTTCCCAGCCTTACCCCGTGACAACCTTTTTGTGACTAAGTGTGAATATGCCGCTAAAACGGGTAATGGCCATAGGGGGTTTTCCCGATCAGGACAGAAATCAGCACCATTCTCCGCAGAATTACGGTATAGACGGTGGATAACGTCTACGTCCGATAACGGGGGCAATTTGGATAAATTAGGAGGGTTCACTGTCGAACCTCCGAATCACTCGTGTTAAAGCTGCGGCCCAGGATTTTTTCGGATCATAGAACTGTCCCTGCGCCTCCATGGCCCCGGCGCGCTTGCGTTCATAAAGCGCTTGGTCGTCGGCCAATTGCAGGATCGCCCGGCCATAGGCCTCGCGGTCGTCGGGGGGAACTTCCACTACTGCCGACTGGACATACGACAATGCCGGGCACACCGACGACGTAATCACCGGCCGCCCCGCCAGCACACCTTCGGCTACTGTCTTGTTGAATCCCTCGATGAAATCGGTGGTAGTCGGGGCGATGACGACATGCGACTGCTCGAACATCCGCCGCATGACCGGCTTGGTGCTGTGCCCGTGCAGCCGAAACCGATCCGCCAGGCCCGCAGATTGAACCTGCCCGCGCAGTTCCTCCAGCGCGCTGCCCGATCCGCAGAGGTCAAACTCGATGTCGGTCCGGCTTTGTTTTGCAAACCCCTCTGCCAGATGAAGCAGATCAAACACGCCTTTATTGCGCTCGATTCGGCCGGCGAAAAACACCCGGAACGGCCGATTGCCCGGCGGTTCGGCCAAACCCTCGAATGATGCCGGGCGATAACTCGGAACAAACGGCTCGATGGGCGGGGCCTCCGGGTCGGTCAGTTCCTTCACCTGTTCGGTGATGTCCGACGACAGGCTCATCACCGCAAAAACGTGCTTTGCGAAAAACCGCGCGTTCAGCTTGCGGATGAGCTTCGGCAGGCCGGTCACCGGCTGATGCTTACGCCACAGCACGCAGTGCAGCGTAGGAACGACGCGGATGCCAAAAAGCTTCATGCCCCTCAGGGCAAACCAGTGCGCGCCGTCGCTGACGACCGCGATGTCGGCACCGAAGCGCACCGCCGATGCCGTCATGCGCAGGGCCGACCACACCTGCCCCAGGTGATAAAGCGGCCCCGGTCCTTTCATAAACGGAATCGCGCGATGCAGAACCTTCAGATTCCCCTCGTTGACCTTCGCCGGGCGAGGGCAATAAGAGATGGCGTAGCCGTCGGCGCCGATCTGCCGGCAAAGCTCGAAAAACTGCCCGGAATAAGTCATCGCCACCTGCGACGGATCATCGCGGCCGGCCTTCCAATGCTCGTACGTGCCGACAATATCCCCCGGGCCGGCAGCGTAGAAAATTTTGAGCTTCTTTTCCTTCATCTCTCACCGCAATCGGCATAAGGCAAACGGATCCGCAGGCGGAACCTAGACCATTTCGGCGACGCTCGTCACCTGCGCCCGGATGGTGTCGGCGTTTAGTTGCCGGCTGAACACCTGCATCGCCGTTAGTCCGTGACAGGTGCTGATCAGGAATGAGGCCGCCGGCAGAATTTCCCGCCAGCGCTCGTCGTCCATGGTCGCGGTATCGAGAAACGGATTGACCAGTGGCTCGGGCAAGCTAAGCAGGCGCAAGCGCACGTTGTTATGCAGGCCAAGGTGCTCGTCGAGCACGATGTCTTTCAGACGCGCCATTGCCGGCAGCATTCGCACGCTGCATACGGGTGGATCGAACGACGGATCGAGCCGATCGGCCGCGCTGAACGAATACCGCTCGCACAGTTTCGGATCGAGCATGAGTGAAAACCCTCGGGAAAGCTCGTCCGGGCAAAGCGGGCCGTCCAGGCGTAACACCACCCAATCGGCCGGGGCGCGCCAGGCGTCGATCAAGCGCGGAAGCATCCGCCGAAGCGCCGTCTGCCGATCTTCCAGACTGGATTTCTGGCGAGCGTCGTCGGTTTCTAAAAATGCAAGCTCGAAGGCGCGTATGCCCCGCGCGAACTCCACCCCTATCGGTCCGCCCGGCCCATCGTCGGGCCAGCCGTCGGATCGGTTCCGGCTCAAAGCATCGAGTTGGTTGATGCGCACAATCACTGCGTCACTTCACCACTGCCGGCTGAACCGGCTCAAATGTCGCGCCGGAAAACGCGACAACATTCACCAGTGCGTCTTCACCGATCCCGCCATTGCCCAGGTCCAGGGCAGCGTCGCCAGCGGGTAGTTCCACGACGATGTTCACCCCCGCATGGACCACCATCACCTGCTGATCGACATAAATCACCCGGCCCTGGATCGTCTTCGGCGGACCAAAGATCGGCGAGACGAAGTTCCCCCCGCTGCTCACCGTCCACAACCGCCTTGCTTTCACTCGAATCATGCCCTCCACCATCGCGCCGATCCGCCCGGCGTATGCATCGCTGCTCAGCTTCAATTCATAATTGGAATTGGCCGGCACAAAAACCACGAAGCCGTCGCTGAACTGCTTGATCGTTCCGCGGGCTGGAAAATCATTGGCACTTGGCATGTTGGTATTGCTCCTGAATCGTTCGGTCCTAATGTAGTCCGGGGGTCATCGAAGTCCAATAAGCGATTTGTCTTTGACTGAGCGGCTGATCGGAACGATGCTGAAACATAATGCTTGCCCTTCGCTCTCAGTTTGACGGCCGAAAAATCATCACGCCCCATGAGCTTGAATCGGCCCGGCCCTGCGACGTCATCATCGTCGTTCTGGACACGCTGGCTTCCTCCGCCGACGCCACCTGCCAGGCGCTTCAACAGCACGCGATCGCCGAAGTCTGGGCCAACCATGAGGACGCGGTCTATGACGAATTGTAACCCCGGCGATATCGTCATATTGGAGATGCCCTTGGGCCGGCAGGACAAACTCGTGCGCCGACCAGCAGTGGTCGTCAATCCACCGACATACACCGCTTCGCAGGACATGCTGATCGTGCTCCCGCTGACCACGCGCGCGCAATCCGATCCCAGGCTGGCGCTGAAACTCTGGGAGCCGTATGGCCTGCCCAAAGTCTCGTGGATCAAGCCGCAACTCATCAGCGTGCCAAGAGCGCTGGCCGTGCGCACGCTCTCGAGTCTGGCCGCAGCCGACCACGACGCCGTCCGCCGGGCGCTCCGGCAGTTGATCGACGAGAACTGGTAAGGCAACAGTCCTCGACCCTCCTGCTGTTTGCCCGAATTTGTTGAAATAACAGGCACTTTTGCGAGGATCAGCCCAAATGACCTGGCAAAAAGGGGGTCCAAAGGGGGTCCCAAAGAGGTCCCTTTGCGGTTCCACTGGTATCTCGGGAAGGTCATTTCCGTAGCCGGCGGTGCCCGGGAGGGTCCCATTTTTTCCGTGCATCCGACGCTGTAAGACAAGGAAAGCCTCGCAGCGTAAACGCACGCGGCTAATCGGGCAATTACGGCAATCAGCTGGTCGTTGGTCATAACGATACTCCTCTACCCCAAGGGTCACAGTTGCGCGAATTGGCGCTAATTCGCGCAACTTGGAGTGCTTCAAAATGCAGTTAAGTTTTTGCCGATTCAGGACTTATAAAAAATAAAATATTTTTTGAAAGGGGTCAAATCTTGGTGCGCTTTTTGGCGCCAAAAAGCGCACCACTTTCTTGCCACCCCCGCCGCGCCTCCGCGTGCGGCCCTCATAAGCCCTAGATTAGCGCTAGACCAAAAGTTCCACTGCACGTTTCGTCGCGTTGGTTGCGTTCTTTGTGCTTAAGTCTGCGCGCTGTTACGCCACAATCCCCCCTCTCTCATGCGATTCCCGAACGGTTCTGCCGTTTCGATTTGACCCCCACCCCGCCAAGAGACAGAGTACTCACCAGAATGGTATTGACCGGCTCGCCTTCGAGCGGCGACGGGTGAGACGGGGATATGGGCGGAATAAACAGTGACCCCATTGCGTCCCCCTTTGAGAAAGGACTTGACGAAGGCAGGTTATACAACTTAGATCAGGACTGGATAATAAGGTCATCCGATGGCACGCCCATTAACTAAAATTCGAGGATGTCTCCTCTGGGGTCTCCTGTTCGGGCCGTTCATCGCATGTCTTACGATCGTCACAATCTTTTTCGGACTGGCGATGCCGCCTAAGCAACGCGCGTTCGATTCAGGTGCATGGAAGCATCACGCCGATGGCGAGACGCGTCTTTCGATGGTTCACGACGTCATGAAGCGAATCGAGGCCGAGAAATGGGATCGGAAGCGTCTCCTTGAAGAATTAGGGCTTGAACCCGGAGAAACTGCGGAATCTGTGAAACGCGCGCATAGCTTTGGGTATACAGTGCGGCATAAGCAGTTGCTTTCCAGTTTTATGCCGCGCGGTGAATTGACTATTAGTTTTGCCAATGATCCAGGGGGCGGACCGTCAGACAAAGTCGCCGCAGTGTGGCTAGTGGCGGAGGACTAAATGCGTAATGGATTGAGGAGGACAGATCGCAAGGCCGATGCTTCTCTTGCATGTCGTTCCGCGACGAGATGGGGGATTCTTCCCACTTCGCCCGCGCATTAAGGCCGAATTCGCGGGGGTGGCCATCTGCGCATTAAAGGGGCGGATCGACTCGCTTTTTGTCATAATGATGGCATGCGCAATCGACACGATCCCTCCCGGCGATACCACGACCGGGTGGCCCGGCAATATGACGCGATTTATGACGATCCCTATTGGGCTTTGCATGACGAACTGACCTGGCGGTGGATCAAACCGCACGTCCCCACCGATCTGGCAGCGCCGATTGCGGACCTGGGCTGCGGGACGGGAAAATGGGGGCTGAAGTTGCTCAAGAGCGGCTTCGCCGTCACATTTCTCGATCACGCCGCTGCGATGATCGAGCAAGCGCGAGCCAAGACTGAATCGCTGGGTCCCAAGGCCAGAAGGGCCACGTTCATCGTCGGAGATATCGTGGCGATGTCGGAACTGCCGTCGAACCATTTCGGTCTGGTGCTGGCGATGGGAGATCCGCTCTCGATCTGCACCGATCCGGCCGCGGCGGCGATGGAAATCCACCGCATCCTCCGACCGGGTGGGCTGGCGGTGGTCACTGCCGACAACAAGCTGGCGGCGATCGATCATTTTGTTGAGCGGGGAAATCTCGATGCGCTGGAGGCGTTTATTCAGACCGGCCGGACGAACTGGCTGACAGCCGACGACCGCGAGCGGTTCGAGCTGACCACGTTCACCCCCGCTACGCTGTGCCGGCTCTTTGAACGCGCCGGTTGTGAGGTGGTTGATCTGAAGGGCAAGACGGTGATTCCGGTTCGGCAGAACAAGCATCTGTTTACCGCACCGGATTCAGTTTCGCGATTGCTGAAATTGGAAGAACAACTGGCCAAAGACCCGTCCAGCGCCGCCCGGGCGTCGCATTTGCAGATCGTGGTGCGCTCTCCGGCCAATAGCCAGACGTGATCGGCAGGAGGAATCGCGTCAAGGGCTAAGCCAGATTCGGGCAGATCGACAGCAGCCCCAAGCGCGCTGGATGAAACAGGACAAGGCTATTTCCGCTTGGGCGGATTGGATTCAAAAAGCGGATTAGTGATGGCAAGCTTGAGGGTGGGCGCGCCGGGAGTGCCGGGCGGCGGTGCGACCACCGGTTCGGTCAACTCCGGCTCGGACGGGGCAACATCGGGCCGATAGAGCCGCACGCCGAAGGCCTTCTGATATTCCGTCCAGTTCCCGTCGGCACCCGGCGCGCCGTCCCCGCGAGTTACGCCCAGCGACATCATCAGCTTGGCATCCATGTTCTCGATCATATGGACAGCGATGGCTTCGGGTGTGGCCGGCACCTTGGCCGCGCCAAACTGCAGCTCGCCATGATGACTTAGGATGATGTGTTCGACCACGTCCATCAGCGCCTGCGGGATTTTCTCGCCCAGCGATTCTTCCGCCGGGGCGCGTTTTTCTTCCACCCACATCACCGCCTTGACGATGTGCCCGATGAGCTGCCCGCCGTCGGTGTATCCGAATGCGGTTTGGTAGGCCAGTTCCCAGGTCTTGGCCAGATCGTGGAGGAAGATGCCGGACAAAACCAGATCGCGGTTCAGGCCAGGATAGAACCTCACCACGCAGTCGGCCACTTCCATGGCGTTGAGGGTGTGTTCGAGCAACCCGCCGATGAACGCGTGATGAAAGGTCATCGCCGCCGGCGCTCGACGAAAGTTGTCCATCAACTTCTCATCGTCCACGAACGCGCCAATAAGCGCGCCCAGATGCCGGTTCTGAATGCTCCCCAGCAGTTCCGTCACCCGCGAGAACATCTGATCAACGTTCTTGTCGGTGTGCGGGAGCAGATCGCCGACTTCATACGTGCCTTCCTTCGCCGCCCAGAGCTGCTCGATGATGAACTGAAGGTTGTTCTGATAATTTTCGATGCGCCCGCGGATCTTGAGAAACCCGCTTTCCGGCATGGCCGAATAAATTTCCTTGGTCGCGTTCCACATCCGCGCCGTCACCTGCGCGCTCTTGTCGGAGACGAAGGCTTTGATAAAGAACTTCCCGGTGGTGGTCGGCGCGAATTGCTTTCCGGTGACGACAAAAACGTCTTCCATCACGTCCCCGGGCTGGCAATCTTTCAAGAACAGTCGGCGCATGGTCGATTTTTGTACGAGATTCAAAGGATAAATGCCAGTCTCACGCGTCGAATTGGAATCGATGCAGCCCGTCACGGCCAGAATATCGGGCGTGGCGGGCGTGGCGATTTTGCGGGGCGACCCTCCGGTCGGGGCGATTCTGCTTCAGGGGCTTGGGCCTTTGGCCCGGGTCCAGCCACAGGCCAAGGCCACGTGGCCACTGAATCCACCCCCTCGCACACAATATTGCCGCGCCCGGCTTGCCAGGGATGTCAGCGGATTGTCCCTCGCGGGGGAAAGCTCGGCCGGTGGAAAGCCTTCTCCGGGCGGCTTACAATCGGGCCGTCGTCCCTTGGGGGAAAACGGGCGATTGGAGCATCGGCGGACCCCGCGAGGGACGACCTCTTACCGAAAATCGCTTGGACCGGAACCGACTTTTAAGGAGAAACCATGAGCAGCAGCACCCCGCAGATCATCGAGAATGCCGACATCGACCGCGACGCCCCGCAGCCGCATATTCATGTGGAAGAGCGACGGCTTGCGCTGCACGACTTCCTTAAAACCGTTGTGAAGAGCAACGGCTCTGATCTGCATCTGCAAGCGGGCAGCGTACCGATGATCCGTGTGGACGGCCGGGCGCGTTTTCTGGATTGCCCCGCACCCACCGACGAGGCCATGGCCGAATACGTCGGCCAACTGGTAAGAAACCAGGAGCATCGAGACATCCTTGAACACAAGGGCGCGCTCGACGTGGCCTATGCCGCGCAGGAGGTGAACGCGCGCTTTCGGACGAACATTTTCCATAGCCGGCAGAAATACGCCATCGTCATGCGCCGGATCATCACCAAGATTCCCAACTTCACCGATTTGAATCTTCCGGAGGTGGTGGAAACCACCGCAGAGCACCACCGCGGGATCGTGCTCGTCTCGGGCACCACCGGTTCAGGCAAGAGCACGACCCTGGCGGCGTTGATCGGCAAGATCAACCGCACGCGCGCCGAGCGGATCATCACCGTGGAAGACCCGATCGAATATCAGCACGAAAATATCAAGAGCCTGGTGAGCCAGGTGGAAGTGGGCACCGATAGCGAGAGTTATGAGTACGCACTCAGGTCGATGATGCGCCAGGACCCGGACACGATCCTGATCGGCGAAATCCGCGACACGTTTTCGCTCAGCACCGCGCTCAAGGCCGCCGACACCGGGCACCTGGTTTTCACCACCATTCACGCCACCAACGCGGCCACGGCCGTGCAGCGATTGGTCAGCCTGTTTGATCCGATGACCCGCGACCTTCAGCAGCAGCAGTTGGGTATGAATCTTCAGGCAATCATCTGCCAACGTCTGGCCAAGCGCCGCGAAGGCAAGGGCCGCGTGCCGGTCATCGAGATCATGCAGTCCACCCCGCTGGTGCGCAAATACATCCTCGATGGCGAGTATGACAAACTCAAAACCTGCGTGGGCAACAAGGAGGCGGGCAGTCAGAGCTTCGATCAGCACCTGACGGAATTGTTCCAGAAGCAGATCATCGACGTGAACGAGGCCCAGCGGCTGGCCAGCAATGTCGAAGCGCTGAAGCTGGCCCTGCGCGGCATTGGCAACAGTGAGTCGCGATTGCGCTAGCGCATTTTGTCGAATCGAACGATTGATCCGGGAGCCAGTGCATGAATCACGCCGAGTCCATTCCGCTTTCTTTAGCCGATCCGATCAACGCCCGGCTGCTGGCGGTCTCGGAGGACAAAATCCAGGGGTTTCTGGCCGATCCGGTCGGGGAGATTGCCCGGGTGAGCGGCATTGATGCCGACACGGTGATCGTGCGCCTGCGGGCGCTTTTGACTGCCGGTGTGATTCGGCGGATTCGTCAGACACTGATGGCGACGAATCTGGCCCAAGGCTCCTTGTGCGCCTGGGTGGTTCCGGAGGATCGGCTGGCCGCGGCGTTTGACTGGATGTTTCAAAACGATCCGGCCAGCGGGCATGTGGTGATCCGCTCGACCGACGCCGCCATCACCGGATCGAAATACCGACTTTGGACGACGCTGAAAGTGCCGCAAGGGTATAGCCTGGAAAAGCATTGCCGGCTGCTGTGTCAGAAAACCGGCGCGACGGATTTTAAACTGATGCCGGCCAAGCGATTGTTCGCGCTCGGCGTGGGACACGTCCGGCGCAAGGGAATAGAACCGGGCAGCAAGGCCGATATCCCTGCGGAGGTGCTTGATACGCAAATCGTCGAGCTAAGCGATCTGGAATGGAAGGTACTGACGGAACTGAAGCGCGAATTTGCTGCAGAGGAAATCAGCCGGAATCTCTGGCAAGACCGCGCCGACCGGGCGGGCGTGTCGCTGGATGAATTTATTCGTATTGGCCAATCCCTGAACAATCGCAAGGTGATCGGGCGATTCAGCACGTTTCTGGAACACGTAAAGCCCCTGACCACCGGCGAGCGGGTGACGAAATTCAATGCCCTGTTCCATTGGGCCGTGCCCAAGGGCAGAGAAATCGAAGCCGGGAAAGAGGTCGGGCGGTTTGACATTATGACCCACGCCTACTGGCGCGACGGGGGAAGCGAATTCGGCAACGTCAACGTCATGGGCGTGGCCCACGGCACCGACAAGCAACTGCTGCTGGAACACAAGCGCGCCATCGATACGCACCTGCAACAAATGGGAATCGCTGTCAGCTACACCAATGTTTTCTGGGGTGGGCGCAGCGAGATCAAGCCCAGTGAAATTTCGCCGCTGGCGTACCGCCAGTGGTGCGCGGGGATGGGAATCGACCCCGAGACCATGCGCTCCGAATAGCCTTTGCGCCAATGGGCAATGTCTGGCCAAGAAAGCAAAGCGCCCGGTGCCGATATTTTGGACTCAGGTGTTCGGGAACGGACTTCAATAGCTTTCTTCGGTCAGCGTCACCTTCCCCTTAAAGGCGCGGTAGATGACCGTAGTGTAGATCAACACCAGTGGCATTCCGACCAGTGCGATGACGAGCATCGCGGTGAGCGTGCGAGTGGTGGAGCTGGCATTGTGGATGGTGAGGCTGTTGATCGTGCCCGTGGTGGACGGCACGAGATTGGGAAACAACCCCGTCGCCGCCAGCCCGATCATGCAGGCGATGACCGCACCGCTGCAGACGATCGCCTTGCCGAGGGCATCTTTACAGGCACAGGCGAAATAGGGCACGCCGATCAACGCCGCAAGTAATGCGGCACCCAGCACCCAGAAGATGGGGTTGTCTGTGATGCCCTCAAATCGCTCGGGGGCCAGGCGCGTCGCCCAGACGGTGACCGCGATATATATCACAACGCTCAGGAGCCAGGTCGGCCAAATCCATTTTCGCGCCCGGGCTTGCATCCTGCCTTCGGTCTTCATCGCCAGGTAAATCGCGCCGTGCATGACGAACACGACGAGCGTGAGCACGCCGACCAGCACCGAAAACGGATTGAGCAGACTGAGGAATGAGCCGGTGAAATCACCGTCGGCATTGAGCGGCAAGCCCCGCAGCACGTTGCCGAAGGCCACGCCCAGCAACACGCCGGGCAGCAGGCTGCCGATACCGAACAGCGAATCCCACACCCTCCGCCAGCGGGGCGATTCCACCTTGCTGCGAAACTCCATCGCCACCGCGCGAAAAATGAGGGCCACGAGCAGCAGCACCAGGGCCAGATAGAATCCGCTGAAAATCGCGGCATAAACGGCTGGAAACGCCGCGAAGAGCGCGCCCCCGCCGGTCAGGAGCCAGACCTCGTTGCCGTCCCACACCGGGCCGATCGAATTAATACTGAGCCGGCGCTCGGCGTCGGTCCGCGGAACAAACCAATGCAACACGCCGACGCCGAGATCAAAACCGTCGAGGACCGCATAGCCGATTAACAGCACAAAAAGCAGTAAGAACCAAATCGTGGGCAATGTCATAAATCACCTCAAAGCATTTTCCCCGCCAACTATTCCCGGCTTCATCTGGCCACCAGGATTGAAAGATCCTCCGCCTGTGCCACCGGTGCATAGTCGGATTGACCCGAAGCCTGCGCTTTCACTTTTTTCACCAGCAAAAAAACGTACAGCCCACCCAGGGCCACATAGACCAGCGTGAACAGCGCCAAGGAGAATATCACCTCGGGCGCGGTCAGCGTGGTGGAAAATGCGTCCTTGGTGCGCAGCACGCCCTGAACGATCCACGGCTGGCGACCGACTTCAGAAGTCATCCACCCCAACTGGCAGGCGGCCAGGGGAAGCGGAATCGACCAGATCAGCACCAGCAAAAACCGCCGGCTTGTCCACAGTTTGCCGCGCCACATCTGGATCAGGCCCCAGCCCATGGCGGCGATGAACCACATCCCCAGCACCACCATGTTGTGGAACGATACGAACGTCAACCAGAGTGGCGGGCGCTGGTCCTCGGGAAATTCGCTGATTCCCCGCACGGGCGCGTTGACATCGCCAAAGGCCATCCAGCTCAGAAGCCCGGGCACTTCGATTTTGGCCTTAAGCTGCGGCGGCTTTGTAAACGGCAACGCGAACATCACCAGGGGCGCGCCGGTTTTGGTCGAATACAACCCTTCAATGGCGGCGAATTTCACCGGCTGCGTGCGCGCCACTTGCCGGGCGTGTTCATGGCCCGTTGGGAAAGCCACCAGGATCGAAAATGCCAGTCCGAACGGAATGGAGATTTGCAGTGCCTTGCGGGCCAGGCCGTCGTTGGGATTTTTGCGGAGCAGATACGCGCCGATCCCCGCCATAAAAAACGCGCCACTCACCAGCGCCGCCGTCACCGTGTGCGTGTAGCGCTGAATCGTGGACGGATTGAACACCGCGTCGAAAAAGCTCGTCAACTCGGCGCGGCCATTTGCCATCGCAAACCCCGCGGGCGTTTGCATCCAACTGTTGGCCACGATGATCCAGAACGCCGACAGCGTCGCCCCGACCGCGACCATCAAGATGGCAAAGACCTGCCATCCCTTGGAGATTTTGTTCCTGCCGAAAAGGTAGAGGCCGAGGAAACCGGATTCGAGGAAAAACGCCAACACGCCCTCGGCGGCCAGCGGCGCGCCAAAGATGTCGCCCACCACCTTGCTATACCGACTCCAGTTCATTCCGAATTGAAATTCCATGGGGATGCCCGTGGCCACACCCACCGCAAACGTCAGCGCCAGCAGTTTGGCGAAGAATCTTCCCAACCTCTCCAATTCCGGGTCTCTGGTCTTCCAGGCCTTCCATTCCACGATCGTCAGCAGCCACGCCAAGCCGATGGTGATGGGCGGAAAAAGGAAATGAAACCCGATCATAAGTGCAAATTGACCCCTGCTCAGTGCGTTTACATCCATGCGAAATCTCCATTTGGACCAAGCGAATCGGATTATCTCGTGCGATTACATCAACGATCAAGAGCCTTTTGTCTGATATTCGGTCACACGCATATTGCCTCGCAAAATGCCCGCTTTGAAAGCGCGGGCGCATGGGATAGGTCAGTGAAAATTTCACCTTCATCCCGGCTGGTCATCGGATTTCTGTTATTAACCCGCCGGGAGCAACGTTCGATATAGACCTTATGAACGCGGATATTTGTACTGCCGAGCTTCCCCAAG
Source organism: Tepidisphaerales bacterium (assembly GCA_038234815.1). GTDB lineage: Bacteria > Planctomycetota > Phycisphaerae > Tepidisphaerales > Tepidisphaeraceae > JBBQSU01. The sequence continues at coordinate 1,913 of JBBQSU010000017.1, read as the reverse complement.
AACTTCCCCAAATCACATTTAGCCAGTTCAAGTCTTTTATCAGCCCTGCCGCCCCCCCGCCCGCCGGAAACCAGGCCTCGCCGGCCGATGCCGTTCTCCGGGCGTCGATCATGGTTGTAGCCCTGAGCGGGGACAAAACCGGCCGGCCGTTCACCGGGATCGTCACTCAAATCGCCGGCGACCGGATTTGCATGGAATCGCCCAACCGTCTGGATCTCGGCCAACTCGTATGCCTGCGCCTGCCCATGTCGCTCGACCACGCCGCCTGGGTACAATGCACGATATCCGAGTGGGGTCCCAGCGCCACAGGCCTGTGTCACCTCACGGCCAAATTCATCAAACGCCAATGCGAGCACGCCCATAATTGTCCGGCCTTTATCTTTATCCGCGAAGGCCGGCGCGTCGCCTGCAACCATGCCGGGCATGGCGGATGCCTCCAAACCGGCCCCGCCGGACCCGGCCTCCGGGCAATGTTGACCTGACCCTATCGGCCAGACTGGAACTGCCCCGGGAAGTTGATTGGCCGCCCATAATAGTCGATAGTCCCAGCCCAAATGATTACCGACCTTTCCGCTTACGATGCCGTCTTGCTCGACCTCGACGGGACGATCTACCACGAAGATCATCCCCTGCCGGGCGCTCAGGCCTTCGTCAAATCCCTCCAAGCCCGCCAGACCAAGTTCGCCTGCCTTTCAAATGTCGGTTCGTCGCCCGTCCAAATCACCGAACGACTGGCGCAAATGGGTCTGGAGATCGATCCCGACCACATCTACACCGCCGGTGCCGCAGCGGCCGATTACGTCCTATCGACTTTCAACCGCAACGTCCTCTCGCCTGATGCCCCCGGCACGGACGACGCGCCCCGTCGCCCGCGAGTCTTTAATTGCGCCACCGCAGGCCTCCAGGACATGCTTGAAGGACTCGTGGACTGGGTACACACCGGCGGGGAACCCTGCGATGCCGTCCTCGTCGCCTCACCCGTCGCCCAGTATTCCGGCGAAGCCCGCCAGCGCATCGCGCTGCAACTGCTCCGCAACGGCGCGCGCCTCGTCGGCATTTGTGCCGACCGGGTTTATCCCAGCCCACGCGGGTTGGAATTCGGCGCCGGCTCGACCGCCTGGATGTTCGCTTACGCCGCCAACACCAAGCCCTTCTTCTGTGGCAAACCCGAGCCGATCTTCTTCCAGGAACTTTGCCACCGGCTTAAGGTCGTCCCCGCTCGCTGCCTGCTGATCGGTGATAATCTCGAGTCCGATGTCGCCGGGGCGAAAAATGTCGGCATGAAGACGATCCTCACCCTTACCGGCGTCACCCGTCGCCGGGACCTGCTGCAAATTCCCCCCGAGCGCAAGCCCGATCGCGTGATCGAAGACCTCACCGAAATGCTCACCTGACCTGCGCCGTCCCGCGCACCGAAACCGCTCACGCAAGAATCGACGCAGGGCCAACCGCCCGATCACCCCTGCGGAGGCGGCAGCTCCGCGATGAACTCTGCCAACTGTTTGGCCGTCGGACTCTCGGCCGATCGCACGTAATATCCGCTCGTTCCCACGCCCGTACACAAGCATTCATCAAGCCCCAGCCCCAGCACGCGTCCAAGGCAAAATCCGGCATTGAAATGATCGCCCGCTCCGGTGCTGATCTTCGGCTGCTGCACGAAAGGCCCCTTAAACGACGCCGATTCCTTGGCCGTCGCCGCCGCGGCGCCCTTACGCGGATGAATCACCACGCAATGGATGTTCAGCTTTTCCCGCACCGCCCGGGCAGTGCTTTCAATCTGCCCTTCAGAATCCCCCTTCACCGCAATCCCCAGCACCTCGGCCACCTGTTCGGATTCCTTCAAGTTCAAGCCCAGGATGACGTCCGCCATCGCTTGAAATTTGCTCAGCGTTTGCAGCGCGCTCAGGATGTCG
>JBBQSU010000016.1:0-36702 GCA_038234815.1 Tepidisphaerales bacterium | reverse complement strand
TGCGGCAGAGGTAGACATCGATACTGCTTCCGCTGGCAATTGCCTTGACGACACAAGGTCCGTTGAACGGCACTTGGTTACTCGAAACAACCGCATATCGCGGAGTGGGCAAACCGGCAGCTTCCCATGCTTTTTTCGTTGCCACTTTGTCCATTCCCAGTCGCGAAGCCTGAGCTGAACTGCCGACAAACTTGAGATTTCGGGATTCCAGGATTTCCTGAAGCTCCCCGCTCTCGCCCCACTGGCCATGCAGGACCGGAAAAATCACGTCGGCGGGCTGATCCAGGATCGACAGGTCCGACGGCTGGATGTCGTGAAGCAAAACGTCGTGTCCAACGCTTTTGAGCGCATCCGCCACGGCCTTGCCACTGACCAGGCTGACTTCGCGTTCGGCACTAGGCCCGCCATAAAGAACGGTAATTTTCATGGTTGCCCAGGATTAAAGCAGGAACGCCGTTCAATTGATCCAGCCGGCACGCGCTTGTCTTCATGGCGCTATCGTTCGGCTTGATCTCGCCAGTTAGGACCAGACCTGCACTTCAGATTCGAGCTGAATCTGATTCTTGTCGTACACCTTTTCACGGATGATCTTGACCAGCTTCATGACGTCGTCGGCCTTGCATCCGGGGTGGGCAATGATGAAGTTAGCATGCTTGTCACTAACTTCAGCCCCGCCAACTTTCATGCCCTTGAGGCCCGCGTGATCGATGAGCGCGCCGGCGCTCAGCCCGCGAGGGTTTTTGAACATGCACCCGCAGTTTTTTGTATTCAGAGGCTGAGTGTTACGCTTATACATCCAGATTTCTTTGGTTTTTCGAAGGATGCGTTCGGGATCTTCCTGCTCCAGGTCGAGCATCGTGCCAAGGATGAATTTGGCCGTGATATTGGTGCTGCGATAGTCAAAAACCAGATCGTCCTTGTTGCGGTCATAGACATTGCCTTCGGCGTCCATGACCTGCACACTGGCGACGACCGCGCCGATGTCGCCGAATTTCCCACCGGCGTTCATGCGGATTCCGCCGCCGATCGTGCCGGGAATGCCCGCGAGGCACTCGATGCCGGAAAGACCGGCCCGCACCGTTTTCAGCAGCAGCTTCTGCATGTCCACACCGGCCCCGGCGTCAAGATTGGTTCCTTCCACCTTTACTTTACGGAATGCTTCCTGATCGAGCCGGAAAACCGCGCCGTTCACTCCTGCATCGGAAACCAGGAGATTGGCCCCCAAACCCATGACGAAAATGGGAATGCGGTTTTCGGTGCAGCGCCTAGCGGCTTGCTGAAGCTCGGCGACGTTCCGGGGCTGGATATACCACCGAGCAGGCCCGCCGATCTTGTACCAGGTGTACGGCGCGAGCGGCTCGTTCTCTTTGACGATCTCGGCCAGTTCGGCAAACGGGTTGGCGATTTGCATGGACATTTGCGCTTATAGGATTCGGTCCCGACCTGCTTCGATTTCAGACGATCAAAGCCAGCCGTGAAACGATCCATCCTCTTTCACATTTAACGAGACAATTCGTCGCCGATTTCCCAGACGTTTCCGGCACCCATCGTGACGACCAGATCGCCCGGACGAAGCTCGCGACGCAGAAATTTTACAATATCACTGAACTCCGGGACATACCGCGCGACATGCCCTTTATTCAAAATTCTCGCTACCAGATCAGTAGCATTGACGGCTTGCCGCTCGGATTCACTGTCACGCACGAAGTAGATATCGGGCACGATGGTTTCGTCAGCCAGCGCGAAACTGGCCGCGAAATCATCCATGAAAAATCGGGTTCGGCTGTGTTGGTGCGGTTGGAAGACGCAGAAAAGTCGCTTGGGGCTAAAGCGTTCGCGGAGGGCCTTGAGCGTGGCCCGAACTTCCGTTGGATGATGGCCGTAATCGTCAACGACGGTCGCGCCGTTGCAGGTGCCGGTCGGCGTCATCCGGCGATCCACACCGGCGAAACTATTGATGGCATTGGCCGCATCGGCCGGTGAGACGCCATAAGCCGCGCAGGCCGCGACTGCCATGGTGGCGTTAAGCAGGTTGTGTTCTCCGGGAATCGACATCTGGAGTTTGGCGACGACCTGTCCTCGGTACTTGACGTTCCCGCCATAGCAGCCGTTTTGCATGCCATTCGGGACCGTGCTCCAACTAAACCCGTCCTGAAGGGCGCACAATTCCACTTGGGTGCTGAATCCGGCCAAGGCTCGCAGAACGTTGCGGTCGGCGCCTCCGCCAATAATCAGGCCATCGGCGGGGACGATCCGGGCGAAGTACTGAAAGCTCTGGACGATCTCGTCGAGATTTTTATAACAGTCCAGGTGGTCTTCTTCGATGTTGGTGATGATCGCCACTCGTGGATGCAGGTTATGAAAGCTGCGATCGTATTCGCAGGCTTCGGCGACGAACACGCTGCTAAGGCCTGACCGGCTTCCACCGCCGAGTTGTTCGGACGTTCCGCCGACAACGAACGATGGGTCGCAGCCCAGTTGCAGGAGGGCGTGCGCGATCATGGCCGTGGTGGTGGATTTGCCGTGAGTTCCCGCGACGGCGATGCCGAACTTTTCGGCCATCACCAGTCCGAGCAGTTCGGCATACTTCAGCGTACGAATACCCAGCGCGCGAGCGGCACAGAGTTCGGTGTTGTTGTCCTTGACTGCCGCGGTTCGGACGACGAGATCGACTTCGGCGGTGAGGAGTTCTCCGAGTTGATCGCGGGATACCTTGGCTCCGCGACGAGTCAGCGCGAAGGTCGTGTCGTTGGGTTTCGGCTCGGACCCGGTGACGAGGCCACCGAGATCGATGACCATGCCGGCCAGGCCGCTCATGCCCGATCCACCAATACCAATAAAATGAATACGCTTGCCCGCGAAACGGCTGGGCGAGCGCGACTCCATTCGCCGCTCGTTCAGAAGGGATTGCATTTGATGGGACATAGTACACCTTGAATCGATCAGGAGCAAAGCTCAATCCGAAAAAATCTGAACGACGGATCCGGCGAGCAAAGGGACTGAACTGGCACCCGCAATTTTTATCGTCCGGGCGAAGGAGTTCGGATCAAAAAGGGCGCAAGAGATGAAGTGGCGTCGGGTTGGGCCGGCAGGATCAGGTCCCGGTTGCCACCATGCCCATCAGCACCGCGGCCACGGCGTCGGCGGCGTCGGGTCTGCCGATTGACCGGGCGGACTCGGACATCGCCGCTCGCTTGTTGGCATCGTGGAGCAGGCTTTCGAGAACCGGCCGGAGCTTGGCCGCGTTTTTCTTGCGATCTTTATCGTCGTCGATCAGCACGGCAGCACCGGCGTCGGCCAGCACTCTGGCATTGGCCCGCTGGTGCAGGTCTTTGTGGTACGGGTAGGGCATGAGAATGGCAGGAGTGCCGGTCACGGTTAATTCCGCACAGCTGCTGGCGCCGGATCGGCTTATGGCCAGATCGGCGACCGCCCACACGTCGGCCATTGCCGGGGTGAAATCGATCACCCGGGCGGGAACCTTCACGTCTCGATACCCTTCGCGGACGGTCGCGGCGTGATCGCTCCCCGACAAGTGCAGAATTTGCCAGCCGCTGAGGGTGATGTCCTTCATCAACGTCAGCACGGCTTCGTTGATCGTCTGCGCGCCCAGCGAGGCGCCGGTGACGACCAATGTCGCCAGCATGGGGTCGAGGCCAAGACGGGCCAGAGCCTCGGGTTTGTTCGGCGTTTTACTGATTTGAGAGCGGATCGGACAACCGGTAATCAGCAGTTTGTTGCGGTGATGGCCCGAGACATGATTCTCGGTTTCGATGAACTGACAGCAAACCGCGTCGGTGTAGCGCATCAGCAGGCGGTTGGCTCGCCCGGGAATGACATCGGGATTGACGACGGCAGTTGGAATATGTTTATGCGCCGCCCGCCGCACCGCTGCGCCGGCGGCATATCCACCCAGGCCCAGCACGGCCCGGGGCTTGCGCTCTCGGATGACCCGCTTCACCAAGTCCGAAGTTTCCCGCCATTTTGACCAGAATTTCAGCAATCCTCCCACGGAGCTGCTAGGGGGAACGACAGGCTGGGGGATGAACTCAAAGCCGGTGGGTTCGAGAATAATTCGGTCGATTTCACGCGTCGTACAGAGAAACAAGCACTGGACCTCGGGATGCGCCCTGCGCAGGGATTCGGCCACGGCCAGGCCGGGGTAAAGATGCCCGCCGGTGCCGCCGCCGGCGAAGAGAATTGTGGTCGAATCAGCCATGTTGTTCAGGCCGCGAGCGCAATCGGTTCCAAGACCGCGGTATTATGCAACGGTTTTTTCAACTCTTCAGAATGCTCGAAGCGCGTCACACTATAAAGCAAACCCAATGCGGTGCAGGTGATGACCAGCCCGCTGCCGCCGGCGCTGACGAGTGGCAGACTCAGGCCCTTGGTCGGCACGCTCACGGTTGCGACGGCGATGTTGATGATCGCCTGAAGCGTCAGCATCGAGCAAATGCCGAAGGCCAGCATGCGCCCGAAACTGTCCCGCTTCTGGCTGACCACCTGCCAGGCAGCCCATAAGATGCCGAGGTAAAGCGCCACCGTCAGCAATGCCCCGAAAAGCCCCAGTTCTTCGCAGATAACCGCGAAGATGAAATCCGTCGTATCCTCGGGCAGGTAGCCCAGTTTCTGGATGCCGTTGCCCAGCCCTTTGCCTGTCACCCCGCCGGTGGCAAAACTCAGCAGGCTCTGGATCATGTGATACCCTTCGGCTTGCGGAGCGGCGTAAGGGTCGAGAAACGCCGTCATGCGCTTCCAGCGGTATTCCTTGTGCATGATGAACCACATCCCGGCGCATAAGATCGGCGGAAGCACCACCAGCAGATGCCACCACTTCACCCGGCCGGCCAGCAGCATGGTGATGGCGCAGACCGCGATCAGCGCCGCCGTGCCGAAATCCTGAATCACCACCAGCAGGCACATCATGCCAATGGGAATAAGTGTAGGCAGAAATCCGGCAAAAAACCGCGACAAATTCACGGGCGGAAAGGTCAGCCAATAGGCTAGAAAGATGACGACCGACCACTTGGCCAGTTCCGAGGGCTGGACTTGGGCGAACCCGAGCGGCAGCCATCGCCGGGCGCCGTTTACTTCAAGGCCGACGTGTGGGATCAGGACGATTACGCAAGTGAAGGCCGAGACGAGCAGTGCCCATGTGACGGGATTTCTGTAAACGCTTTTTTCCGAACTGACGATCTTGCGGTAATCAATCTGACCGACAAGAAGAAACACCACCATGGCGCAGGCGGCGAAGATGAGGTGTTTGGATCCCCGGGCGTTCCATTGCCAGTGGTCCAAGCCATTGATGTTCATGGCCGCAGATTGCACCATCAAAATGCCCAGCGCAAGCAGGGCGAGGACGCAGATGCACAGCACGTCCTGCGGGCGAAGTCGGAAGATTGAAGAGTCCATCACCATTGTTATCGGACGCAGGGGTTGGACGGCTTGAACAGGACTATAACTTACCGGCGCACGCGGGTTTCGCGCACGTGCTATGCGGCTCTCCGCAGTGTTTCGGTTCCCGACTGGCCCAAGGTTCGCGGGCCGCGCAGGGGGACGGTTTCGAGGACCGTCGAGAATCCGCCCACCAGCCCGCGCGTGATTCGGCCCAGCCACCAGTGTGATTGAACCGGCTGCGGGGTTTGCTGCCGGCGGAGTGATGTTTGTGGACCAGACTCGATCGCCGGCGGCAGCACCGGCTGTATTTGCCCGCCGGCGTCGGCGGGGTGGGCTTGCAGCAATGACGGGAACTCCGGCCGCTTGTTTTTTCGGACTGCGCTCTGCGGAATCGATCGGATAATCGGTCGCGGAAGCAGATGCGCCGGCTTGAGCGGTTTAGACGCGCTTTCGTAGATCGAATCCCAACTGCTGGAAACCAGTTGCGAGACGAGCGACTGCACCTCATCGCGCTGATAGGCCGCAGGCTCGGTGGGGCGCGGCTGGGGCCGGGGAAACCGAATTTGCCCTTGCTTTAATTCCGCGACATCTTCCAGCACAAACCCCGCGACTGTGCCCGCCAGCGCGTCGGCCTGTGGCTCGGTCGGGCGATTTCGATTTCCCAGCCGTTTGGGCACCGGCACGAACAGGCCGACATGAAACCTGACATTGGTCTTGCCGATGCGGATGGTCTGGCCGTCGCAAAGCTCGTGGCTAGTGATGCGCTGGCCGTCCAGATGCGTTCCGTTTTTGCTTTGCAGGTCCTCGATTCGCCACCCGTTGGCAACGCTCGCCACGCGGCAATGGCGGCGCGAAAGGTTGATGTCTCGAACGCTGATAGTGCACTCGGGACTGCGTCCGATAACCACTTCGCCAACCAACTCCCTCCGGTCCAGTTCTTCCTCCCCGGACGAAAAGACAAGATAAGCCATGACTTCGATTGTTATCGAACGTCGGACCGATTGTTCGCCAGTTTTCTCAGTGCCCTTTGTTTTTCGCATCGGCAACCTTGCGGGCCGGCAAAAATCCCAGCCCAAAACACAGGATCATCAACGACCAGAAAACAATAAACGCCGGCGAGCCCGGTGAATGAAAATCCACCGCGTGGGGATGGGCCGGCGTGTTGAACAGGAAATCGATCAGCAGCTTTCCGCCGATAATCAGCACCAGCAGATAAGCGGCCAAGGTGAAGCGCGGGAACCGATCGAGCAGGCGGATGAACAGCACCGCCGCGAAGCGCATCAGGATCACACCGAGCATCCCACCGGTGATAATCACCCACAACTTGGGATGAATGCCCGGGGTGTCTTCGCCGCCACTGACCATGGCGATCGCAGCCAGAATTGAATCGACCGCGAACGCAATGTCGGTTAGCTCGATGACCAGCACCGTCGTCCAGAAAGCGGACAGCGCCCTTGGGCGTTTGGCAGGGTCGATCGGATTGGCGTCGGGCGCATCGCCTTGCGGGCTGATGAAATGATTGATGGCGACGTAAACCAAATAGCCCCCGCCAAGAAATTTCACCCACCGCCAGTGCAGCAGAAAACTGGCGACGGCAATGGCGAGGATGCGGAAAACGAATGCGCCGATCAGCCCATACGTTAACGCACGGCCCTGTTGTTCCTTGGGCAGGCGCTTGGCCAGCAGGCCCAGCACCAGCGCGTTGTCGATCGACAGAACGCCTTCCAGCAGCACCAGCAGGCCGACAGTGAGGAGGTCGGGTAGTTCAAACGACTGTGAAAATATCGCGAGAATCATGTGCCGAACATCCGATCCCCGGCATCGCCAAGACCCGGCAGAATATATCCCTTTTCGTTGATTTCCCGATCGACTGCCGCGCAGTAAATAGGGACTTCGGGGTGAGCCTTGTGTAGGGTTTGAATGCCCTCCGGTGCCGCCACCAGAGACACGAATTTCATATTATGAACCCCGGCCTCCTTCAGCACCGACACCGCCGCCACGCCGCTCCCGCCCGTGGCCAGCATCGGGTCGATCACCAGCACTTCGGTCTCGGCGATGTCCGGCGGAAGCCGCTTGAAATAAGTGACTGGTTCGAGTGTCGATTCGTCGCGGTAAACGCCCAGGTGCCCCAGCCGAGCGTCAGGCAGCATTCGCAACATGCCGTCGCTCATGCCCAGCCCGGCCCGTAGAATTGGAACCAGCGTCACTTTCCGCGAAAGCACCTGCCCGGTCATCTTCTCCATCGGCGTCTGCACTGCCCGCGGGGTCGTTGGCCAGTCGCGCGTCACTTCATAAACCATCAGCGAGCCGATCTCGTCAAGCAGTGAGCGAAATTTTCGATGGTCCGTTGCGTGATCGCGCAGTTCCGTCAGCTTGGTCAGAATGACCGGATGATCGAATATGAATACGTTCTCTAAAGTCACGACAGACCCACCAAAAAGAGAAGCCGCACGGCACGCCTGCGCGCTCCGTGCGAGTTTTCAAAATTCCTGATCGGCCGCTGCGATTCCTGGCGATGCGCTTATCGCTTGAGCATCCCGGCCTGCTCGGCATAATTAAATACCCCGCCGGCCTCGATGATTGGCAATACGTCGCCGAGCGGCTTGAGATCATACCGCACATTGCCCTGCGATTTATTGATGACGAAGCCGTCGTTCATATGCACTTCCAGTTCGTCACCGGTCTTGATCTTTTCCACCAGCCGCTGCGCGGATTCAAAGGGCACCAGGTACCCGCCATTGACGCAATTTCTAAAGAAGATGCGGGCATAAAACTCGGCGATGACCACCGACGCGCCGGCCTCAGCAATGGCCAGCGGGGCGTGCTCCCGGCTCGATCCGCAACCGAAATTCTTTCCGCCGATCACGATCGAATATGGACTCTTAAACTCATTCGGCGGAACAAACCGCTCGTCGCCAGACGGCAGCCCCATCTGCCCGGCCGGCACCGAACTCATCGCGTACATCCCGAAGAACTTGCGCTCCTCGGGCAGCGAAGGGTTAAACGAAAGATATTGCGCCGGAATGATCTGATCGGTATCAACGTTGTCACCCAACACATACGCTTTGCCCGTGATAATGTCTTGCATAAGACGGGCAAGATTATACCTTGACGCATCGGCGGGCAAGTCGCTGGGCGCTGCGCCCGGTCGCCGTGGAAGGCTTTTCGTCCGCGGCCGGGCCAAGCCGATAAGGTTATCCAGTATGAAACGCGTCGTCCTCCTCGGAGATTCCATTCGCCTCGGATACCAGGCTACCGTCCGCCTTGAATTGACCGACGCCGCCTGCGTCTGGGCACCGGCCGAAAACGGCCAGCACAGCGTCAACCTGTTGTTCAATTTCTGGGAATGGGTCGTTTGCCTCCAACCGGAAGTTTTGCACCTCAATGCCGGCCTGTGGGACACTCGGCTGGTCGCCCGCGGGCCCGATAATGTCATCCCGCCCGATGCCTATCAACAGAATGTCGCACGCCTGGTTCGACTGGCCCGACAACACACACCCGCCAAGGTGATCTGGGCCACCACCACGCCCGTGATCGAAGAAGCGGCACACCGCACTCAGTTGCGCACCAATGGCGGCGGTCGGCGTGGGCCTGACATCGAAATTTACAACCGTCTGGCCGTCATCGCCGCCACCGAAAATGGCGCGGTCATCAATGACCTTCATGCCGTCGTCGAAAAAGCCGGCAGGAAGAACGTTCTCGATTCCGACGGCGTTCACTACAACGCCGCCGGCTGCGAACTGCTCGGCAAGGCCGTGGCCACCGCGATTCGCAGCGTGTTTTAATACAGCACTCATGGTTTATCCGACCCCGCAGGGTGAAAATTCCGCGCGTCGGTGGGAAACGCCTCGGGGTGCAGATCGGCCCACATCGCCGCTTCGGCGTTCAGGGGGCTGCGCACGTTATACGCCTGATAGGCCAGCATCTCGGCGATGCGCACCACCAGATCGACCAGCCGCTCACCGGCCGTCCAATGGTCGCCGATGCAGATCGTCGTTTCGTCGATATTGGGATGAAACACGGGCGAAAGCATCCGGCAGCGCGGGCTTAATCGCGGGTAGTCACTGGTCAATTGAATCTCCACCTGATGCACCTCGGCTGGCATCGGGTCGTCGTCGGCGGCTTTTTGCAGAGATTTCACGCGGTATTCAATTCCGTACACCTCCGGCGGATTGCCCGTGCGCTGAACGATCCGAATCGCCTCGTGGCTCGCCAGCGCGCTCTCTATGTGTGCCGCGTCGGCATTCAATCGCCGAACGCGCATGGGAATTTTCGGCGCGGTGGCCGGGGGTGCGTCGGAAGTTTGCCTGGCCGGCACAACCACCGTTTGCCCGCAGCCCTTGCAGCGAGCCTTTCGACCGGCAAGCTCCTGGCTCACACTGAATCGCCTCTGACAACCTGGGCATGAAAAATCGATCATTGGAACCACCAGACATAAGAAACCCCGGCCCCGGCGATTGCGCCCAGCAATCCCAGTATGGCCGCCCATAGCGCCCGGCTGCTCCGGCTTTTTCGCCAGGAAAGCGCCGCCAGGATTGCCACCACCGCTGCCGGCACGCCAAACAGCAGGGCGCCGATGACTGTCCCGGCCACAGCCGTCGCCAGCAAGACCGACCCGCCGGGCAATTTCTCCGTTTCATCGTTTTCTTCGATCGTCTCGATCGCTGCGGGGCTTTGGCCGTCGGCCAGGGCGTTGACCTGCTTGCAGCCATAGGCAGCGCACCCCAGATTTTCCTGCCAGCAATCGGCATGAAAAATCAGGTCGCAATCGGGACAGACACTGGTCGCCTCGTCGTCGGCGATGGCGCTCTGGCAAATTCCGCAGGTCAGTTGGGGCCGTTCGGTGTCATGAAAAAACAGCCGGGTGCGCCCGATCCGAATCCGATCTCCGTCGCGCAGCGCGTGCTTGTTATCAATCCGCCTGCCATTGACGAACGTGCCGTTGGTGGACTGGTAATCGGCCAGCACAAAGCCCGCGCCGGTCTGTTGTATCCCCGCGTGCCTGCGCGATACGCCGTCGTCGGTAATGCGCAAACCCCGCCGCCGAGACACCTTCCGGCCCATCTCCAGGCTGCCCTCCAGCGCCGTCATGTAGTGCGTGCCGTCGTGTTCTATGCTCAGGTGCGGCATCGATCTATCCCCCGTTATTCGTCATCAACACTTTGATAGCGATACACCGCCCGCCAGACGCCGTTGATCTGCTCACTGTCGATGATCTGCGCCCGGTAGTTCCCGTTCCGGGGTTGCAGCCGGATCACCGATTCCCCACGATCCCCTTTTTCAAAAAACGCCCGCTTGAAAGTCGTCTTTCCGTCACTGAATCGAATGAAACAATCGTCACCGTTACGCGGCACGGCCGCGGGGGAAAAAATCACGATATCCCCCTCGCGGTACTTGGGGATCATGCTGTCGCCATACACCCGGGCGGCAAAGGCGTCCCGGTCATGCACGTCGGGACAGGCCACGTAGTCGTCGGCCACGCCTTTGGGATAGGACAAGTCAGTAAAATCAGTTGGATACCCGGCCGCCACTCGGTTGATGATCGGCACGGCGTTGGTTCTAAGCTGCTCGACATTTCCCGCCGAGTGATCAACCAGTTCCTGCAACACCCCGCTCATATACGCCTCGTCCAGATTCACCCCGCCCAGTTCAGTTCCATTAGAACCGGCGGTCGGGGGGCGCGGCCGCGGGTCCTGCTCGGTGGAAGCCGATTCCGACGTCTTTCGGGCGTTCATCAATCGGGCCAGCACTGCCCGCACGTCACGCGGGGTACGCTGGAGGTGGGCCTGTCCCACCAACTGTCCCGTTCCAAACCCCAGCGTCTGCTCCAACCGGCTTAGTTTTTCGTCGCTGGGTGGATTGGGCACACGGTCGTTTTCGATCAACGAGAGATAGGGCTTGGAAATCTGCGTCCGCGTGGCCAGTTCGTCGAGCGTAAGCCCCAACCGCCGGCGCTGGCGGCGAATTTTTGGCCCGAGAGTTTCCATTGACGCGGATTCCATAGTTGTTTACCTATTAGTACATATCGCTTGGTATCCAAAAAATCAATAAAACTAGTTAACATTATCCTAACATATAATGCTGTTTAAATTTAACTGAACTTCTTGGCATTCGGCGGCCCATCTAGTCCCTCTATTTCCTCTGACGTAACAACATTGATGGAATTTTCAGTAAAAGTGAGTTTTTGAATCAGTTTCGAGGTTTTCGAAGTGTTGGCGCCGCGAAAAGGGGGTCCAAAGGGGGTCCCGAAGAGGTCCCATTGGGGTCCCAAGGCTATTCCGACGAGGTTCTTGCCCGGTCCGGGCCAGGTTCTGAGTGGGTCCCGTTTGTTCCGACCGGCCGATGCCGTAAACGAAAGGGAGAATCCCGCAGCGCAAACGCACGCGACCAAGCAGACGATCAAGGCAATAAACTCATGGTCAGTCATAATTGTGCCCTCTACCCTTAGGGTCAGTTCGGGCCAATGGTGCGCAAATGGGCGCCAATTCGCGTACCTTTCAACGGGCCAAAAACGATAAACCATTGCCAGTAAACGACTTAAAAATTTTTAAAATTTTTATTTTCTTCTAAAAGTTGGTGCGCAAATTGGCGCCCATTTGCGCACCACTTCTTGGCGAGGATTCAAATAGGCCGGGACCAACCACGAAGAACACGAAGGGCACGAAGAGGGAAGGCAGGGGGAAAAAGATGAAAAGATCGCAACGATTAGGGGCTTTCTTCTTTGAGAATTTGGTTGGGGAACCTTCTGCGGGCGATGTCTCCGTTTGGGGTCTGGGGGGGCTACACGGCGATCTTCCTTGGGAGTCGATCTTATTTACCTGCGCGTTGGATGTCGCGGTTTAATTGGGCCTGCAGTGCGGGGATGGAGTGGAATTTTTGCTGGTCTCTGAGCCAGTCGATCAATTCCAGTTCGATGGTTTTGCCATAGAGATCGCCGGAAAAGCCGATGAGGTGGGCTTCGATTTGCGGGCGGTTGGGGCCGAAGGTGGGCATGGAGCCGATGCTGAGGGCGGCGGGGAAAAATTGCCCGTCGATCTGGCAGCGGGCGGCATAGACACCGTCGGCGGGGACAAGCTGGTGGGGGCAGTCGAGGTTGGCGGTGGGGAATCCGATGGTTCGCCCGCGATGGTGGCCGTGTATCACTTCGCCGGCCAGGGCGTAAGGCCGGCCCAGGCAGATGCCGGCATCGCGGGCACGTCCGTAGGTAAGCAGGAAGCGGACGATCGAGCTGCTGATGTCAACGATGGTCTTGTCGAGCAGAACGGCCTGCACGGCCGAGAGTGTGTGCAGCGTGATTGGGCTGGCCTGGCAGTATTGTTTCAACAAGGCGATGGTGCCCTTGCGGTCTTTGCCGAAGTTGAAGGTGGGACCTTCGACGAGATGGCTGGGGCGAGTGTGGTTTTGCAGGACGTGCCAGAACTGCTCTGCCGAGAGGTTAAGGACATCGGCGGTGGGGGCGAGTTCGATGAGGACATCGGCACCGGCAAGCTGAAGGGCATGTCGCTTTTGCTGGAGGGTGGTAAGTCGCGGGGGGGCGATCTCGGGCCGCAGGACGGTGAGGGGGTGGGGTTCGAAGGTGACGATGGCTACGGCACTGCTTGCGGACCGCCGGAGCGCCATGCAGTGGTCAAGCAAATGCTGATGCCCGCGATGCAGGCCGTCAAAATTACCGATCGACAGGATCATGCCGGGCGGGAGTGCCTTGAGACTCTCGATGCCGTGGAGAAGCTGCATAAGTTAAGTAAGTGTAATCGGCAATCGGTACAAGAGAACCGCCGGCGTGGGAATTCATTGGCGCCGGGCGGAGGCGTCGATGTCAGCCGAGACACGCAGCACCGCCGGCGCGTTGGTGTCAGTGGGATCGACGAGCTGAAATTCGCCAATGATATGGACCACGACGACGGCCCCGCGGTCATGGAAAGTGGCCTTGACGGCCGAGGGGCGATACTGGCAGCCCTTAAGGAAAATGCCGTCGGGCGAATCTTCGACCACGCGATCGGCACCTTTGAAATCCCAAACAGCGTCGTCCAATTTGGCCTCGGGACCGTTGGCGAGATTCATGGATAGGTAGAAGGAATTGTCCGCAGAGTCGGAGGCTTCGTCGGTGACGAGGAGCGCGGAGACGGAATCGCCGTCGTGCTGGATGAGGATCCGGGCCGCGGGGAAAGGAACGGCGGCGTCGTTGATCTGCAGGATGCAGGCGGAAGGAAGCGTGGCGGGAGGAGAGGCCGGGGCAGTGGCAGGGGATGAGGCCGGAGCGGTGGCCGGAGCGGGCGCGCGATCACAGGCGATTGGCAAAAGCAGGAGCACGAACAGGCAGCCGGCGCGGCCCGAGATGGAGGCCAGTCGTTTCTTACGGAGCATGGCGAAGCGGTTTGGACGGAATGACATTGGGGTGACCGAGCATATCATAATGGTAATGACGATGGCGAGAGTCCACATCCCCGCCGAGACCGATCTGCTCTGCGAAGGCTGCGGATACGTATTGGTGGGTTTGCCGATTGAATCGAACTGCCCGGAGTGCGGGAAGGCGATTCGGGAGAGCGCAGGGGACGATGGACGTCATCTGACGGCATGGGAGACCCGCGGGACTCGTGGCCTGCTATCGACGACGGCGCGGGTGCTGCTTTCGCCGGCTGAGTTTTATCGATCTCTGCTGACGCGGGGCGACGACGTAGCGGGAAGGCGTTTTGCGAGATTGCATTGGGTGTTGGCATCGGTGCTGTTTGCGCTGTTGGCGTTTCTTCATGCCGATTGGTATTTCAGCACGATCCTGGGGCAGGCACATATCAGCCCCGGGTGGGTACTTCTATTCGCGTGGGGGATTTATGCGTCTATCTATGGCACGACCGAATTGGCCAGCAGACTGACGGCGTGGGAGGCGGGGTATCGGGGACTGCGCATTCCCCGGCCGGTGGCGCTGCGGGCGCTGCATTTCCATGCGGCGCAATATCTTCCGGTCGCGGTCGTCACGCTGCTGACGGTAGCGGGGTATCAATGGGGCTTGTCCGAGCGATGGTTTCGGCCTGAAACGTCGGCGACAACGTATCTGTATTTTCTTTGCGCAGAAGTAATCCTCGCGGCGGGTTATCTTTTCAATGCCTACTGGATCGGCATGCGCAACATCATGTACGCCAACCGATGAACCGCCTGGCCCGCATTAAGCTCGTCCTGTTGGTCCTGTTGGTGGGATTGATCCTGCTCTTCGCCGGTCTATTGATGTTTACGCCCACCGGGCAGGCCATTCGCAGCAATCCCCATGCGTTCGGAGCCGATTTCCGCCAGTGGGTTGCCCACCGGCGCGTGATGGCACCGGTGGTTTTCGTGCTGCTGTACGTTCTGTTTGGTGTGATGACGATGCCCGTGTGGCCGTTGCAGGTGTTGGCCGGGTACGGCTTTGGTGTGACGGTGGGGATTTTCTGGGCGACAGTGGGCAGCATGACTGCCGCGACGGTGACCGTGCGTTTTGCGCACTTTCTGGCCGGGGATTATTTTCATGACCGCGTTGAAATGCGTACCGCCCGGCTTCACGCGCTGATGGAGAAACTGGGCCATAACGGATTACTGTCGGTGATGGCGGTGCGGCTGTTGCACGTCATACCTTTTGGGTTGAGCAACTACGTGTTCGGATTGACGTCGATCCGTCTGCTGCCGGTGGCGGTCGGCACGGGCATTGGAGGATTGCCGGCTTTGGCGGGCTATGTCGCTGCAGCCTCACCGCTGCGCGACGACTGGCGATTCTGGACTGTGCTGGGCGGGCTGAACCTTGCTCTGTTGCTTCCGTTCGGAATCCGCTGGCTTGCCGTCTATCGGCGCAATGCACATCGGAAGGCTATTCGGCACGATCCGCCCCTTACAACGACCGGGGACCAGCCGGATTGACGGACATCAATTGGCCCGGGCGAGGCGAGGAATGCGGCGGCGGCCGGTTATTCCTGCTGCTGGGTAAACTGCTGATAGAGGTGGGCGTATTTGCCGTCGGCCGCCAGGAGCTCGGAGTGGGTTCCGCGTTCAATGATTTTGCCGGCGTCGATGACGAGAATGCAGTCGGCGCGCGTGATCGTGCTGAGGCGGTGAGCGACAACGAAAGTGGTGCGACCGTTGAGAAGTTTTTCGAGCGATCGTTGGACGATCTGCTCGGTCGCGGTGTCGATCGCGCTGGTGGCCTCGTCGAGCATGAAGATTCGCGGATCGGCAACGAACGCGCGGGTGAAGCAGATAAGCTGCCGTTGCCCGAGGCTCATGTTGCCGCCGCGTTCACCGACGTCGGTGTCATATCCCTTGGCAAGGGACTGGATCATGTCATGCGTGCCCAAGGCTTTGGCACCTTCAATCACCTGTTCGGCGGTAGTACCGGGCCGCGCGTAGCGGATGTTTTCCATGACCGTGCCACTGAAGAGATAATTCACCTGCAGCACCAGGCCCGTCTGTTTGTGCAGGCTTTCGCCGGTGACGTGCCGGATGTCGTGGCCATCGACCAGCACACGGCCCTGTTGTGGCTGATAGAATCTTGCGATGAGGGAGATGATGCTGCTTTTTCCGCTGCCGGTGGAGCCAACCAGCGCGATCATCTGGCCGCACTGGGCGTCAAAGCTGACGTCATGCAAAACGGGACGATCGGGGTTATAGCCAAATGTGACGTTTTCAAACGTTACGCGGCCGGTGATGCGGGGCAACGCCTGGGCATCTGGCACGTCGGCCACGTCGGGCTTGGTGTCGAGCAGGGCAAACACCCGTTCGGCTCCGGCCATGGCCATCATCAGTTGGCTGTAGAAATTACCGAGAATCATGACGGGGTTCATGAACCAGTCCCAGTAGAGATAGGTCGCGATGACCGATCCGACCGAGCGGATCCGCCCGGTGGTGAGAAGGTATCCGCCAAACAGAAGGATGATGATCTTGCCGGTAAAGCCGATGGATTGCAGGATGGGCTGATAAATGCCGTTGAAGCGCGCGATGCCGATGTTGTTGGCGGTGTTGACGTCTTGCAGGCGGTTGAAAGTGTTGACGTTGGCGTCCTGCCGGTTGAAAGCGGTAACGACGCGCATCCCGGTGATGTTTTCGGCCAAATTCGTGCTGACGCGCGTGAAGCCCTCGCGGACTACCTGGTGCATCCGCGAGCTATATCGGATGTAATACCAGTTGACGGCAAAAAGCACGATCGGGAGCCAGGCAATGGCCAGAAACAAACGGAAATCCGAGAGCAGCAGGATCGACGCGCCCGCTACCAACATCATGGTTATGCTGACGGTGACGTGAAAAATGCCCCAGACATTGACCTCGCGCAGGCTGCTAATGTCGCTGGTCATTCGGCTGATGATCCTGCCGAGCCTGGTCTTATCATAAAAGCTCATCGACAGGACCTGGAGGTGTGCGAACATCCGCTGGCGGAAATCAAACTGCACCGTTTCACCAGCGCGAATCATGATGAGCATTGCCAGCCGCTGGAGGGTGACCGACCCGGCGATGACCACCGCCCACAGGCCGACGATCGAAGCGACGTGCCAGCTTGCCTGGTTCACGCTCACGCCGGGCATTTTGCCTGAAACAAAATTAGTGCAATGGTCGACAATGGCCTGGATAAACCGCGGGCCGGTCATATCGAGAATGACCTGGGTCAGACCAAGGGAAACGCCCAGGATGTATTGCCACTTATACGGGCCCAGGTTCGCCAGCAGCCGTCTGACCAATGGCCAGGCGATGGGCTTGTAGCGACCTTCCTCCTCCGATTCGACAGCCGGAGGGGCCACGACCGAGCGAATTCGGCTGATCCGTTCTCGAATTGCTTTGAACATCGATTTCCGAGGGGAATTGTAATCGCATGGTTCCCGGGGCACAAACGCGCGCCGGGATGCCGGTTCCTAAAGGTCGATGGGGGAAATTACGGCGACAAAAAAGGCCGATGACCGAATGCTCGCTTTTTCACAATAGCCAATAAAGGCTTGGAAGAATTTGTTGAGCAGGTCAAAGGCCAATGTACTTATCGGCTGGGGACACCATCGAACTACAACAACATTCGATTATTTTTTAAAAAACGGACGTTCCATACATCGCTCGGTGCGCTATCGCGTTGCGCAAAGCCCGAGCGTGCCATCGTAAGACGCTGCAAAGGCGTCAACTGTTCCGCGGAACGTCGCTTTCGCCGTATTCCCTCGGCTCGATTCCGCCGGTGCGGATGAGTTGCCGTACCTTGATCGTCAGCGCCGTTCCCAAACAGATGACCGTGAATCCTCCTCCGCCCGCGCCCGCGGGCGGCCTACGCCACTTTCGCGGAGGCCAGCACGTCGGACCACCGCCTTCCCTTGCGGGCTTTGTGCGCGCCCTTGTGATACGCATAGCCCACGATGAGCGGTACGGCCAGAGTGGCTTCGCTGAAGACCATTTGCTCGTAAGCCAGGTCCACCTTACCCCAACTGCTGGCTTCCTTCAGGGTGCTGCTGGACAACGCTCCATCGCGGACGTCGGCGACGGTGATTTGCACCGCGTACTTGTGCATCGGCGCGTCGTGGCCCAGGACTTCGGCGCAGACCACGATGTCCTGTGTGAAGTTCTTCGGCACGCCTCCGCCGATCATGAAAATGCCCGTGCTGGGGTTGTGAATTTTCAGTTGCGTCAGCTCGTGGAAATCCTTCCCGCTGTCGATCGTCACCATCTCCTGGCCCTTCTTGGCCTGCTGAACTTGGTGATAGACGATGCCAAAGCCCGCCGAGCAATCGCTAAACGCCGGCACGAAGATCGGCACGCGCTTCTTGAAGCATTCATAGACGATGGAATCGTTGCAGCGCGGCCCGCCGTTTTCGTCAATCCACTCGCCCATGCGCTCGATGATCTCCCGGCTGGAGTGGGGCCGGTGTTCGAGACCGTCGAAAATCTCCTGCGTTTTTTCGTCGCAAACGCGCAGCTCGTCTTCGTCGATGAAAGTGTCATAGATTCGGTCGATGGCCATTTCCCGAAGCTCGCCGTCGAACATTCCACTCTTGTACTTGTCCTCGGCGACGTAATGCTTAAAGCCCAGCGCTTCAAAAAAATCCTGATCGACGATGTTGGCGCCGGTGGAAACAATGGCATCGACCATGTTGTTGCGGACCATATCGACGATGACTTTTTTCAGGCCGGCACTGACGAGTGAGCCGGCCAGGGTGAGGATCACCCCGCAGGCCTTGTCGCGCTGCATCATCTCGAAATATCGGGCCGCAGTGGCCAGATCTCGGGAGGTAAAGGCCATGTTCTGCATCCCATCGACCACCTGGACAATGCCCGGCATCCGGGTGACGTCGATGTGTTCAATGGTCTGCTTCAGCAGTTTGCGCTTATTCGCTCGCGCGGTTGCCTTGGATTTCATCGCTTTCTTATTCAGGGCCATGAGGACCTTCCTTTCGAGAAGAGGGGATCGATGTTTGGCCGCGGGTTGATCGGTTTCATGCCCAGCGGGTGAGAATCGACGGTTGTGTTCTGATCCGGCGGCTTCTCGCTCGAAAAAAGCGAAAAGCCACCGCGGTGGGCTACGGGCAGGATCGAACCGTTCGATCAGGCCCGCCATTGCACGCCGGAGTGGCTTTATGAGCGTCGCATTTTAGACATTCAGCGCAGGAGTCAAGATCAAATTCTGCCCGTCGCGAAATATTTCTTGCTCGCACATTGTGATGCGGGCCATCCGATAGCGTTCATCGGGTTGACGCCTCGCGGGCTGGTTCTAGGATACAGCGCTTCGATGGATGCACCGACGAAACATCGCGTGATGCTTGCCCTGCGGGCCGAAAAAGCCTTGGGCTTGCCGGTGATCCCGGCCCCGAAGATTGCTTTTGGGAAATCTTCGTCGCGGCCGATGCCCGGAGCGCCCGCGGGCTTGCCTGCGGGGGCATCGGCAACTGCCGCGCGACAAGCGGTGGTGACTGCCATGCGGGCTGCTCGGACGGGGGATTTGCCCGCGCGTCCGCCGGCTCGCCCGACCGCGCCGGTTTCAACCGGCAAGGTTTCGACGGCGCAACCGGCGTTTTCTCTGTCCGTACAAGGGCCGATGCTCATGGAAAGAATCGCCCCGTTTACCAGCCCGGTCCTAAGTCCCGAGGCCAGGCAGGTCGCGCTCAGCCAACTCGATAACTCCGAAGTGAAAGGTTGCCCCAAGTGCCGGCTGGCCCAAACTCGCACGCACACCGTTTTTGGAGAGGGTGATCCTTGCTCGCGCGTTTTTTTTATTGGTGAGGGACCGGGTGAAAATGAGGACGAGCAGGGCCGACCGTTTGTCGGGCGGGCCGGACAATTGCTCGATAAGATGATCGTGGCCATGGGGTTAGAGCGACAGCGGGTGTACATCGCCAATATCGTCAAGTGTCGCCCGCCGGCCAATCGTGTGCCCCTGATCGATGAAGTGGCCGCCTGCACGCCTTATCTGATGAAACAACTGGAGTGGATTCGGCCGGAGGTGATCGTCACACTGGGAAAGCCGGCGACGCAGTTCATGTTAAATGACAATGCAGCGATGGGAAAACTTCGAGGGCGGTGGCACGCCTGGCGAGGGATGAAACTGATGCCGACCTATCATCCCTCCTATGTATTGCGGTCGTACACGCCCGAGACACGAGCAGCAGTATGGGGCGACCTGCTTCTGGTACTAGATGCCCTTGGAATGCCCCGTCCGAGCCGCCCGGGGTAAAAATTTCGCGCGAAATTTTTATGCTTCGATTGGAGCCAGATAATGCGGCTTGCGATTCTAAAAAACAATTAATTTGCCAGAAAAACAGTGGGTTTGCCATTCCTGTCGATAGTGGGTTTAACAGTTGCGTCTACGGAATTTTTAGTTACGTTTCGCCTCTGGGAATTGTCATTCTGAACATTTAGACCCGATCGAGCCTTTAAGAAGATTTGAGCCAGACATGCTAACGACCCACTCGCCATCGCCGCGCGAGCCGGCGATTCGTCGGGCCGAACCGACGCTTCTTGATCCTGCCCTATGGCAGAAGATTCTCGGTGCCGTGCGCGCCCAGCATCCCACGCTTAACAGAGTGTGGTTTGATCAGATGGTGCCCCGGCAACTCACCAACGGTGTGATCCAGGTGACAGTTCCGACACCGGCCCAACTAAATTTCTGTCAAAGCCAGTGCCAGCAGCCGTTCACCGCTTCGGCCCAATCCCTGACCGGGCGCCTGGTGGCCGTTACGTTCCACTGTGAGAACCTGCGCGGCGGGGTTTTTAACGAAGGGGACCAGCCGCTTCCATTAAATCCCGATTATTGTTTCGAGAATTTCGTCACCGGCCCCTGCAATCGCCTGCCTCATGCCGCATCGGTCGCGGTGGCTGAAACTCCAGGCAAGGCCTACAATCCGCTTTTCATCCATGGGGGGGTGGGACTGGGCAAATCCCATCTGTTGCAGGCCGTCTGCCAAAAAGTGATGGAACGCGATCAGAACGCGCGCATTCTCTACCTGTCCTGCGACAGTTTCATCAACCAGTTCATCACTGCGGTCGAAACCGGCGAGATGAGCCAGTTCCGGTATCGCTATCGCAATGTCGATGTGCTGGTGATTGATGACATCCATTTCCTTGCCGGGCGCGACCGCACGCAGGAAGAGTTCTTTCACACGTTCAATACGCTTTATCAAAACCATAATCAGATCATCCTTTCGGCCGACTGCCCGCCGAGCGAAATTCCTGAACTCGAAGAGCGTCTGGTCTCGCGGTTCAATTGGGGTTTGGTCGCGCGGATTGAAAAGCCATGCTATGAGACCCGCGTGGCGATTTTGCAGAAAAAGGCGCGCATGCGCGGTTTAACGCTGCCCGATGACGTGATTTGCTATATCGCGGCCAAGGTCGAAAACAACACCCGTGAGCTTGAAGGGGCCGTCACCAAGGTGCAGGGCATGAGCCTCCTGCAAGACGGCGTGATCGATCTGGAACTGGCCAAAGCGGCGCTCGGCGAATCAGCGACCACGGAGCAAAAGCGCATTACCATCCAGCAGATTCTCGATGCCGTTACGAAGTATTATGGCGTGCGTTTGAGTGATTTGCAGAGCAAGAAGCGCCATAAGAGCGTGGCATTTCCCCGGCAGGTGTGCATGTACCTGGCCCGCAGGCATACGCGCTACAGTTTGGAAGAAATCGGCGGGTATTTCGGCGGTCGCGATCACACCACGGTGATGCACGCCGTCCGCACGGTGGACGCCGATACGCGTGACGACAAGGAAATCGCCAAGCAACTGACGCACCTTGAGGGGCAACTAACGGCGTGAATGCCCCGACCGCGGGAACCCGGGCACCGCCACCAAGCCGGCGGATGGGACCACTTTTCGAGGGCACCGCCATTCGGTGCGATCCTGCTTTAGGGGCTTAGGCCCCTCGCCCGAGTCCGGCCACAGGCGGGAGGCCTGCGCCACTGGATCCATCATTACCCATAAAATATTGCCATGCCCGACGGGTGTGTTTTCCTGTCGGTGGCTAGAGTCCAGGCCGGCCTGTCGGTAGGATGGTTAAATCGTCGGCCCCAGGTCCGCACGGAGGACTCGCTCATGGGTTGGAAGATTCGAGTAAAACACGCCCACGGCCAGGTTGCCGTAGACCTCAGCCCGCGTCCACCCGAAGACCCGATGGTCGTCGGCCGCATCGCCGACTGCGACATCGAAATCCCCACTACCACCGTTTCCCGCAGGCACTGTTTGATTTATGTGCAGGGAGATGCCTGGGTGGTGAAGGACGCCGGCAGCAAGAGCGGCACGTTCATCAATGGCAGCCGGATCGTTCGGCCGACCATGATCGAGGCCGACGACGTCATCAGCCTCGGCGACGACGAAGCGGCGCCGTCGTTGACCATGCAGTATTTTGACTCTCCTTCCGGTCCGATCCAGGCTCCGGCGCAGCCTGCTGCACGGATGCCGGCCGACGTAAGCAACGAAGAGGCGGCCCCGGTCGTTGCCGGCCCGGATTCGGCGGTGTTCGATGCCGAATCGCTGGGCGTGGCGTCCAGTCGCTATTATGTGCCGCATCAGAAAAATTGGTCGCCGGGGATTATCGCCGCCACGGTGCTGGTCACGTTGTTGATCCTCGGTGCTGCCGGTTTGCTTTTTCACCAGATGTGGCAGACCCGTCACTCAGACGAGGCCGCCGCTCCGGCAGTTTCCAAGCCATCCGAACCCAAAGCACCGAAATCCAATGCCCCGCGGGCCAATGTGTTTTCGGAATCCACTAAGCCGAATGCCCCCGATCCCGGCGCGGTCGGCGCAGGCGCGGGTGTGCCGGCGGTTGTTGCAAAGCCGGGTGCGCCTGTCCATTCATCCGGGACAGGGTCGCCTTTAGCTCCGAAGGTTGCCGGCAATGGCAGTGACGCGCCGCTTGCCAAGCCGATCGAGCCAACGCCTCCCGTGTCGACCGTGCCGAACCCTTCGCCAACTCCCCAAGCCCCGGCAGCCAACGCCGGCGATGAGCCGACGATCCCCACCGACCCCCGCCGCGCCACCGAAGCTTGGCAAAGGGTGGAGTTCGCCCATCGCGCTGGCAAGCCTTCAGAAGCCCTCTACGTGTTTGAAAACTATCGACTGGAAAACCCCGCCGGGCCTTTCTTAGACGAAGTTAGCGCCTTCACCGACGACGCCTTCGACCGCCTGTGGTGGACGCGCATCCGGGAACTTTTCAGCCAGGCGCAAACCTTTCGCGAGCAGATCAACAAGCTCGACGACGACATTCGCATCGAAAACGCCGCCGACTATAAGAAAAAACTTCAGGCGGACCGGCAGGGGCTGGCCGAGCAGTTGCTTCAAGTTCAAACCAGTTTGAAAGCGATGGACTATTCGGCCCCGGACCCACCAGATATAGATGACGATCAAAAACTGATCGAGTTGAAAAAATCCCGCCCGAAAGACTATTTTGAAGTCTGGAAAAAGCGCGCCCTCAACACGATAAAATATACCCGCGGGGCGAGGGCGTTCTAGGCAGCCGACATCCCTCAAGCGATGGGTCTTCCGGTTTGGGCGTCCGCCGGTCTGGCCCTGCGGTGGGATTATTTCGCCCGCAGCAGGGTGATACACTTTCCGCCATATTCGGCGACGTACAGGTTGCCATTTTGCGGATCTTCGATCACGTCCAGCGGGGCGTTGAATCGCGTCATGCCTTTCATGCCCGTCAGCGTTTCCGATACCTTGCCGGTCTTGTCCAGATTCAGCACGATCAAATCGCTGTCGTAGGCATACCGGCAGACAATCAGGGCACCTTTCATTCGCCCATTGAACTTATCGGATTTGTATTCGATCACGCCATTTGCCGAGATGTGCTGGCCGAAGCTGTAGGTCGCCGGCGTCCAGGCCGGGTCGGACTTGGTGCCGACTGGGTATTCGCAGATTTCGGCAAAGTCGTACTCGGGCGTGGGATTTCCGCCATTGAGCACATAGTGCCCGTTCAGCACCGTCGGGTGACCGTAGTAATGGCCCTTTTGGATATCGAAAAGCCAGTCGTCCTCGGCGACCCGAACCTGGTGCAACGACGGGGCCTGTGGGCTTTCGGGCGTGTTGCCCTCGGCGGCAGAACCGTTGGTGGGCACGTACAAGTGTCCGTTGCTATGCCAGATCAGGTCGTAAGCATTGCGGATGCCGGTGGCGTAGACGGTGAGCGGGGCGTCCGGGGCTTTGGGATCGTACTTCGGTGGGGCTGCGTCAATGATCTCGCCGAGTTTCACCTTGCTCGGATCAAGCCGAAGGACCGAAGCGCAAAGCGGCTGCTGCTTGCGATTACCCCAGATTTCATCGGGCGCGCCCATGGCGCTGTTGCTGCCGTTGCAGAAATAAAGCGCACCGTCCGGGCCGAACGTGTCCTGAAGTGTCAGATGGTCCTTCACCGATCGCGGGAGGCCGACGACAACATCGTTGACGGTCTCGAGGTTTGGCCCGGCCAGACGCGTAACATGGCCGCTAAGGTCGGGCACCTTGCGGAAGCCGGGATAGCCATTGGTCACCCAGGCGATCGGGTTTTCCTTCGTCGATGCCGGATCAAAGCAAAGGCCAATCAGCAGGCGGTCGCCATTGGGATATTCGGGGATTTTCCCCTTGTTGTACTCTTTAAGAGAAGTAATGACCTCCGGGGTGCCGAGCATGCCGTCCGCGGCGACGGGAAACCGGAAGATTCGGCCGTCATCGGAGCCTGCCCAAAGCTTGCCGTCCGGTCCGATGACTACGACCGTGAACATCGCGCCTTGCGCGGTCGGCTGCACGACCTTTTCAAACACGATCGCAGAATCAATCGGCCCTGCCGTGTCGAACGAGATGATGTAGGGCGTCATCTGGACCGCCCGGGTGTCGGTCAGATGCGGGTTGATGTGCAGTTGGTAGTTGGTCCGCGGATCGAGCGGCTGATTCGGCTTGACGTGAATGGTGAGCGGCTCGGAAAGGTCCATCGTCGATGGAATCACCTTTTGATCGAACGTACGAATGAGGTTGACCGATTTGCTGTTGAGCGATTTCGGGTCAAGCGCGCCGTAAGACACGCGGAAACTCACGCTGACGTCGGTGGTCACCGGAACGTTCTTGGCGAAGTCCGCAGGCTTGCAGGTGGCCATTTTGCCGGGCCATTTGCGCACGCGGTAGCTCGGATAGACCTTGCGGACGGCCCAGGTCATGGTGCCACTTCCGCGGGCCAGAAAAATCCCTGCTCCTCCCGCCACGATCAGCACCAGCAGGACCAGGAGCATGTTGCGTTTGCGCGATTTCTTGACCAGTTGTGGGGGGAGCGTAGTGGACATTGACAATCCTTTGTAGTGTGTAGGCTCGGACAACGATTCTAATGCTGGGCCTCTTCCAATTGAAGCACGCGGAGAAAGGCGACGACATCCCGGAGCTGTTCGTCGTCGACGGCGGCGTTTCCACCTCGGGCAGGCATGAGCAGGCCGGTCTTCGTATCGGGCGCATCGACCGCCCGGCCGACTTTCAGGTATTCCAGCAATGCCTCGTCGGATTGCTCTGCGATAAATTTGCTGTCCCGAAGCGGCAATCCCTGGTTGGGCATTCCCTGCCCGCGTTGACCATGACAGGTCACGCAGCTTGCGCTATAGACCGTGCGGCCACGCTCCGGGTCAACCTTCGAGACCGCAGGCGGCTTCGCGTTTTTACCGGACTCATCCGAGCAACCCAGCATCAAACCCAGCAACACGATCGGGGCGCAGCGGAAGCCAGCCAAAATCCATCGATACATCACGTTCTTCATCGGCACAACATCTCCTTACGTTTCACACTATCGGCCCGCCGGATGGTTTCAATGATTTCAGCCTACGGATAAGTTTACGGCGCAGAACCGACAACCCCAAACGACAATTCTCATTGCCCGTGCTACAGTTTCGGCATGGCATCCATACTCATTATCGGCCCCCACCCGGACGATCAGGAACTGGGGATGGGCGGGACGATTTCGCGGCTGGTGGGGCAGGGACACGCACTTCATTTGTTGGATATGAGCACCGGGGAGCCGACTCCGCTCGGTTCCCCGGAGATTCGCCTGAAGGAATCGGCCGCAGCGGCGAAAATCCTTGGCGTAGGTCGGACGCAGTTGGGTCTACAGAATCGGCAGATCGTTCATAACATTGAGTCTCGATATAAACTCGCTGCGATGATCCGTGTGCATCGCCCGGACGTGCTGTTTGTGCCATATCCGACCGACGCGCACCCCGATCACGTCGCGGTGACGCGCATCGCCGAGGACGCGCGGTTCGACGCCAAGCTATCCAAGTCTGACATCCCCGGCGAGCCGTGCTATCCCAAGCGGATCATCTACTATTTCTGCACGCACCTGCGCATGCACTTCCCGGCGACATTCTGCATCGACATCACCGAGCAGATGGACACGAAAATGCTAGCTATGGCGGCTTATGAGTCGCAGTTCGGCTGGAACAAGAGTCCCGTGCCGGAGATGGTGAAAACCATGGCCGGGTATTTCGGCGGGCGCATCGGCACGCGCTATGCCGAGCCGTTTTTCACACATGAGATGCTGGGACTGGGCGGGATTGACCAGTTGATCTAAATTCGACGGGCGGGGCGTGCTAGGCGGGAAGACCATTTGGGACTGGACAGGCCGGGCGGTTAGCATGGTGCCCCCGTGGCGCAGTCCTATCCTATGCTTCTCGATCTTGCCGACCGACTAGTCGTTGTCATCGGTGGCGGAAGCGTTGCCGTGCGCAAAGTGGGGGGGTTGATGGCCGCCGGCGCGATGCGCGTGCGCGTCGTTGCCCCGCGCGTCGATCCAAACATGCCCGATGGGATTGACGTGCGAATGGAAACCTATCGCCCGGAACACCTTGTCGGCGCGACGCTCGTTTTCGCCGCGACCGATGATCGCCAGATCAACGATGCCGTCGTGCGCGATGCGCGTAAGATGAACCTGCTGGTCAACCGGGCCGATGCCGACGACGAAGCGCCGGGGGATTTTACCACTCCTGCGGTACACTGGTCCGGCCCGATTATGCTGAGCGTTTCAGCCGCGGGCAACCCGGCCCTGGCCGTGCGCATCCGCGACGAACTGGCCGGCCAGATCGACGCACGCTGGGTGGCCATGGTTGTCGCGATGGCACGCCTGCGACCGGCGATCCGCCAATCGGGCCTGACCATCGACCGCCGGCGAGCGATTTTCCGCTGGCTGGCCACCGACGAGGCTATGAACCTGCTGGAGAAAGAAGGAATCGAGGAACTGATTCGGCGCGTGACGACCGATATTTGATCCAGCCTGGTGATTCGACCGAAACTGTCGCCTGGAAATAGCGGCGATCCGATCGACCCTCACCGGTCTCAGGCTCCTCAAGAAAATATGCCCACGAATGCACAAATGATCCTCCTGGGGCTGGTGATCGCGCTATTTACCGCCGGCGGGATGGCCTCGTTCCTGCGCCTCTGGTTTGATCGGCCAAGCCTGAAACTTAGCAGCCGGATGTGTCTTTACTTGGGATTGCTCTCCTGCATCGGCCTGCTGGTGTGGCACTCAGGCACTCGCGGAACGTGGCTGCCATTGCAGGACAACTTCGATACGCTCGTGTGGCTGGGGCTGCTCATCACGCTGTTTGTGTTGTATATGCAGGTGACGCGCCCGATCGGCGGGCTGGATTGGTTCCTGATGCCCGTGGTGATTTTCCTGCTGGCCATGGCGGGATTTTTCGGCCGCGAGCATTATCACAAGTACGTTGCCGGCACCTGGGAATGGGTGCATTGGGTCAGTTCATTCGGCGGGCTGGTGGCGTTCTCGGCCGCCGCGGCCGCGGGGTTGATGTACCTCATCGTCAGCCGGCGGCTTCGGGCCAAGCGGCTGGAAGGCCCCAATTTTGGTTCGCTCGAAAGGCTTGAACATCTCACCCGTGTTGCCGTCACACTCGGATTTGCCCTTCTGTCGATTGGCCTGGTGACAGGAGCCATTCATCTTTTCAGTGCCAAACGTGAAGTGCCGGTTTCAAAAATCGTCCTCGCCTGCCTCGCCTGGATAGTGTACGCCGTGGTTTTGCACGCGCCGATCAATCCCGTGCTGCGCGGCCGCAAAACCGCCATTCTCAGCGTGATTGGCTTTGTGCTGATGATCGGCGCGCTGGTGGCGGTCACGGCCTGGCCCGGAGGCAGCCACTGAATGCAGCGATTCGTCCTGCTGGGACTGAACCACAAGACCGCCCCGCTTGAATTGCGCGAGCGCCTGGCCTTCGGCGGGGAGCGCCGGCGCCAGGCCGTCGCGGCCCTGCGCGCTCGCTTTGTCGATTGCGAAGTGGTGCTGGTCTCGACATGCAACCGCGTGGAACTTTACACCGCCCGGCCAGTGCATGGGCATCCGCGGCCCGATGAAATGATCGAATTCCTCAGCGAATTTCACGGCCTGCCCGCCGACGCCTTCAAGGCCCATCTATACGAAAAAACCGAGCGCGAGATGGTGCAGCATCTTTTCAATGTCACGTCGAGCCTTGATTCGATGGTACTCGGTGAAACACAAATTCTTGGACAGGTGCGTGAAGCCTACGAGGAAGCCCAGCAGCTTCGGGCCGCAGGAAATTTGCTTAATCCCCTGTTCCAACGTGCCTTGGCCGTCGGAAAGCAGGTGATGCACGAAACGCAACTGGCCGAAGGCCGCATGAGTCTAGCCAGCGTGGCCGTCAACTTCGCGGGGAAAATTTTCGATCACTTCGCTGACAAGACCGTTCTGAGTATTGGCGCTGGAAAGATGTCCACGCTCGTCCTTCAGGCTTTTGCCAATCTCAAGCCCGGCCAGTTGCTCGTCTGTAATCGGGACGCCGACAAGGCCCGGGTTCTGGCAAATCGCTTCGCCGGATCGGCCGTCGATTTCGATCATCTGGCCGACCACCTGGCCGCAGCCGACGTGGTCATTACCGGCACGGGATCGCAGCTCCCTATCATCAGCACGGCGATGTTTGAGCGCGTCGTAAAGCTACGACGGTATCGCCCGGTTTTCGTGATTGACATCGCGCTTCCTCGCGATGTTGAAGCGGGCGTGGGGCAACTTGAGAGCGTTTACCTCTATAATCTTGACGACCTGCAACAAGTCATCAGTCGAACCCAAAGCACCCGCGCCGGCGCAGTCGAAACAGCCTCGGGCATCGTGCGTCAGCACGTCGATGAATTCCTCAATGCGCACCGCGTGCGTGAACTGGGGCCGCTGATCGAGCGCCTTTACAAGCGGTACCATCAGATCGCCAACGACGAACTGGGTCGAACGCTCGGCAAATTGCCCAATGTCTCCGGCGAAGAACGCGCGCATCTTGAAGACCTGACCCGGCGGATCGTCAACAAGCTGCTGCACGATCCGATCCAATCACTGCGACACAGCGACACACAGCACTCCAGCGCCACGCAGTATGTGCAAACGCTGGAGAAGCTGTTTCACCTCGACGACACGGGCAAGGGAGAATCCCAGCGTGAAACCTGACGCGCCGAATCAGGCCGGTTCGTTCCTGCGCTCGCGTGGCATGATGCTGATCGCCTGCGCCGTGGCGACGATCGGCATAGTCGGATATTTTGCGCAGGCCAGGGCGCTGGCCGTGCTGACGGTCTTTCTGACCGATGCGATGGTGGCAGCATTCTGGGTTATAGCAGCAGGGGGGCTGGGGGCCTTCGTGCTTAAACGTACGCGCGCCGATTGCGATCGCGGGCTTTTCGTCGTCACATCGCTCGGCCTTGGTCTTGGTTTTTTCAGCCTGATTTTGCTGGGGCTAGGGTTGGCTGGCGCGCTCAATCCTGTCACCGTCTGGGCTTTGATCGGCGTGTCCGTCGGTCTGGGTTTATACGAGGTCATTCACGCCTCGCAAAGTTTGCCCGTGCCGATTCTTCAGTGCGATCTGTCACAATGGTTTTTGCGCGAAGCGCGCATGGAATGGCTGTGGCTGCTCGTTGTGCCGGGCCTGGCGATCGCCATCACCGGCGCGTCGATTTTGCCCGGGTTCTTGTGGAAGCCGGACGATCCGCATCCGTATGACGTATTGATTTACCATCTGCAAGTTCCGCGGGAATGGTACGAACTGGGCCGGATCGTTCCGCTGGCGCACAATGTCTATTCCTATTTCCCGTTCAACATCGAGATGCACTACCTCGGCCTCATGCACCTGCAGGGCGGCCCGTGGTCGGCGATGTATTCGAGCCAATTCCTCAGCCTGATTTTCGCCGGCCTTTTTGTTGCAACGATGGCGTTGCATTGCGGCGTTGTCGCCGGCGTGTTGTCCGCGGTCCTGCCCTGGGTGGTGATGAGCAGTTGCGTGGCGTATGTCGAATCGGGTCTGCTGATGTTCGCGGGGCTGGCGGTGGTGTGGGCCGTTCGGGGGTTGCGCACTCGTGCGGTCCTGCCGCTGCTGCTGGCGGGGATATTCTGTGGATTGGCCAGCGGCGTGAAATTGACGGCCTTGCCAATGTTGGCAGGGGCATTGGGCATCGGCGTGTTCGCGGCGTGTCCTCGTCGCGCGATGCTTCGGCCATTGCTGGCCTTTGCGCTGGCAACTTTTCTCGTCGTCGCGCCGTGGCTTGCGCGCAATTGGGCCTGGTCGGGCAATCCGGTTTTTCCTTTGGCTCTGAAAGTCCTGGGTCATGGCGGTTTCTCGCCGGTACAGGTGGATCGATTCACCCGCGCGCATCAGGCACCGGCCAGCCGGGCGGGCGCGGCCGGGCGGCTGGGCGCAGCGGTCGATGAAGTCGGCCTGAACTGGAAGTACGGCTACGTCCTGTGGCCGCTGGCGATGATTGCTGCCGTCATCAACCGGCGCAAGCCTGAAACCCGCGCGCTCCTGGTTTCTTTGCTGCTCATCCTGCTGATCTGGCTGATCGCGACGCATCTCATCAGCCGGTTTTTCGTCCTAGCAATTCCGATCGCAGTGGTGTTGTTCGGGTCGCTCGATCCAGTTCCGCGATTATTTCGGATGGCACAAATCATCAGCCTGCCCGCGGTTGTAATTTTCTGCTTGCTCTGCGGGGTCTTGCCAGAATTTTCGTACTTTCTTTCCCTGGCCCAGGAAGGGCTGTACGGTATTTCCGATGACCTCTCCTTTCTCGATCCCGATTCGCTTGAACCTTGGCGGGCGTCGGGCCAGGCGATTTACAAGATCGGCGATTCGCAGGCTTTCTTAATGAAAGCCGCGCCGGGCGTGGTGAAGTATCGCTCGCCATTTGACGTCGACGACGGCCAAGGCGACGCACTTCAAGCCTGGCTTGGCGCAGGCGTGGATCGGCGCAAGGTGTGGATGCTGATCGATCCACCCGAACTTCGTCGATTACACGACACCTACGCGACACCGATTCCCGACCTGGCCCGCAACCGAGCGCGCCCATTTCTGGTCCGGCCCGGCGAACTTCACTAACCCGCGCTCCCTACCTCCGTCGCAGCAGCAGGCCGGTCGAAACCGCGAGCAGCATTAGTGACGACGGCTCGGGCACCACCACGCCCAGCGCCACCAATTGCGACGTATATCGCGACAAGTCGGAGATGTACGTCGTGTTGGAGTAAATGTTCGGATCTCCAGGCTGCGTATAGGAATAGATGCCCGAGTAGGCTGGCGAACTAGGCTGGCCACTGAAAACATCGCCGTCGAAGGGTGGAGCGGTGAGAGTTCCACCAATCGAATGCATCAGCCCGGCGACTTCCCATTTGCCGTCGCGTTTGACGAACACCGATCCTGAGGAGTCTCCGTTGGTGGCTTGTGCTTCGTAGATCGTCCGATTCCCGTCATCGAGGGAAAATGTTGTCGCGAAACCCTGAGTTACACTTCCTGCGGCCGTGGAAAAATCCGCATCACTGTAGCTCACTGTGTTGGTGCCCCAGCGTTTCTCACTGGAACTAATGGCCAGGAATCCGCGCGCGTTGACCGTATCCCCCGACCCGGCGACCGACCAGGTGTCAGGATTGGTGGCATAGTTGATCTTCCACGCCGTCGCGTTGGTGTCACGCTTGGCACCGCTGCCAATCATCAACGTCTCTTCGCCGACCAAAAGCGACGACGTGATCGGCTTTACCGTCGGCAAACTCGGTGTGCCGTCGATCTTGATGACCATCAAATCCGAAGGTGACATGTTGTCCGGGTCTTGCAGGATGTCTTTTTGCAGGACGGTATAATTCATACCCGCGACGTTCACCGTTCCGCCGACGTTCACCGTCCCGAAATGCACAGCGAACAACAGCCGTTGATTGCCGAGATACAGGTACGGATTGCTGGCATTGTTCCAGTATGAAAAATCGGATAGCGTCCCACCCGGTGCCGTGGTGTTGCCCGAGGCATTCCCAAAAGTCCCGTTTGACGCATACTGCGCCCCATCGACGATCATCAACGCCTGCGCCGCTGAACCAAGCCCCGCCAACGCGCCAATTGCCACAAGTGCCTTGCACCCAGTTTTCCAAGTACGCATATTTCACCTCTCTAAGTACACCGACCGCATTGCCCATCAGCCGACACGCCGAATGTTTATTTTGACCAGTACGAACGGTTAAGACAACCATTTTCTCGGGTACCACCCCTCTTAATCGTCGAGTTATCGGACTTTCCCTTTGGTCCGTCGTTTGCTAGGAAGAGACGGATTGATCCGGTGGGTACGGGAAGGTCCTCACTCTCGGCATCAATGCTCATTTCCTCTACGCAGGGAGAACTCACGATGGAAAACACGAAACGCACAGCGGTGGCTCTTTTTGGGCTGGCGTCTGTCGTCGCGGCGGCTTCTATAGCCAACGCCGGCGGAACGATCGGCCTGAACTTCACCGGAGTCACGCTCAATAACACGATTTCTCTGGGTACCGGCGCGGCCCCCCCGGATACGATGGGGGCTGTCGGGCCGAACCACATCGTCGAATTCGTCAACGGGGCGGTCGCGGTCTATAACAAGTCCAACGGCGCTCTTGTCGGTACCATGGTCTCGGACAACAGCTTCTGGACCAGCGCCGGCGTTACCGGCACCACCGGTCTGTCCGATCCTCGGATCGTCTACGATCCGCTCAGCGCTCACTGGTTCGCCTGCCAAATCACCACCAACCAAACGACGAACAACAATATTCTGGTGGCTCGCAGCAACACTTCCGATCCGACCGCTGGCTGGAAAGGCGTGTCGGTCACCCTCACCAATGGCAAATTCGCCGACTATCCCACGCTCGGCGTCGATGCCAACGGCCTGGCCATCGGCACGAACGATTTCACGTCCAGCTCGGGTAGTTTCTCCAGCGTGGCCCTCTATTCGTTGCCTAAGGCCGATCTGACCGCTGCCACCCCAATCACCACCAACCTCACCCGGTTGCACAATCTCAGTGCCAGCACCTACGGATTCACGCTTCAACCAGTAGTCGACTTCAGCAACGTCACCAAAACCGGCATGCCTGTGTTGGCGGTCGATAACGACGTCTACAGCGTGCTGAATCGATCCACATTAACCGGCACGACCGCTGCCGGGGCCTCACTGTCTGGAGGCACAAACATCACCGTCAGCATCACCAGTGCTCCAGTGCAGGCACGCCAGCCTGACGGCACCGGTCAGATTGACACAGTCGACGACCGCTTTACGGGCAATGTCGTACAAGTGGGCAACTTGATCTATGCGACACACGCCATTGCCGTGGCCGGTCACGATGCCGTCCGCTACACCATTTTAAATGCCCTCACCAACGCCGTTGTCACCGAAGGCACGCTCGCCAACGTCAATTACGACTACTTTCAGCCGTCCATAGCGGCCAACGCCCTTGGCGACGTCGTGATCGGATTCAACCGCTCAGGAACCGGTGTTGGCGATTATCTCAGTTCCGTGGCCGCCGTCGGAAGCTGGGACCCTGGTTTCACCACCCTCACCTTCGACTCGCCGCAACTACTCAAAGCCAGCCCGACCAACTACCACCTTTTCGGCGGCGCCAATGAGCGCTGGGGCGACTATAGCGCGACCATGGTCGATCCCAATGATCCGAAGTCCTTCTGGACTTTCCAGGAGTACGCCGTGTCCGGTACACGCTGGGGCACGCAAATCTCCCAGATCACCGTGCCCGAGCCGACCAGTCTCGGCTTGCTGGCGCTCGGCGGTCTTGGACTCTTACGCCGGCGCACACGCGCCAGGGCCGTCTCCGTCTAGCGAGTCCGGCCCGTCGCCTAAGTTGTATCTTCCGTCCGCCGCGCTCGTTCCTGCGAGCGCGGCGGATTATTTTTTATGCCGGCCCTTCCCCGGCCAGCCGATCCAACAATACGCGCTTAAGCACCTTCCCCGTCGGTGAACGTGGAAGCTCTGTCGCGACGATCACATCGCGGGGGATTTTCCAGTTCATCATGCCTTGCTTCCGCAAGAATTCCCTTAGTTGGCTGTCGGTGAGCGATTCGCCTTCCTTCAACACGACGAACGCGACCACCGCTTCCCCGCGTGACGCGTCTTTGCGGCCCAGCACCGCAACGTCCTCCACGCCCGGGTGCTTCAAGATCGCGTCTTCCACTTCTCGCGGGGTGACTTTTTCACCGGCGACGATAATCAGGTCTTTCAGCCGCCCGGTGACGTGCAAGTACCCGTCAGTGTCGATCAATCCCAGGTCGCCGCTCTTAAAAAAACCATCGGGCGTTAGCGCTCGCTGGGTTTCATCGGGCATGTGAAAATACCCCTTCATCACCATCGGTCCCTTGATCCAGATTTCACCCGCCTGGCCTGCAGGCAGGGCAACATTCGTGTCGGGGTCGGTAATGCGCACCTCGGCCCCGGGAATCAGTCTCCCCACCGATCCGGCACGCTGATGCTGCGGGGTGTTCACGCAGATCGGTCCAATGGTTTCGGTCAGGCCATAGCCCTCAAGCAGTGGCGACCCAAATCGCTTCTCAAATGCCTCTCGAATCGCCTCGGGTAGTGGCTCGCCCCCGCTGATGCAGGCGTAAACGTCTTTGAAGTCCTCTGCGCCGGCATCTTTTAATCGGAGCAGCGCCCCATACATGCTCGGCACCGCCACGATCACCGTGCAATGCTGTTCCTTGATCGCCTTGAGCGCCGCCACCGCGCTGAATCGGCCGATGTAGTCGACCGCCGATCCGAGGTAAACCGGCGCGAGAAGCGTTGCCAGCAGTCCTGTGGAATGAAATAAAGGAACCAGGCCCAGAAAGCGGTGCTTGCCGGTCAGTTGCACATGCTCGATGCAGGCCTGTACGTCCTTCTCCAGATTGTTGTACGTCAGCATCACACCTTTGGGCGTGCCGCTGGTCCCGCTGGTGTACATCAGCACTGCCAGGTCGTTCGGTCCGTGCGACGGAAAACTCGGCTGCACCTGCGCCGGCGGATTCCGCGGGAGTGTGGTCAGATCGATGACCTTCAGCCCCAGCGCGCTCAGTTTTTCCACGAAGAGCGGAAACGTCAAGACCGTATCAATCCCGCTGTCCGTGATGATGTGCGTAATTTCCCGCTCGCCCAGCAGGAAATTGATCGGCACCACGCTCTTGCCAGCCAGGAGCGTCCCGAAAAAACTGACGAAAAACCCCGCTCCCGTCGGCAAGAGCAGGCCGATCTTGTCCTTCTGTGTTTGCCGTGCAAGATACGCCCCCAGCCCCGCGCTCATCCCCGCGAGCTGATGCCAGGTGTAAGTGCCCGTATCATCCATCACCGCGATTTCCTGCGGCTTGGATCGGGCATGGGCAAACAGGGGATCAAACAACATGCGCTTCTCCAACTACATAGGTCCGGCTCGGCCGGACAACTTTTTATGCGCCACCGCGTCCGTCTGGCGCGGCCGGACGAAAAAAAACTCCAACGCCTAAGTCGCCGCCTCCGGTTCTACCCCAGCTTCTTCAAAAATTCGCCAATCCGGTCGATCCCTTTGTCGATCTGCTCCATGCTCGTGGCGAAGCTCAGGCGCACGTGCGTTTCAAACCCGCTGTCGTTGCCCGGCACCACCGCGACGTGGTTGTGTTCCAGCAGGGCGGCAGAAAACGACACGGCGTCGGTGATTTCCGTGTTGCCGATCTTCTTGCCAAAATATGCCCCGATGTTCGGGAAACAGTAAAACGCACCCTGCGGTTTCACACACTTCACCTTCGGCAACGCCGACAGCCGCTGCCACATGTGTTGTCCGCGTTTCTCAAACTGCTGGCGCATCTGTTCAACACTTTCGGCGCTGCGGGGGTCGGTCAGCGCCAGTACCGCCGGCATTTGTGTGAAGCTGGTGATGTGACTGGTCATCTGGCTTTGCAGCTTGTTGATGGCGTCGATCACCGCTTTCGGCCCGCCGATGTATCCGATTCGCCAGCCGGTCATGGCAAAGCTCTTGCTGTGACAATTAAACGTTAGCGTGCGATCGAAAAGCGAGGGATGCAGCGTGGCGAAGCTGACGGTCTTTAGCCCGTCGAACACCAGCTTTTCATAGATTTCGTCGCTGAAGACCACCACCTGCGGATGTCGGGCGATGACTTCGGCCAGTGCCTTAAGCTCTGCGGGCGTGTAGGCGTGTCCGCCGGGATTGCTCGGCGAGTTGATGAGGAACACTTTGGTTTTCGGCGTGATCCCCTTCTCCAACTGCTCCGGGGTGATCTTGAAGCCGTTGGCCTCCTCACCGCGCACGAATACGTTCACCCCGCCGGCCAGTTTCACCTGCTCGGGATAGCTCACCCAGTATGGCGAGGGAATCAGTACCTCGTCCCCGGGATTCACCACCGCCATAAAAGCCATGTATAGACAATGCTTCCCGCCAGCGCCGGTGGTGATGTTCTCCGGCTTGTAGGGCAGGCCGTTTTCCTTGTTAAATTTCTCGGCGATCGCGGCCTTGAGTTCCGGCATACACGGCGTTGGCGTGTACTTGGTTTGCCCCTTGTCCAACGCCACCTTGGCGGCCTCCTTGATAAACGCCGGCGTATCAAAATCCGGTTCGCCGGCACCAAAGCCAACC
>JBBQSU010000015.1:0-38331 GCA_038234815.1 Tepidisphaerales bacterium | reverse complement strand
TTGATCCAGCCGATAGAAAGTTTGAGTTAACGATCGGCTCGGTTCCGAAAGTGAGGATCGACCCGATTCAGGTGAAAGCGGCGCTGTCGGAGGTGTTTAATAACGCCTTGCAGGCCACCGACCCGGCGACCGGGCGGATCGACGTGCATGTCGATCACGACCGGTATAGCGATCGGGTGGTGCTGACGGTCACTGACAACGGCTGTGGAATGGACGATCACACGCTCAAGCATGCGTTCGATCCGTTCTTCAGTTCAAAGCAGGCCGGCCGCCGGCGCGGAATGGGCCTGGCCAAGGCCCTGAGATGGGTTGAGGCGTCAGGTGGAAGCATCCGCCTGGAGAGTCGCCAAAGCCACGGCACGCGAACGATCGTCCTGCTGCCGGCGGTGACGGAAACGCCAGGGACGGAAAAGCAACGTAAGCGAGCGGCGCAATAGAAGAAACAAGTGGGCTTCAGAGTCGTAAAAAACGAACCTTGTTGTTCCCGGATGGTGGAGAACAGTTTATGGCGCAAGTTGTAAAAAGCCCGGTAAAGGCCGTCGCCCAATCCCGCCCGCGGGTCCTGGTGGTTGATGACGAACGGGCGCTGGTCGAAACCGTGCAGGATGTGATTGGTCTGACGCTGGCCTGCGACATCCTGACCGCCAGCAACTTAAAGCAGGCGCGCAAGATCATCGCTTCGAGCAACATCGAATTGCTTGTCACCGACGTAAAATTGCCCGATGGCGACGGCCTGAACCTGCTCAAAGAGCTTCAGATCCGCCAGCCCTCAGCCCGCGCGATCGTAATCACCGGCGAGCCTAGCCTCGACAACACGCTCTGCGCCTTCCGCAATGGCGCGCTGGACCTTCTTCCTAAGCCGTTTTCATCTAAACAACTGCTCGACGGCGTGAAAGGCGCGCTGCTTCGGCAGGCCATGATTCTCCGGCACGAACGACGCCTCCAGCGGCTCAAGAGCGCCGTCAAAAAACTCAGCGAAGCCCGCAGGCTGGTCAGCAAAAAGGTGGACCTGCTTTGCAACGATCTGGTCTCGGCTTACGGCGATCTAAGCAAGCAGTTTGACGGCGTGCGCACGCAGGAAGGATTCCGAAAATACATCGGCAACGCCAAGGATCTGGAAGAATTGCTTTGCCACACGATGGACTGGCTGCTGCGGCAGTTGGGGTATTGCAACATCGCGCTCTGGCTGGCAGCCAGCGACGATGTTGATTTCCAACTCGGCGCGTACATGAAGTACACCATCCCCGGAGCGCCGGAAATCACCGAAGCGCTCAAGCGTGAAATCCTCCCGCACGTGCTGCGCGACGGCTTGGTCCGCCTGACACCGGACGCAATGGCCGATCGATTTAGCGACGAGGAAATGGAGCGCCTCGGCGGGCAGGAATTCCTGGCTGTGAACTGCACTTATCTGGGTGAACCCTTGGCCGCGGTGGTTTTTTTCCGGGATTCTGCCGAAAGCTTCAGCGACGAAGACGTGCAAACGCTACAAGCCATCAGCCCGATCTTCGCCGTCGAACTGGCCGCCATGGTCCGGGGGGACGACGCCGAGCCGGCCGACGCATCAGACGGCAACGAATATCGTCCAAGCGACTATCATTCCCGTGACCATCAACCCGGCGACAATTTTCGCTCGGATCGGATCAATCCCGACTGGTGGAAAGGCGACACCGATTCGCTTAGCGATCCGGCTTGATCGCGCCGAGGCCCGGCATCAAACTGGCTAGTACACGACACCGGCGCCGGGGCAGAAGCCGGAGTCGATCACACCCACCCCTCGCCGTTCTTTTGCGTGCCGCAGAGGTTCACCTTCATGCCCATTGCTTCGGCCATGCACGCCCGCGCCATCATTGCCCGGTCCGCGGACTTTTCGTCGTTGCCGTAAACGCACTGGATGTGGTTCGACTTGTGCTTGGCCATCATGGCGTCGCGGGAAACGCCATACGTCACCGCGTGCATGATCGGCCATTGCGGAGTGGTGCTGTCCCATCGCCGCTGGGTTTCTTCTTGCGGCAACTCAATCACCTTGGCGCGCCCCAAGTCCATGTTCAACCGGCCATTTTCGATGTAGATCCGGCTCCAAATAATCTCACCGGGCTTGCTGATGCCCTTGATTGTGCTGCCGCCTAATCGGAAATACATCGCCGGCTGCCGCTCGCCCGTGGCGCCTTTCCAGCCATTGATGAAATGCGCCGGAGGAGCCGAGCCGGAAATCTCAAACACCCACACATACTCATCGGTGGTCTTGCTGGCATCCCAGTCGCCCCAGCGAAGATCGTGAAGCGTGTTTTCCACCGGCAGGCCCATCGCCTGATGCACCCGCTGGATCATTAGCCCATCCAGGCCGGCGCATTCGTCCACTTCATTGAAATGAGGAAGCGGCTGGCCCTTGTACAATTCCCGCGTGCCGTCGGCGCTGAGCACCGGGGGTCGACGCGAGTCGTTGAGCGTGCCCTCGACCAAATCCGACGCCGGCAGCAGGTCTTTCAATCCCTGCTGATACTGAATGCCGATCGTCGCGCATCCGAACTCGTCGGCGATGCGCAAAGCAGCGATGTACGTCTTGCACTGCATCAGAATTTGCGCTTCGGTCAATTCCGTCGCATCGTCCTGACCCAGGTCAAAGGTCATGCCGTTGTCCAGATACCACTGATAAACCTTGCGGGCTTCGTCGTCGCTCACTTGTGTCGCGCCATAATACAGCGCTGACTGGCTGAGGCGCTCTTTGAAAACACCCGTCGGATGCAGCAGTTCATCGGGCACAATCGCGTTGTACATGCCCATGCAACCTTCGTCGAAAATCCCCATGATGGCCTTGTTTTTCTGCAATTCGGCGGCCAAAGCCGCGCCCAGCTTTCGCTCCCGCATCGGAATCGAAACGTCCTTTAACTTAGTCACGTGCGACAGCTTGTGCTTTACCTTCCCCTTTTTCAAAAAATCTCCGAGATTCCTGGCGAACTCCGGCGACTTGAAATCTTCCGTCCAGAGCGTCGAATAACCAATCCCCGCCTTGGTGAGCGAGCCATTGAGATTAAGCATTCCCACCAGCCCCGGCCACTGCCCCGACCAGTTGGCCACCGTGCAGATCGGCCCGCGATGCGAGAACAGCCCGTGCAGCAGGTGATGGCTGTATTGCCAGACCGCTTCGGCGACAATCAACTTGGCGTCGGGGTCGATGTTGGCAAAAACCGCCATCCCTTCCTTCTGACTTTGGATGAACCCGTGCTTCTGGTCTTCCTTGTAGGGGTGCGCGCGAACTAGTTCATAGCCGAGCGTTTTGACGCAAGCGGCCAGTTCCGCTTCCATCGCCTTCTGGGCTTCCCAGCAAACTTGGTTGGCACTGAGGCGCAAATCGCCATTGGCGACCAATAGGACCTGCTTTTTTCCGATCTTGAGGGTTTTTTCGATTTCCGGCAATTGATAGTTGGACATGGATGATCTCCTTGATTGAAAGTTGTTAAATACCCGCCAAAACGCCGGAATGCAAACGATTGAGCAGTGGATGGATTTGGCGCGTGCTTAGGACAAGCTTCCGGGCCAAAGCGGCGAAAGGTTTTTGCGACTAGGCAGACAGGCCTGTTGCAGTGCGGTGTTCATCCTCCCCGCGAGGACCCTCATCATCAAACACGGCGCATTTTTTCGATCGCCCGGCGTTCGATCTGCCGCAAGCGGTGGCGAGAGACGCCGAGCGTGGCCCCCAGATCATTTTCAGAGCTGCGCGCTTCCTCAAGCCCGAACCGCGACCGAATAACCGCCTGTTCACGCTCGTCAAGCCTGGACAGAAGGAGCCGGACCTCTTCCCGGTCCCCCGCGTGCCGTCCCACACCCGAAGACCGGAGATCAGCCAGATCGGACAACTCCGTCGCGCCGTTCGCCCCGGCCCGCGCCGCTGCCAGCATTTCCGGCACGACTCTTGCATACCCCTTGAGCAATGCAAAGGTGGCGTAAGTGCTGAACCGATTTCCCTGGTGTACGTCAAAACTTTCGACCGCGCGCATCAGCGTGATGTTCCCTTCGCTGATGAGTTCCATCAGGTCCAGGTCGGCTCGAACGTGTTTACGGGCAATGCTGGCTACCAGACGCAAATTCGCGCGCACGATCTGATTCTTGACTTCAATTGCTCGATGCCAAAGCCGATCCAGCCGGGCCAGATCCCGGGCCTTTGCCAGTTCCGGTTCAAAACTCCGCCTGGCCACGACGAAGCGGAACTTGTGGTGGTTAAACTGGAGGAACAAGGCCCGTTCGCGTGACGGCGATAGAATCGGGGTCCGCCAGAGCGCGGCCAGATAGGGAGAGACCTCGCGTGGCGCAGTCGGTTCGGCTGATGCCCGTTCCGCATTATCCAAGCCGGCGTCTAGCGTGTCTTGTCCGGCCAGTTGGTCCAGCACACGTTCGGCGTCGGGTTGATGATAAAGCTCGTCGTCGATGAACTTGACCCTGCGGCGAGACAACCGCGCGACTTTTTCGTCCACCACCAGGCGATACGCACTGGCCCGGGAAATGCCCGCAGCTTTCGCTGCCGCCAGCAGGCCCAGTCCGTGCTTCAGATCACGTAACACCTTTGCCGCACGGTCGGCCGAGATTTCAGGAGCGGCCAGTGGCAAAATTGCCTGCTCGGGATAATCGGCGTCGGCCTTTCGCAAAATTTGCAGAACCATCGCCGGTGAGCGGTTGAGCTTGCGGCCGATCCTTCGGGTGATCTGGCTGACCGCCTGCCCCGCAAGAGCCAGCACCCGTGCCCGGCGCACGATCTCGCCAACTTCAGTTGAATCGACCAATGAAAGATTAGTTCCGCGCGTCACCTGCCGGCGATGGGAGGCGAAGAACCGTTCCACGCTCGACAGCAGGAATCCCACTCGTCGCTTGCCATCGCCGAATACGAACCGGCGGGCAGGCAGGCCCTTTCGCCGCCAGCGCTGAATGGTCTTGCTGGTGACGTTAAACCGCTCGGTCACTTCCTCGATCGACATGACCGGTTCGGCGATCCGGGCAATAGCCAAGTCCAGCGTCTCGCTCACGCGCTCGATCAGCAGGCCAAGGTCATGCTGAAGGGCCATGCCCGTCAGCAGGCTGTCGTCCACCTTTCGAGGGTGATACCCGGTGATGCGAAAGATGATGAAATCCAATGGATAGGCCCGGGCGGGATCAATGTCGTGCAGCAACCCCTCGGCAGACACAACCTGTTGTGCCCGAGTCTCATGGGGCGTAAAGGTCATCTGTCGTGCCAGGTCCGCGATGCTGTCGATCCGGAACTTCGCCACGGTACATGATTATCTATCGATCAAACGGACTGGTCAAGGCGAATCCCGGCGGTTTTGGCCGCTTTACCAGGCCCCCAAGAGCAGTTGACCCCGGATTTGGCTGATTGGGCGGAGAAAGGACGAATGCCGGCGCTTCCTTCAGATCCACGTGCCCGGCGCAATCTGCGGCTCGTCCGCGTGCCGCCCCGTCCCTCTGCCGGCCGAATCTGGATTGGTTTACCGCTGTACTGCCCGGCCGAAATGGATGCCTTTGGCATCGAAGTTGACCGCGAATTTTTCTAACGCGAGCAGTTCGATCACCGACCAAAGGACGATCGTGGTGCTGATCATCTCCCCCAATTCTTCGACGAGCGTTTCGAAACTGACCGCCAAGCGATAGGCCTTGACGACATTGACAAATATCTCCAGCCCGCCGGCAACGAAAAGAAACAAGCCCGTGCCCAAGACAAACTTAAATGCCATGCTGCGCCGTCCCTGCCAATAGGGGCGGGTGGACCAGGCCGCATACACGGCGAACGCCAGTGCCGCAGGCAGACAGAAGATCATCGCCGGCGCGGAATTGGTCATGCCGGTTTGCGCGCCGAGGCGCGAGTGTGTTTCCACAAAATGGCCGATGCGCTCGTGTACCATCGCCACTTCGTCAAAAGAAAAGAACAGGAACATCAGGGCCGGCAGGGCGACGCACCAGCGTTTCGGGCGGACCCGGATTTCTCGAATCGCCAGCAAAGCGATGAGCGTTCCGACAACCGCATGTTGCGCGCTGCTGTACCAGGTGGGCAGATTGCTTTCGTAGCTGAGTCGGAAAAATCCCGGAGCTTCGTGGCCAAAATGCTGAGCGATCAGGTGGCTGGCGATGGCGGCGAGCACGACGAGGAGATCAGCCAGA
Source organism: Tepidisphaerales bacterium (assembly GCA_038234815.1). Classification (GTDB taxonomy): domain Bacteria; phylum Planctomycetota; class Phycisphaerae; order Tepidisphaerales; family Tepidisphaeraceae; genus JBBQSU01. The sequence goes on along the minus strand of JBBQSU010000015.1, from coordinate 32,187 downwards.
AAGAAAAGCTCCACGATGACCGGCATGGCCCGCGAGGATGAGTCGGTGGGCTTTGACAGCGATGGAAACGCCGATGAGATGCTCATAATTGGTCTCAAAGTGATACTTTGGTCAGCACGTTTCCTTTCCTTCTAATCCATCATCGGTAGAAGGCTATTACGCCTTAACCCAAGGTTAACAGAGGAAATGGCCCGCTCCGGTGCGGCTTGCCCGCCGGGGCATTTTCGCAACGGTCGGACATTATCGGATGCAAGGAAGGGGGTGCCTGATTCAGAAGTTAAGCTGGCGGAAAGCGATGAGCGACAAAACTGCCGCGGGGGCGCTGATGCAGTCCGGGACCGCGATCTTGCCGATTTTTGCCCCGCAGTCGATCCGGGAGATGACGCGCACCGGCCGAACGCCAAAGGACGTGATGAGCCAGATGCATCGGGGATCAGGCAGAGCAGGTATGTCGGCCGGTGGGGTCCGATGCAGATCATCAGAAAACAGCGGAAGACGTCGATGGCGCTGCCACCGCGGGGTTTGTATTTTTTACGATCGACTCGTCCCGAATTGGGCGCGACTGCGACAACGCCTGATCGCCAATCAGGCAACGTACGACGAGAGTTTGGCGTTTCATTTCGGAACGCATCTGTTGGCCCTGGGGCAGGGGCTTCAATCTTGTAATCTCCGTGAAAATCCATTTTTTATAATGAATGTAACGCTGTGGTGTTAATAGGCTTAGCACGTTTTATTCCATCACGTTTCCTATGAATCCTATAGAATTATATATTCTTGTATTGACATCTGGTTTGGGCTCGATAGACTCCCGCGGATATGAGACAAATCCGACGCCTCAACCTCGTCAATCTCTTCGCCCTGCCCGCCGCTTCGATGTATTGCTGTCGATAGTGGTGTCGCGCCTCTTGGACTTTTTTTGTCCATTGTGGTGGATCGTTCGGGAGGCCGGGGCGGATACTTGGTCGGCCGTTTATCAAAACGTCGCGCTGCCTGTCCCGTGACCAATGAGTTTTTGATTACAGAAAACGCAAAACCGCCGGTGTGCGGGTCCAACGAAAGAAAGATCGACTCATGAAATACGCAATGAAGAGAAGTGTCGCCGCCGGTGTGGTGGTATTGGGAATTGTCGCCTTGGCCCTGCCGGCAACCGCTGCGGAAATTCTGAACGCCTCCTACGACCCGACTCGTGAGTTGTACCAGGAATTCAACAAGCGTTTTGCCGCCCACTGGAAAAAGACGAATAACCAGGACGTGACGATCAAGCAGTCGCACGGTGGGTCGGGCAAGCAGGCCCGTTCGGTCATCGACGGTCTTGAAGCGGATGTGGTGACGCTGGCCCTGGCGTATGACATCGATGTGATTGCTGAAAAGGCCAAGCTACTGCCCGAGAACTGGCAGACCCGATTGCCGAACAACGCGTCCCCGTACACATCAACGATCGTGTTCCTGGTTCGCAAGGGCAATCCGAAGCACATCAAGGATTGGGGAGATCTGGTGAAGCCGGGTGTGCTGGTGATTACCCCAAATCCGAAGACTTCGGGTGGCGCGCGTTGGAATTATTTGGCCGCCTGGGCCTATTCACTAAAGCTCAACGGCGGCGATGAGGGAAAGGCGAAAGAATTCATCACCTCGTTATACAGGAACGTGCCGGTTCTGGATTCTGGCGCACGTGGATCGGCCAATACATTCGTCCAGCGGAAGCTCGGGGACGTGCTGCTTGCCTGGGAAAACGAGGCGTATCTGTCCCTGAAGGAATTTGGGGCCGATCAGTTCGAGATCGTCATGCCTTCGCTGAGCATTCTGGCCGAGCCTCCGGTGTCGTTGGTTGATGCCAATGCCGACAAACATGGCACGCGCAAGGTGGCGGAGGCATATCTGCAATACCTCTATTCGCCGGAAGGGCAGGAGATTGCAGCGAAGAATTTCTACCGTCCGCGCGACCCGGAGGTGGCCAAAAAGTATGAGGGCCAGTTTGCCAAGGTTGAGCTGGTGACGATCGACGAAGTTTTCGGCGGGTGGAAGAAGGCGCAGGCCTCGCATTTCAAAGATGGCGGGGTGTTCGATCAGATTTACAAGCCCGGGGCGAAATGACATTTGCGTGTTTTGCCGCCAAGCTATTTGCACTTTATGGCTCTACGTCTCAAACAACCTTCGGTCTTGCCCGGTTTCGGCTTGGCGATGGGCTATTCACTGCTGTATCTCAGCCTGATCGTCCTGATCCCGTTGTCGGCATTGTTCGTAAAAACGGCAACGATGACCTGGCCCCGTTTTTGGTCAGTCGTGACCAACGAAGCCAATGTCGCGGCATATCGATTGACGTTTATTACCGCGATCATTGGGGCATCGATAAATGCCATCTTTGGTTTCATTGTCGCCTGGTCGCTGGTGCGCTATGAATTCTGGGGCAGAAAGATCCTGGATGCGATTGTCGATCTGCCGTTTGCACTTCCGACTGCGGTTTCGGGAATCGCGCTGACGACCCTGTATGCGCCCACGGGCTGGATTGGTGCTTATCTGGAGAAATGGAACGTTTCCAGCCTGCGGCAATCGCTTGATGCGTGGTGGCTACCGGTTTTTGAAAAAGTCCAATCCCTTCCGGCCGGCGGTTGGTTAAGCTGGCCACTGCCATCAGACCTGACGATCAAAGCCGCTTACACACCACTCGGGGTGACAATCGCGATGACGTTTATCGGTTTGCCGTTTGTCGTTCGGACGTTGCAGCCGGTGGTGGAGGACCTCGATCAGGGAATCGAGGAGGCCGCGGCCTCTTTGGGGGCCAATCGGTTTCAAACGTTTCGACGGATCATCTTTCCCAGGATTTTTCCGTCCCTGCTGACGGGCTTTGCATTGGCGCTGGCAAGGGCGCTGGGAGAATATGGATCGGTGGTGTTCATCGCTGGAAATATGCCGATGAAGACTGAAATTGCCTCCCTCAAGATTATTCAGCGGCTCGACGAGTTTGATTACGCCGGCGCGACGGCCATCGCCGTGGTGATGTTGGTGGCATCGTTCGTCCTGCTATTGCTGATCAATTGCCTGCAGTGGTTCAGCAGTCGCAGGTTCAGGGAGGGTGCATAGCCATGGCAACCGTCGTCCCTGCGGTCGTTCCCAAACATCGTCCCCATGCACCCAAGCATGCGGCCAACGACGCCACTTGGGTGAAAACGCTTTTCATCTCCCTGACGATCGGGTTCCTGGTGCTGTTTCTCCTGTTACCTCTCATTGCCGTTTTTTACGAAGCGATGCAAAAGGGCGTCGGAGCTTATTTTGAAAGCTTCAACGACGCAGACACCTGGGCATCGATCAAACTCACGGCCATCGCCGCTGGAATTTCCGTCCCACTGAATCTGGTCTTCGGCGTCGCTGCGGCCTGGGCAATCGCCAAGTTTGAATTTCGCGGGAAAAATCTGTTGATCACGATCATTGATCTTCCGTTTGCCGTCTCGCCGGTCATTTCGGGGCTGATCTACGTACTGCTGTTTGGGTTGCAGGGATGGTTCGGCCCATGGCTGAAGGCGCATGACCTCAAGATCATCTTTGCCGTGCCCGGCATCGTGTTGGCGACCATATTCGTAACCTTTCCGTTCATCGCAAGGGAACTGATTCCCATCATGCAGGAGCAGGGCACCGACGAGGAGCTTGCCGCGCTGACACTGGGGGCCAACGGATGGCAGATTCTTCGGCGGATCACTTTGCCGAATGTAAAATGGGCCTTGCTCTATGGCGTCATCCTGTGCAACGCCCGGGCGATGGGGGAATTCGGCGCGGTGTCCGTAGTGTCCGGCCACATCCGCGGTGAAACCAACACCATGCCGCTCCACGTTGAAATTTTATACGCCGACTACAATTTCGTTGCCGCGTTCGCAGTGGCGTCGCTGCTGGCATCGCTGGCTTTGGTCACGCTTGTCCTCAAGAGCATTGTGGACTGGAAGTTGAACCGGGAGCAAAATCAGTGAGCATCGAGCTGAAGAATATCAACAAATCATTCGGCACGTTCACTGCGCTGGCCAACGTGACGCTGACGATTCCCACGGGCCAGTTGATGGCGCTGCTCGGCCCGTCGGGATCGGGCAAGACGACGCTGCTGCGGATCATCGCGGGGCTGGAACAACCCGACGCCTCGCCCGACGTTGAGTTGTCTTTCGACGGCCAGCCGACTCTTGGCGCCCGGGTGCGCGAGCGGGGCGTGGGCTTCGTCTTTCAGCACTACGCGCTGTTTCGGCATATGACTGTCGCCGAGAATATCGCGTTCGGATTGCAGGTTCGGCCCAGAAGCTTGCGCCCGAGCAAGGCGGCCATTCGCGAGAAGGTGCAAGCGCTTCTCGAACTGGTGCAACTGCAAAATCTGGAAAGGCGTTATCCGTCCCAGCTCTCCGGTGGCCAAAGACAACGCGTGGCACTGGCCCGGGCGCTGGCGGTCGAACCGAAAATTCTGTTGCTCGACGAGCCGTTTGGTGCGCTCGACGCGCGTGTGCGGCAGGAGCTGCGGCGATGGCTGCGCAAGTTGCACGACGAGATTCATGTTACCAGCGTGTTTGTGACGCATGACCAGGAAGAAGCGTTGGAGGTGGCCGATCAGATCGTGGTGATGAATCGCGGAAAAATCGAGCAGGTGGGTACGCCCGACGAAGTGTTCCACAAGCCGGCCAGCGAATTCGTCATGAAATTTCTCGGAAACGTGAATCTGTTTCACGGCCGTGTTGAAAGCGGGCAGGCGATGATCGGCGCGGTCGCCAGCGGCTCGCCCACGGGCGCACGGGTCCAGCCCGCGCGACTGCTGGTTCGCCCCCATGAACTGGAGGTGACGGCGCAGCCGAACGGACGTCCCGGCCTGCCCGCGACGATTCATCGCATCCAGTCCGCCGGACCCATGGTGAAGTTGGAACTGATCGATGAGCATGGCCAAACTCTGCTTGCGGAAATGGGCCACGAGCAGTTTCATGGCCTGGGTAAGGGCCTCAATCAGCAGGTCTATGTAAGCCCGAAAGAAACCCGCGTGTTTATCGATGACTATACGATTTAACGCTGCCCGAAGTCGCTACATCACCCGCGCGACGATCATGGTGATGTCGTCCGTCCGATTGGCCAGCCCCACAAATCTGCGGATGTCCCACAGGATGTTCTGGGCCACAATCTCCGCAGTCGGACCGCTCTTCTTCAGCGCCTCCACCAGCCGCTGCCGGCCGAACGCCTGCTGCTGAAAATTCATGGCATCGGTCAGGCCGTCGGTATAAATCAGCAGCACGTCCCCGCTCCGAAGTTGCTGCGTGAATTGCTTGAAATCCTCGGCGTCGTCGATGCCCAGCACGAGGTTGTCTCCGGCCAGTTCGATGATTTCCCCGCCACGCAGCACCAGTGCCGGCGGGTGCCCGGCCACGCAGTACGTGAGCACGCGCGTGCGCGAATCATAAACGCCATACCAGCAGGTGACGAATTCACTCGGCTTGGTGTCCCGGCACAACATTACGTTGATCCTGCGCATCACCTCGTACAAATAAAACACGTTATCGACCTGCGCTCGCATGGCCGCGCGCACGGTGGCCATGATGAGGCTGGCCGGAACGCCCTTGCCGCTGACGTCGGCGACGGTCATGCCCAGGTTGTCATAAGGCAGGGGGATGAAATCAAAGAAGTCCCCGCCCAGTTCGAAGCAGGGGACGTAAACGCTGGCCAGATCAAGCCCGGGCACGACCGGGGGGGTTTGCGGAAGCATCCGCTGCTGCACGTCGGCCGCAATCGCCACCTGGCGTTCCAGCGCCTCGGCGGCCAGAGTTTCCTGAAGCAGGCGGGTGTTTTCAATCGCCGCCGCCGCCTGCGCTGCCACGGCCTTGAGCAAGTCGATCCTGAGCTGCGAAAAAGGCTGCTCCTCCTGGGTATAGACCCGCAGCACCCCCACGGGCTTGCCTTTATATCGCATTCCTACTGAAAGCAGCGAAACGATCCCTTCGCTCACCGCCTCCTGTGGAAACAGCACCCGCGGATCGGTCCCCATGTTCCGCACGTATTCAAATCCCCTGGGCGACAAGGCCACGCGGTCGATTTCGGCCGTGGCAAAACTTATTTTTCCCTTGCCCAGATACTCCCGGGAAAGATTGTGGACGGCCTTGATGACCAGCTCGTCCTTGTCCATGTCGATCAGGCGGATGGACGCAGCCTTGGTGGCCATGATTTCGCAGACGATCTCCACCGTCCGCTGAAGCACTTTGTTCAGGTCGCGCGGTTCCGACAGCATCATCGTGACGTTGTAGACGGCCGTCAGCTCGTTAACGCGCTGGCGGAGTTGAAACTCCTGATAGCAAAGCCGGGCGACGGCATTGGCCAGCAGGTAGAGGAACTGAATGGCCGCGGGTCGGGATTTCTGCCCGCGAGTGAACTGCTGCACCAGTGACTTGGTCTGCTTGAGGTCCAGGCCGAATTTCTGACCGAGCGCGAGAATCTTGGCGTCGTCCAGCCCGCCGGTCGTGCCGTTGCTGCTCATCCGGATCGTGCCGAGGCGCAGGTTATCGACGATGATCGGCGCGACGTATTCCCGGCCTTCGCGTTGCGGGCCTTCGGGGGCAGCGTCCTCGGCGGCAGCGATAGCCCGCTGGCGATGCAGAAATTCGACGGTGGGCGTCGGCGAGGTAATCACCTTGCCCTGGGCATCGGTAATGGTGGCTTTGACGTTGGCGATGGCGGCAAAACTGTCCTGGATTTCCTGCAAAGTGGGCAGGTCCATGAAATCGGTCAGCTTCAGGTTTTCCAGTTCCAGCGGCTCCATCCGTGCGGAGGATTGTAGAGGGTTGTCGCGCCGGTTCAACGATTGTGAGCTTGCCGACAGTCGATCGGGTGAAACGCCTGCTTGTGATGATCCCGCCACCGTCCCGCGCGCAGCACACCCGGGCCGAGCCAGAGGGGGAACCAGCAACAAGCCCTCGCTCGCTGGCCCTCTCCCATCCGAGAGTCGGGGAGCGGCAAATGGCCGACGGCAATCTGGTGTTGCCCCTCGTCGCCACGACCCTGTCTCCCGAGCAACATTGCTTTTTGAACACGCTTTGGTGCCGCCAACGAGATTTCGTCGAAAAGCAGGCAAATTCGCATATTTCGCGCCGATCTTGGGAACAAAATGGGGTCCAAAGGGGGTCCCAAAGAGGTCCCTTTGGGTTCCCAATGGTGTTCCGAAGAGGTTTCTCCCGGGTCCAGCGGGGTCTTGGGAGGGTCCCGTTTGTTCCATCCCTCGAATGACCCAACGAAAGGAAAATCCCGCGGCGCATAGGCGATCCAGGAACGGCGCATTTGTAGATCCGGCTTGGCTGTACGACTGCCCCTGTCCAAATCCAACCCCGGACAAGAGCCGCACGGCGTAAACGCTCGCGGCCAAAAGGGCAACAAAGGCGATCGACAAGTTGGTGCTCATAAAGATACTCTTCTATCCAAGGGGCAGGAGTTGCGCAAATTGGCGCCTTTTCGCGCAACTTGGAGTGCTCCAAACTGCACCTAAACTTATGTGGATAAACGCTTTGTAAAAAATTTTATTTTTTTTCGAAGGGGTCAAATCTTGGTGCGCTTTTTGGCGCCAAAAAGCGCACCAAAGTTGCCCGGTCTTACCCAAACCGCCGTAGGGACGGTCAGCGCGGATCGGTAGAGCGATATAGCCCTGCATGGTCGCGGCCACCCCTTGCAGATCGGGCGCCCCACTTCCCGCTAGGCCGCAACCTTTGCTCGGCGACCTAATTACCGAGAAAGGACAGGTCTGCGCGTACGCCGGCCTTGAGCCACCCAAACCGCCTATCCGAACGGCCACACCGAGGAGTCACACCCACTCGCTTCGCTAGCGTTGCACCCACACGTATTTCAGCAGCACCACGTTTCTTGCGGTGGGAATTACCCCGCGGACGTTGTCGCGCAGCAGGTATCGATTGGTGTAGACGTAGAGCGGGATGATGGGCTGTTCGGTAAGCAAGATCGTTTCGGCCTGCGCCAGCATTTGCGTGCGTTTGGCGGGGTCGGCCTCTCGGGCGGCCTGGGCACACAGCCGGTCGTATTCGGCATTGGACCAGCCCGAATCGTTGTTGTCTCCGCCGGTCAGGTATTTGTCGGTGAAGGTCGAAATGTCGTTGTAATCGCCATACCAGCTTGCCCTTGCAATGTCGTATTGCTTGTCGTGCAGGCGCTTGCGGAATTGCGCGATCTCGATGCCTTCAAGTTCGAAGGTAACGTTCAAATTCGTTCGCCACTGTTTGGCAATGTACTCGGCCACCGTGCGGTGGTCGCCTTCGGTATTGAAAAGCAACTTGAGGACGGGAAATCCTTTTCCCACCGGATATCCGGCTTCTTTCATCAACTGCCTTGCCGCCTTGAGATCAAAATCCGGGCCGGGAGCGACTTTGTAGTCGGGAAACACGGCCGGTGGGATGTAGGTATTGGCCGTTGGTTCGCCGCAGCGGGTGATCTGCTCGACGATGGGCCGCCGGTTGACTGCCATTGAAAGCGCCCTGCGGACGCGCGGGTCTTTGAGGGGATTCGGCCGGCCGTCGGCCATCGTGGGCAGGCAGTTGACCGAATAGAAGTAAGTCCCGAACGCGGGCGTGATGATGAGGTCCTTGCGTTTCTGGGCCAGCAGACTGGCCGAAACCTCGCCATTGGGTTCGGCCAGCCAATCCACCTCGTGGGCTTCGTATTTTCGCAGCGAGGTGAGCGGCTCCTGCGCCACCACCAATTCAACGCTGTTGGATTTGACGTTTTGCTTATCCCAGTAGTGTTCGTTCTTCTCTAATCGCAAGCCGACGCGGAGTTCCCATTTCGTCAGTTTGAACGGCCCGTTCGTCACCAGCGCGCCGGGCAGCGTGAATTTCTCGTCATAGGAAACCCGGCCCGTAGCGGGGTCGGTCCGTTTGAACGGTTCCATCGCTCGCTGATTGAGCGGCCAGAAGGGAGTGAAGGCAATCAGGTCGGGGAAAAAAGTCACGGGGTGTTCGAGCGTGACGATGACCGTCCGGGCATCGGGCGCTTTGATCCCGACGGCCGCAAAATCGGCTCGCTTCGGGTCCTTGGCAACGTCGGCTTCGTACTGTGCGGCGCCCTTGATGTAATGCAGGAGGTAGGTGTATTCGCCGGGGCTTTGCAGCATCCGCTGCCAGGCAAAAACAAAATCGGCGCTGGTGACGGGATCGCCATTGCTCCAGGCGGCGTTGGGTCGGATAGTGAAGGTCCAGGTGAGTTGATCGGGGCTGGTGTCGATCTTCTCGGCGGTGCCGGGGATGCACTTGAGCGTGCCCGGTTCCAGCGCATAAAGCCCTTCGTAAAGCGCGTTGCCCACGCGGATGTCCTGCAGCCAGCTCATTCGATTAGGGTCGAGCGTGCTGACATCCCCGCGATCGACGTAGGTGAAATCTGCGCGATCCTGGGCAAGCAGGACCGACGAGAGTCCGGCCAGCAGCAGCGCGACGCCGCAAAGGGTCTGTTTCATGCCAAGGTTTTACTGGACCGGGGCGGTCGGCGTCGAGGCGGGCGCTTTGAGAATCGGAAAGTCTTTCACACTGGAAAAGCGCTCAATCCCGATGATGGCGTTGTGAACCGCCGGCAAAGAACTCACCAGGGCCTGAAAATTGGATGATCCGCGGGCGTTGATATAGGGCTTACAAACGTTGGCCAGAGTGGCCTGGTCGAGAAAACCGAGGGCCTGCGCCGAGGCCACGATGACGCGCCAAAGCTGGTCGGCATCGTCGCGCTTCATCGCCGCCCGCTGGGTGGAGACCGCCAGCAGATTTTGCAGGAGTTGCACCGCCTGTGTTTGCTGGGCCGGGCTGAGGAAGGGGGTTACCCGGTCGTTGGTTAAAAAACCGGTAGCGGGGCGTTCGGCGAAGGGTTCATCGGGCGTGTTGGTGGCCGAATAGAGGCTGATGCGAAAATCCAGCAGATCGAGCAACCCGGGCACGACCCACTGCACTGCGCCTTCGGTCGGCCGGACATTGGTATAATCGAGCGTCAGCGCGCTGAAAACTTCATCAGCAACTGCACCGGAATTGGGATGCGACTTAACAGACTTAATCAGCGCCGGCAGGAGCGGGCTATTGACCACGCGCCCGGCACTGGCGAAATTGACCAAAATCGACCCTGCGGCCTTTGCGCCCCACAAAGCAACCCCGCCCAGCCGGTCTTGCAGGCAGGCGATGGTGGCTTCGACCAGCGCCGGACTTTTGCTTCGCTCGGCCGTGCGGGCCAGGACGATCGCGGCATTCAGACGGGCGGTGGGGGAAGGCTCGGAGACCAGGCCCAGCACGCGGGCGTTTACCTCGACGCTGTAGGCGGCCAGGTAAGAGTTGCTTTCCTTGCCCACACGGGCCGACAGTTCGCCGATGAGCGCATCGCGGGCCGCGGATTGCTCTGCCGGGTTGTCGGATTTGATCCGGGCAAACTGGGCGGCGATAAACGTCTTCACCGGTCCGACTTGCGCCGGCTCGGACATCTTGATGGAATCGGGGATGCCTTTGATATCTTGGGCAAAACCGGCGTGCGCCAAAGCGCACACCAATCCAGCAACCGCAAGGCGAATGCAAAATCGGGCGTTCATGAGCTTTGGCACTCCCGTATCACCTGAGATTCAGGCCCTGAATAAAGCGAGCTTCCGACCGTAGCAGATGGGCAAAAAAGTGTCAAGAAACGCCGTAAATTGCCATTGGTCGAATTGTCATCCCACAGGCAAAATTCGCAGGTCATGGCTTTTTCGCCAGCCACTGCCGCAGGACTTTTTCAGCCGGCTTGCCTTTGGGGGTGTACCCGCGGTCGTCAGGCCCGCCGTCGCCGGGCGTCCATTCCCAGATCATATATCCGCCCAGGTCTTTAATACCGTCCCATGCCTCGAAAAAACCTTCGTAAAGGCGTTTTTGCAAATCAAGATCGATCGTTTCGCTTTCCTTGGTGTAATCCCAAGGCTCGTGGGCGGCGTTGGTTAAACTGCACCACCCGACCTCGGTGAAAAACAGCGGCTTGTTCATTTTGCGGGTAAACGAAAGCTGATCATTTTGTATTTCCCGCCAGCGCGTCACGATCTGTTGTACCGTGACGGTCCGATCCTTCCCCATTTTGTAATAGCTGTTCATGCTGATGAGATCGAGCTGATCCCAGAATGGAATCGACGTGTAATGATCCCAGTTGGCCGAATAGGTCAGCCGGCCTTTGAACGTTTCCCGAACCTTGCTGATCGTCGTCGTCCACTGATCCAACTGGCTTTCGGTGCTGACCAGTTCCGATCCCACCACCAGCATGTCCACGCCGTTGGCCTGCGCGATCCACGCGAAGTGGTTCATCATCGCCCGGTAGCTGTCCCACCATTCGTCCCAGCTTTCAGGCTTAAGCGTACCCCGCCACTCATTTCCGCGAGGGTTATCCAGCAGGACGATGGGCATCAGAATCACCCGCAACCCCTTGGCTTTGGCATGGCCAATCAAATGCGACAAGGCATCGGGCGTAGGGGTCATGCGCATGTCGAGGTAGATGCGGCTGGACGAGCCGTTTTCCTGCCGGGCATCGACCACGAGCAAGACCGAATCGCCGCCGACTTCAGCGATCTCGTCCATGCTTTTTTCGTAGCGATCGATCCAGTCGGTGCGCTGGATCTGCATTCCCGCCCCACGGAACGGCAAGCCCACCAGCATCCGTGCGGCAGGAAGCGTGGTCGGGTGAGTGACCGGGACGTTGTCACCGGCCGAAGTGCCGGTGGGCAGCATCACACAGCCCCACACGGCCAGGTAGGTCAGGACGGCGGTGATGACGATTCCTCTGGCCGGCATCTGTGACAATTATCTCACAAGCGACCGCGGGGATCACGCGCCGAACGTTTCGGCCATGCTCGCCTGCGTTTTGGCCTTGGTCGATAGGGCTTTCTTCCCGCCATGCTTCTTAATCATGTCCTTGATGAAATCGTCGTATTTTTCACCCGCCAGCGGCAAATCGACCGGCTGGCGCGTCAGGCCGGCCATCATCATGGCGTTGCCCAGTTCAAGCCCGCGAACGCCTTCTTCGCCGGGGGAAAGTAGTGGCGTGCCCTTTAATATGGCGTTGACAAAATTCTGGCTAATCGCGCGATGCTGATCCTGGGGGCCATGACCGAGCGGGATGTCGATCGGCCACATTTCGACATGCACAAACGAATCCGGCGAGGTCTGATTGATTTCCTGCACATTTTTTCGAGCGCGATGAAACATCAGTTTGCCGCCTTCGGCGACGATCTTCCCGCGATCCCCGCAGACTTCAAATCGGTTGGTGCCCGGAGCTTCGCCGGTGGAGGTGATGAAGTGTCCGATCGCGCCGTTGGGATATTCCAGAATGGCGGTCATCTCGTCTTCCACCTCAATCGGGTGCGTCTTGCCGATGAAGCCGACAGCCGTTACACGGCTGGGCATCATGCCCGTGGTCCACTGAATGAGATCGAGATTGTGGGGGCACTGGTTAATCAGCACGCCTCCGCCTTCGCCGGCCCAGGTGGCCCGCCATCCGCCGGATGCGTAATACGACCAGGTGCGGAACCAGTCGGTAATCAGCCACGTGACCCTGCGGATTTCACCGAGTTCGCCGTCGGCAATCAACTCGCGCAGCTTCTGATACAGCGGGGTTGTGCGCTGGTTGAACATAATCCCGAATTTTACTTCTGGGTGCCGCTTGGCCGCTTCGTTCATGTCCCGGGCGGCTTTGACACTGACGGCCGCGGGCTTTTCGATCAGCACATGGATTTTCTTTTCGAAGGCTTCCATCGCGATGGGCGGATGGTCGTAGTGAGGGGTGGCTACCAAGATGGCATCCACCGTCCCGCTGGCCAGCATCTCCCGGTGATTAAGAAAAAGCGGTACGTTGTATTTTTTGGCAATTTCGAGCCGAGCCGGATCCAGGTCGCAGACCGCGCCGAGGGTGGCATTTTCTACTTTGCCTTCAGAAAAATATCTGGCGTGATGCGTACCCATGTTGCCGTAACCGACCACGCCGAAACGAATCGTGTCCATTTTTTGTTTTTCTCCGTAAGATTTTCTTTAAATAGGCAAAATACCCATCGAAGTCAACAGTTTATGTCGGCCGTCCGTTCGTCATCGTCACCCGAGCTTGGGAAGAACGACATACCCGCCGACGACCGCTAAGAGAAGTAAACCCAGCAGGATGCGGTAGATCGCAAACGGGACAAAGCCGTGCCGCCGCACCCAGGCCAAGAACAGGTGTACGACAACAATCGCCACGACGAACGACACACCGAACCCAATTCCGAGCGTGATCCAGTCTTGGCCGCTCAAGTGCAGCGTGCCCGTGCCGGCGAATTCACCTTTATGACGCACCACATCCAGTAATTCCTTGCCACAGGCCGCGAACATGGTCGGGATCGAGAGGAAGAATGAAAATTCCAGCGCTGCGGTGCGCGACAGGCCGGCCGTTTGCCCGGCGGCGATCGTGGCCATGCTGCGACTGGTGCCCGGAAAAATCGCCGAAAGCGTTTGGATCAGCCCAATCCATACCGCTTGTGGCAAATTCATGCGGTCCATGCGCTCGGTGGATGGCTTGCGGAACATCACGTCTACCACCCACATCACAATCCCGCCCACCAGCAGTGACAGCGAAATCACCGTAAGGCTTTCCAAATTCTTCGAGATCAGCTTCTTCATCAGCAGCGCTGGAACTGCGGTGCAGACGAATGCGATAATCGTTAGCGACAGGGGATGGGTGAGGAGATTGCGCGTGCCGTCTTCCCCGCGGGGAAAAGATTTCGCCAGACCCAGGATTCGCTTGCGGAAATAAACCGGCAGGCACAGCACTGCACCGAGCTGGATGATGATCGAATACGCTTTCCAAAACGGGTCCTGGAGGTCGAGGCCGAAAAGGGATTCGGAGATGCGCAGGTGTGCCGTCGAGCTGACCGGTAGAAATTCCGTCAGCCCTTCAATGATACCCAGCAGCAGTGAGAGCAGGTAAGGATGCACGGACACCTCATAAAGAAATAAAGTATCGGAACACGACCTGGCACACCAGGTTGGCATAAACAGCCGCGGCCAGGTCATCGCAGAGAATGCCCCATCCTGCCGGCAATTTTTCCAATTGTCGCGCCGGCGGGGGCTTGAGAATATCGAACACCCGAAACGCTGCAAAGACAATGCCCCAATGCCACCACCGGCCGATGGGCAAGAACAGTGCTGTCAGGCAGATGCCAGCGACTTCGTCCAGTACAAACGGTTGCGGGTCCTTGCGTCCGAAGTACGCGATTGCCCAGGGCGCAAGTCCGATCGCCAGGGCGCAGCTTGCCAGCAAGCCCGCCACCACCGCGCTTGTCCAGTAATCGCCAGGACAAACCCGAGACAGTCCGAACAATGCCACGCAAGCCAGCGCGCTGCCCGCGGTGCCCGGCGCTTTGGGCATCAGGCCCGCACCAAAGAATGTGACCAGCCACTTCTTCACGTCACCGGCTCCTGCTTTTGGTCCGCCTTCCCAAACAGCGCCTTGGCTCGTTGTATATAGGTGACACTGCTATAAATGGTGATGACGACCGTACCCCAGATGCCAAAGTCGCGGACGTAGAGCGCGATCCGGCCATAAGGCTCGGGCCACTTCCAGGCGTGATAATTCACATAGACCAGGATGGCCAGGATCGTGCCCGACTGAAAGCCCATTTTAAATTTTCCTACGAACGCCGCACCAAAATTCTGCCCGCTGCTTTCTCCCAGCCCGCGAAGGCTGGTCACGAGCAATTCCCTGGCGAGTAAAACCACAACAATTCCCGGGGCCACGCCGGTGATCGTCCGGACCACAAGCGATCGGTCGACGAACACCTGTTCGTCAGGAATAATGAAATTCTTGCCCGCCAGAAAGATAAACGTGCCCAGCACCAGAATTTTGTCGACAAACGGATCGACGATCCGCCCGAACTGCCCCTCGACTTTCCATTTCCGCGCCAGGTATCCGTCCAGCCAGTCGGTTATCAACGCCACGACGTACGTGGCCAACGCCCAGTTCAGCAGTGTCGGGTCCCCGCGGCCTTCGTATTGATAGAAGCCCAGGAGCGTGAAAAAGACCACGGACAACACCAGTCGCCCTGCGGTCAGAAGATTCGGCACATACCGGAACATCAGAGCCGGAATTGTACGGATGTTCACTGGCAAGGCCACTTGGGGCTAATCGGCGGGTGCCGGGCCGGCCGAATCGATGTCACCGGCATCAGTCGAGCCGTCGAAATCCTGAAGGAAATGGATTCGCTGCATCTGCTCTTCACCCACCAGACGCTTGAGCATTTGTCGCGACCTGCGAATGCCCGTCCGCCGCGAGACGTGCGTCAGAACAATGAATTTGTTCTTCAGTTTGGGCAACAACTCCGCAAACTCTTGCACATGCAGGTGCCGGCCCGCCTTGGCCTTGGCCCGATGATCGTTATCGAAGAACGTGCATTCGGTGATGAGAATCTCCGCGTTCTGCACGTCGGGATGATCGAACACCGGGCCGAGCGATGTATCGCCGAGGAAGGCCACGGTTGGCACTTCCATGCGATACTGGATTTCCACGCCGTCCTTTTTCATCTGCACCAGTTCCGGGCCACTGCGGTCCATGTACTCCGGCTTCAGCTTTTCGCGGATGCTGATGCAGACATACCCGAGGCTCACTCCGCCGTGATGGGTCGCTACCGCCCGGATGCCAAAATCTCTTCGGATTTCAAAGAGCTGATCGGCCGCCATGGGGATCAGGTCATACGGCGTATTCTGCTTTTCCACGTCGCGCCAGGCCCGCAGCATCAATTCCACCGGCCGGTGCATTTGCCCGGGCAAAAACACCGTGCCGCTCTTCATTCCCTGAAAAAACCGCTGCGACAGGTAATACGGCAGCCCGGCGATGTGATCCATGTGCCCGTGCGTGATCAGCACATAATCACTGGTGAGCGAGAAATACGGCGCTCGACCGATGTCGAAACAAACGTTCAACTCGGGAATCTGAATGACCGTCTCTTCGCCGGCCACGCTGTAGCCAATAACGTGCAGCGATCCGAGGGTGAGCCGGGCGAATTTCTGAACGAGAAACGACTTTTCAATCATGGAACGCACGAAGTTAATCGCCGGGCCGGCATTTGTCATTGGCCGGGCACTGCCGCGATGCCAAAAGCCGCGTCTCACCCGGCGGGGGAAGTCCGTCGGATGAGCGCGGCAGCGTTAATTTCGGCCCTCCTTTCTCAAAGAGAGCGCCTGGTGTGCTCAGGCGTCGATGACAATGGCGTCGGAATCCGTGAGATCGAAGCTGAATACGCGGTCGATCTCTGGCTTGGCCGACAGCACTTCTGGCTCGTCCCAAGCCGGTTCCGGCGGGGCACACACCGGATTGTCCAACATCAGCAGATGGTTTCCCGGCACGCGATCGTTGTCCAACCGAAACTGCAACTGCGTCCGCTGAAACCCTGGTCGATAGAAAGTCATTTTTTCTCCTGTTAAGTTTGGTGACCGAGGGAGATGTACGATTCATTTCCACTCCGGGCCAAATCCTTCTGGAGAATTTTGTTCTGTCCGATAACTCTGGCGTTCTGCGCACAATTCCTCCACGCCTGCACTGCCCGCCGGCTCCTTTTTTCGCTAGTATCCCTTCAGAAAGCGACACAAAATGATTGCCTATCTCGATCTTCCCTCCGGCCTTTCCGGGGACATGTTCTTAGGATGCCTCGTGGACGCTGGCTGGTCGATCGACGACCTCCGGGCCGCGCTGACGGGTTTGAAACTCGGGCCTGAGGCCTATTCCATTTCCTGCCAGAGCGTGATGAAAGGCCCGCTCCGCGCGACCTGCGTCACCGTGCAGGCCGTGCGGACCATGCACCAGCGCCGCCTCTGCGACATTCGGAATATTCTTGACGCTTCATCTCTTCCCGTCCCGGTCAAGGCCGGCGCCTTGGCAATTTTTCAGCGCCTTGCCGAGGCCGAGGCCAAAGTTCACGGAACCAGCGTCGACGAAATCCACTTCCACGAAGTCGGTGCCGTCGACGCGCTGGTCGATATCGTCGGCGCTGCGGCCGGAATTCATGCCCTGGGCATCGACAGGCTTTACGCCTCGCCGGTCCCGCTTGGCGAAGGCTGGGTGCAGGCCGATCATGGCCGGCTGCCTATCCCTGCGCCGGCCACCTTGGAACTGCTCACCCGGGCCAATGCGCCCGTCCGCCCGTCACCCGGCCCCGGCGAGCTCACCACGCCCACCGGCGCCGCGATCATTTCATCCCTGGCCACCTTCGTCCAGCCGCGCATGAATCTCCACCGCATCGGTACCGGTGCCGGGCAGAAAAATTTCGCCTGGCCCAATGTCGCCCGCCTCTGGCTGGGCCAGCCCACCGCCGGCGGGGCGATCGTGCAGATCGAAACCAACATCGACGACATGAACCCCCAGCTCTATTCGACTGTCGTCGATCATCTTTTCGCCGCCGGCGCGCTGGACGTGTGGCTCACGCCGGTGCAGATGAAAAAGGGCCGGCCCGGCACCGTCCTTTCCGTGCTGGCCTCCAGCGATTCCGAATCCGTCCTGGTCGATATCGTCCTCCGCCACACCACCACGCTGGGGGTGCGTGTGCATCATGTGTTGCGCCACGAGGCCGCCCGGCAGATGCGTTCCGTGCCCACGCCCTGGGGACCGGTGCAGGTGAAGCTGAAGTTGCTCGAGGACAAAATTATCGGCGCCACGCCAGAATTCGACGACTGCAAGCGCCTGGCCGAACAGCAACAGCTTCCGCTTCACCAAGTCATAGAAGCCGCACGGTCCGCAGCCGGAGTTGCCACGCCCGCCGAATTGCCGAAATAATTCGTCAATCCGCGGCGGGCGAGCGCTCCGCGCGGTTGTTTATTCCCACTCAATCGTTGCCGGCGGTTTGCTGCTGATGTCATACACCACCCGATTTACGCCTCTTACCTCGTTGATGATCCGATTGCTGATCGTCGCCAGCAGGTCGTAAGGAATTCGCGCCCAGTCGGCGGTCATGAAGTCCTTGCTCTCCACCGCCCGGACGGCAATCACGCTGTCATAACTTCGCGCGTCACCCATCACGCCCACCGTGCCGATCGGCAATAGAACCGCAAACACCTGCGCGGTCTTGCGGTACAAATCCGCGGCCACAAGTTCTTCCAGCAGAATTTCGTCGGCATCGCGCAGCACGCGCAGTCGCTCGGGGGTGATGTCCCCGATCACCCGAACCGCCAGCCCCGGCCCGGGGAACGGATGCCGCCAGACGATCTGTTCCGGCAGCCCCAGCACCTCGCCCACCTGTCTCACTTCGTCCTTAAAAAGCTCGCGGAGTGGTTCCACCAGCTTAAAGCCCAACTGCTCGGGCAGCCCGCCCACGTTGTGGTGCAGCTTGATGTTGGCTGCGGTGCCGGCATACCCATGCCCTGATTCGATCACGTCCGGGTAAAGCGTCCCCTGCGCCAGAAAAGCCGCGCCGTCGATGGATTCGGCTTCGCGCTTAAATGCGTCGATGAATTCCTTACCGATGATCTTTCGCTTCTGTTGCGGATCGGTCACGCCTTTCAGCGCGTCCAGAAACTGCTGCGAGGCATCGTTCACACGAAGTTTGATCCTGAAATGATCACGGAACGTTGTCTCGACAAATTGCCGCTCGTTCTTGCGCAGCAGGCCGTTATCCACAAAAATGCACTCGAGTTGGTCGCCAATGGCCTTGTGCAGCAGCGCTGCCACCACCGACGAATCCACGCCCCCGCTCAGGCCGCAAATCACCTTGGATTTTCCCACCTGCTTTTGCACGAGGTCGATCGATTGCTCGACGAAATTCCCCATCGTCCAGGCCCCGCGGCACTTGCAGATTTCGTACAGGAAGTTGTGAAACACTATTTCGCCGCGCGGAGTATGGGTCACTTCCGGGTGAAACTGCACGCCATAAAACGGCCGGGTTTTGTGACGCGCCGCAGCGTAGGGGCAGGTGGGAGTGGTCGCCAAGGCCACAAAATCGTTCGTCAGATCATGCACCTGGTCCCCGTGGCTCATCCACACGGCGGTTTCCTGGGGCAGGCCTTTGACCAGCGATTCATTGGGATCGGTCAGCGTGAGCTTGGCCCGGCCAAATTCACGGGCCTTGGCCGGCTTCACCTTTCCGCCCAGAAGTTCGGCTCCAAGCTGCATCCCATAGCAGATGCCCAGCACCGGCACGCCAAGGTCGAAAATGTTCGGATCGCAACGCGGGGCGTTCGGCTCGTAGACCGAACTCGGCCCGCCGGACAGAATAATTCCCCGCGGGTTGAGGGCGCGCAGTTGATCGAGGGAAAGATCCGGCCGGACCAGAATGCTGTACACACCGGCCTCGCGCACGCGCCGGGCGATAAGCTGGGCGTATTGCGAGCCGAAATCTAAAATCGGGATGACTTCGTCGTGAACCATCGGAATTAATTACGTCAAAAGCCATATAAATGCAAAATCGTCACCAGACGGTTCCCGGCGTCGTCCAACCGAAAGCCAAGCCGACGCTCCGAACCGAAGCGGAGCAACACATCGAATGACTTTTTCGCAAAAGCTCGATTTGTGGCCGAATTTCGGGGATTTGTGGACAATTATGCCGAAAAAGGGGGTCCAAAGGGGGTCCCAAAGAGGTCCCTTTGAGGCGCCAAGGTGTCCCGAGGGTGTGCGTTCCCGGTCCGGGCCAGGTTCCGAGAGGGTCCGATTTCTCCTGCGGCCGGCCGATGCCGTAGGCAAGAGAAAATCCCGCGGCGTAAACACGCTCGGAGAAGTAAGCGCAAACCCCCGCGACGAAGTAGACGATCAAGGCAATGAACTCATGGTCAGTCATAATTGTACCCTCTACCCTGAGCTTCAGTGGTGCGCAAATGGGCGCCAATTCGCGCAATTCTCAACAGGGTGAAAATGCTAAGTCATTACGAATAAACGACTTAAAAATTTTGAAAATTTTTATTTTCCTCAAAAATGTGGTGCGCAAATTGGCGCCAATTTGCGCACCAACACGCGCCCGCCCAAGTTAGGGCGTGAAATATTTTGTGGCTGGGGTTGAATTCAGTGACGCACTCCTCCGCCCTGTGGCCGGACTCAGGACAGAGCCGCAAGCCATTGAAGCAAAATCGGGCCGATGCGAGGTGCCCTCGCCGAAAGTGGCCACTCCCAGAACGCTCGACGGATTTCAATTCTTCTCGCGGGGGCTTAGAATTGCTTCGACTATGAAATGGACTCCACCCGAAGCCATCGGGCGGCTCGTGATTGCGCGCCCGCTGGTGGAATTGGCCGATTCGCTTCAAACCAATAAGGTCGCGTCGGCGGCCGGTTTATGGGGCAGCGCTCCGGCGCTGGTGGTCGCGGCGCTGCGCGCTCGGTTGGGTCGCCATGTGTTGCTGGTCTGCGGGCATCTCGATGAAGCCGACGACTTAGCCGACGACATCGAACTGTTTACCGGCCAGCGGCCCGAAACGCTGCCCGCTTTGGAACTGGCCGGTTCGCTTGGCAAACTCAGTGAAGAGCAGGTTTCCAACCGCCTGCGCCTGATAAACCGCCTTGCCGGTGGGGACGACGCTCCGCCGGTGCTGGTTGCGCCCGTCCAAGCCCTCATGCAGGCCGTGCCCTGCAAAAAGGACCTCGATCTACTGCGCCGGGTGGTGAAGGCCGGCACGACCCTCGAACCCGAAAAGCTCATCGTCTGGCTCAGTGAACACGGCTACAACCGGCTCGATCAGGTGGAAGTGCCGGGGGACTTTGCCGTCCGCGGAGGGATCATCGATGTCTATGTGCCCGGTGAATTCAAGGAGTCCGGCGAACAGGTGGGACTGACGGTTCGCATGGATTTTTTTGACGATCAGGTGGAATCGATCAAGCGGTTTGATCTGAACTCACTCGGTTCGCAGGCGACGATTGATTCGGTGGAATTGATCGACTTAAAAGGGCAGGTGCCGGATGTATCGGCTGCGGTGTCGCTGCTCAGCTATCTGCCGGCCGACACCATCGTGCTGCTATACGCCCCGCTTGAAATCGCCGAGCAGGCCAGGAGTTATCTCGACCGCCTGCCGGAAGTGAAAGGCGTATATCCGCTTAGTGCGATCCTGCGGCTCGTCGAGCCATTTACGCATCTTGAACTCAGCCAGTTTGACCAGGGCACGTCGGCCAGCCCCAGCCTGCTGGGCATCAAGCAGGCGCCGCACTTCAATCTGCCGATCGCATCGCTTCAGAAGTTTGAAACCGAAGCCAAGAAGGCCATCGTCGAACTGGTTGAGACCGCCCAGACGCACGACGTGACCGTCTTCTGCGAAAACGCCGGCGAGGCCCAGCGGTTTGGCGAACTTCTGGACCAGGACGCGCCGGGGACGCGCGCGACCATCGCCATCCACGTCGGCTATCTGCATCGCGGATTTGTTTTCGAGGATCGAGCCGACGGTGGCGTGATCGGCAAGCCGGTGGCGCTCGTAGGGCACCATGAGTTGTTCCATCGCTACGAGCAGCGCCGGCGAGTGACGCGCGTGATCGCCTCGCGGCCGGTGGATTCCTTTCTGGATTTGAAGCCCGGGGATTATGTCGTTCACGTGGCTCACGGCATCGCCCGTTTTATGGGGATGCAGACGATCGCCAAGGACGGCAAGAACGAGGAATACCTCAGCCTGCGCTTTGCCGACAATGCCACGCTGCACGTTCCGGCCTCGCGGGTAAATCTGATACAGAAGTATATCGGCGGGTTTTCGGGCCATCCGCAGTTGTCGCGCCTGGGGTCGGGCGTTTGGGAAAAACAGAAGGCCAAGGTCGCCGAAGCGGTCATGGACATGGCCGCGGAGCTGATTGAAATTCAGGCCGCGCGTGCGGCCGAGCAGGGCACGCCCTTTCCGCCCGACACGCAGTGGCAGATGGAATTCGAGGCCGAGTTTCCTTATGAGCCGACGCAAGACCAGGTGACCAGCGCCGAGGAGATCAAGCAGGACATGCAAAAAGCGCGGCCGATGGATCGGCTGCTGTGCGGCGACGTGGGATACGGCAAGACCGAACTGGCCATGCGGGCGGCTTTCAAGGCCATTGAGTATGGCAAGCAGGTCGGGGTATTGGTGCCGACAACGGTTCTGGCCGAGCAGCATTATCGCTCGTTCAAAGAGCGCATGGCCAGCTATCCGTTTCGGGTGGAATCCATCAGCCGATTCAAGTCGCCGGGGGAAGTGAAGAAAATCGTGCAGGCGACCAGTCGCGGCGAAGTGGACATTCTCATCGGCACGCACCGGCTGATCAGTAAAGACGTGAAATTTGCGGACCTCGGGCTGGTGGTCATCGACGAAGAACAGCGGTTTGGCGTGACGCACAAGGAGCGGCTGAAGCAGATGCGCAGGACCGTGGACGTGCTGACCATGTCGGCCACGCCCATTCCGCGAACGCTGCACATGTCGATGCTGGGGCTGCGCGACATCAGTTCACTTACCACCGCGCCACAGGACCGGCGGTCGATCGTCACCGAGGTGATGGCCTACGACAAACAGCGGATCAAGATGGCGATCGTGCGCGAACTCAATCGTGAAGGACAGGTTTATTTCGTTCACAACCGGGTTCACAACATCATCGAGATCGCCGACGAGGTGCAGAAATTAGTGCCCGATGCGCGCATCATCGTCGGCCACGGCCAGATGGCCCAGGGCGAACTGGAAGACGTGATGATGAAGTTCATCCGCCATGAGGCCGACATCCTGGTCTGCACCACGATCATCGAATCGGGACTGGATATCCCCAACAGCAATACGATCATCATCAACTCCGCGGACCGGTTTGGTTTGAGCGAACTGCACCAACTCCGTGGGCGTGTCGGGCGATACAAGCACCGGGCCTATTGCTATCTCCTGCTGCCCGCCGACCGGCCGGTGACACCGATCGCGGCCAAGCGGCTTAAGGCAATCGAGGAGTATTCGCACCTGGGCGCGGGCTTCAAAATTGCCATGCGCGACCTGGAACTGCGTGGCGCGGGCAACATTCTTGGGCCGGAACAGAGCGGGCACATCGCCACGGTGGGATACGAGATGTATTGCCAGTTGCTGGAGGAAGCGACCAACCAGCTAAAGAACGCGCCCAAAACGCATAAGCCCGAATCGCACGTAGACATCGGCGTTTCGGCCTATATCCCCAGCACGTATATCCCCGGCGACCGCCAGCGGTTGGACGTGTATCGCCGGCTGACACGTTGTTCCGGGCTGGACATCCTTGCGGCGCTGGAGCAGGACGTGCAAGACGCCTTTGGCGAACCCCCGCACCAGGTGATCGTGCTGTTTGCCATGACGGAACTGCGGCTGTTGTGCAGCGTCTATGGGATTGAAAGTGTTATCAAAAAGCCGCCCGATGTGATGTTGACGGTCCGCGACGCGGGTCTGGCGCAAAAGGTGCTGACGGGCGCGCCGGGCACGCTGCGTGTGATCGACGACAAGACGATCTACCTGCGCATGCCGCCGACTTATCTTGAACCCGAAACCTGCCTGATGGTGCTGCGGAATTTGATACGCAGCGGGCATGACAAACAGAGCAGCCTACCGCCGACCGGGGCCGGGGCACCCGCTGCCAAGGCGCTGGTATGAAGCTCCCCGACGCCATTCACCTTGAGCAGGTGGGCCTGCGCGTGGGCCGTGACTGGCTGCTGCGAAAGATCGACTGGCGCGTGCCGCAAGGGGCCTGCGCGGCGCTGTTGGGTCCGAACGGCAGCGGAAAAAGCACACTGGCGCGCGTGCTGCTTGGCCAGCAATGGCCCACCGAAGGACGGGTGAGCCTGTTCGATCAGACCTTCGGCCAAACCAGCCTGGTCGAACTCCGCAAGGTCGTGCGGATCGTTCAGCCCAATGCCCTGATCGACACAGACCCCGCGACGACGACCGAAGAGGTGGTTTTGACCGGATTCTTCGGAACGATCAACCTTTACGACCGAGCCGATCGGGTGATGCGCAAGCGGTCTGCGGAGTTGATCGACGCCCTGGGCCTGACGCGTGTGAAAGGGCACGCCTTTGGCACGCTCAGCACCGGCGAGCGCGTGCGTTGTCTGATTGCCCGCGCGCTGGTTGTGCGCCCGAAGCTGCTCATTCTCGATGAGCCGACTGCCGGGCTTGATCTGCCGGCGCGCGAGATGGTGATGGCGTCGATCGATCGGCTATTGCAGGCACACGCCGGGCAACTCGCGCTGCTGATGATTACCCACCATCTTGAGGAACTTCCGCAGGCAACATCGACGGTGCTACTATTGAAAGACGGTCGGGCGGTGGCCGCGGGCCGGCCGGCGGGCGTCTTAACCGGAAAGCGACTGTCGCAGGCATATGACTGTGCGGTGCAAGTCAGGCGCGTCGGCGGGCGCTATCATTGGTCCGTCAAGCGGCTGCCTAAGAGCGGTAAATGGATGAAATAGACTCTCAATAACAAAGAGGATCATATGCGCAATTTCAAGGTCAGCGTTGGCGTTTTGTTTGGAGTGTTTGCTTTTCTCCTGTTGAGTAGCGCAGGTTATGCCGAGGTGAAAACGCGCACGGTCGAATACAAGGACGGCGACGTGGTCTGCAAGGGTTTTGTCGCGGTGGATGATGCCAAGTCCGGCCCGCGGCCCGGCGTGCTGGTGGTGCCCGAATGGTGGGGCCTGGATGATTATGCCAAGGGCCGCGCGCGGCAACTGGCCGAACTGGGCTATTACGCTTTCGCGATTGATATGTATGGTGATGGGAAAGTCACGCAGGACCCGAAGGAAGCCGCCAAGCTCGCGGCGATTCGGGACGATCGACCGAAGCTGCGCGCCCGGGCGCTGGCGGGGCTGAAGGCCATGACCGACACCGCCGAGGCCACGCTCGACCGGTCCAAAATCGCCGCGATCGGTTATTGCTTTGGCGGAACGACGGTTATCGAACTAGCGCGAAGCGGGGCCGATCTGGCCGGGGTGGTCAGTTTTCATGGCGGGCTGGAAATGCCCGGCCAGCCCGCCGACACGATCAAGGCCAAGTTCCTCATCTGCACCGGCGCCGCCGATCCGATGGTGCCCATCGCGCAGGTGGACGCCCTGGAAAATCAACTCAGCAAGGCCAAGGCCGATTTCCAGATCGTCCGGTACAGCGGGGCGATGCACTCGTTTACCAATCCCTCGGCCGACAAGCACGGCATTCCCGGGATCGCCTATAACGAATCGGCGGATCACCGTTCCTGGGCCGCGATGAAGGATTTCTTCGATGAGCTGTTCAAGTAATGCCGGCGGGCTTGTTGTTGCATTGGCTTGTTGCATCGGCGCGTCGGCAAAGCGGTGATCGACTGTCGCAAGTTCCTTGGCTTTGGTACAACCTGCATCCGTTATGGAAATCCTGATTTTTCTGGCGACGGTATTGCTGGTGCGCGTGGGAATGTTGATGTACTTGTCGGGCTTGGCGCGCTCGAAAAACGCCGCCGGGACGGTCTTACGCACGCTGGTCGATGTGGTGTTGGTGGTATTGAGTTTCTGGGCAGTGGGGGCCAGCCTCGCCGGTGGAGAGGGCAACGGCTGGGCCAGTTGTGACTGGCGACTTCTATTTGCGCAGGTGACCGATCAGAAATTCTACACAGTGGGCCTGCCACTTTTGGCGACGGGAGTGATCGCCGGGGCCGCCGGTGAACGCGCGCGGTTCTGGTCGGTCGCGATTCTGTCCTTGCTGATGGGCGGGGTGATCCTGCCGATCATCATGCACTGGCAAGCCAGCGGGTGGCTGGAACAACTGGGATACGCCGACGATTCAGGCGCTTGCGGGCCGCTCTTGGCCTGCGCGGTCTGCGCACTCGTTATTTCACGGTGGGCCGGTCCGCGGAATGGCAAATATCACCGCGACGGCTCGGCCAGCATGATCCCCGGCCACAACCTGCCCCTGGCGATGACGGGATTGGTATTGATGTGGCTGGGCTGGATCGGATTCATCGGCGTGACTGATCCGCACGTCGCCCCGCTGCACTTGCTGCTGGCCGGTAGCGCCGGGGCGATGGCTGCGCTGCTGTTTGCCTACTGGCGATTCGGCAAGGCCGACGTGCTATTGTGCGGCGGCGGATTGCTGGCCGGCGCCATGTCGATGCTGCCCGCGGGGTCGATGTTGCCCACACCGGTCGCGGTGGCAGGCGGCGCGCTGGCCGGACTGCTGGCCACCTGGGCCACCATCAAGCTCGACACGTTCTTCCGCATCGACGATCCCAGCGGGCTGATCGTCGTGCAATCCGTCGGCGCTAAGCTCGGACTGCTGCTGGTTGCGGTCGCGGGCTGGCCGGATTATCACGCTGTGCTGCGACAGGCCGGATATCAAATCCTCGGGATGATCGCCATCAGCGCTTTGGCCTTCGTCGCCTCGGCAGTTTGCTGCGCCTTGTTCGATCGGTTCTTCGGAATTCGATCCAGCGAAGCCGACGAATACGACGGGCTTGATCTGGCCGAACACGAAATCAACGCCTATCCCGATTTTCAGCAGACGATGATCAAAAGCTACCACATGCGGGAAGCCTGAATGAAGAACCCAATCGGCAAGACCGCGGCTTTTCTGCCTTTCTCCAAGCTCCAGCCGCTCATTGCCCTGGCCCGGGAAGAGGATTTGGGCAAGGACGACGTGACCAGCCGATTGATGATCGGGGCCAACGCACTTGGTCGCGGCACGCTGGTGCAGAAAGAACCCGGCGTGGTTTGCGCCCTGCCCATCGTCAAGATGGTCTGCCGGATGTACGACAGCAAACTGTCCGTCGAGCCCATCGCCGGTCAACCGGTCGAGGCCATCGAAGCAACGTATACCGACAAGCCGCGACGACCGTTGTTGCACGTTCGCGGGCCGATGCGCTCGCTGCTCTCTGCCGAACGGGTCATCCTGAATTTCCTGCAACGATGTGGCGGGGTGGCGACGCATACGCACTGCTATGTCCAGGCGGTCGCCGGACTGCCGACAAGAATCGTCGATACGCGAAAAACGCTGCCCGGGCATCGCCTGCTCGACAAATACGCCGTGCGGTGTGGCGGGGGGATGAACCACCGGTTCGGGCTTTATGACGGGCTGCTCGTCAAAGACAATCACCTTGCGAAGATTCCGTTGCCAGCCATCCCCGCATTCGTGCAAGACGTCGTCAATACCTGCCGCAGGGAAGACGCAAGACGCCTCGTGGAAGTGGAGGTCGATACGCTCGATCAGTTAGAGCAGGTACTGAAGGTGAAGGGGATTGACGTGATCCTGCTGGACAACATGGACCGTCCAACCATGCGCCGCGCCGTTAAGTTGCGCGATCAGGCCGGTCGGCGGCAAACCACCGCGCTGGAAGCCAGTGGCGGGGTGACGCTGAAAACCGTGCGCGCGATCGCCGAGACGGGCGTTGAGCGGATTTCGATCGGCGCCCTGACGCATTCGGCCCCGGCGCTGGATATCGGGTTGGACATCCAGTGATCGGCGCTCGCCGGCCCAGTTTTCTTAAGAATCATCCCTACGCCCATCGCCTGCTCGTGGCTAGAATGCCCGCCAGCATTTAAGGAGCGCGTCTCATGCAGGATTTTGAGTTGCTGGGCCAGTTTTATCTTGGCAGTCCGTACGATCTTCAGACCCGCAAGCGTCTGCCCGGGCCGATCATGTATGACGCCAAGGACCTGGTAACGCACGCGGTCTGCGTCGGCATGACCGGAAGCGGGAAAACCGGCTTGTGCATCAACCTGCTGGAAGAGGCGGCGATCGATGGCATCCCCGCGATCGTCATCGACCCCAAAGGCGACCTCGGCAACCTCCTGCTCACTTTTCCCGATCTGCTGGCCAAAGATTTTCGCCCGTGGATCAATGAAGACGACGCCGCCCGCAAGGGATTAACCCCCGATCAATTCGCCCAGCAACAGGCCGACTTCTGGAAAAAAGGTCTGTCCGACTGGGGAGAGGACGGCAACCGTATCCGACTGCTGAAGGAGAAGGCGGATTTTTCGATCTATACGCCCGGGTCCAATGCCGGGCTGCCGGTGGCAATTCTCAAGGCATTCACCGCCCCCAACGCCGCCGTGCTGGAAGACGGCGAATTGCTTCAGGATCAGATTCGCACTACAGCCACCAGCGTGCTGGGCCTTATCGGCATCGACGCCGATCCAGTGCAGAGCCGCGAGCATATTCTTATTTCCACACTGCTCAATCAGTCCTGGAAAGCCGGAAAAGACCTCGATCTTGGCGGACTGATCCAGCAGATTCAGGTTCCGCCGATCGAGCGCATTGGTGTGCTGGATGTCGATTCGTTCTTCCCGCAGAAGGAGCGATTCACACTGGCGATGAAATTGAACAATCTGCTGGCCGCGCCGGGATTTGAAAACTGGCTGAACGGCGAGCCGCTGGACATCGGCCGCCTACTTTACACCCCGCAGGGCAAGCCGCGGGTGTCGATCTTCTCCATCGCCCACCTGGCCGACGCCGAGCGCATGTTCTTCGTGTCGCTCCTGCTGAATCAATTGCTTGGCTGGACGCGAGCGCAAACCGGCACCACCAGTCTGCGCGCTCTCTTCTACATGGACGAGATTTTCGGCTATTTCCCGCCGGTGCAGAACCCGCCCAGTAAATTGCCGCTATTGACACTATTGAAGCAGGCCCGGGCTTATGGGGTGGGGATCGTGCTGGCGACGCAAAATCCGGTGGATTTGGACTACAAGGGCCTGGCCAACGCCGGAACGTGGTTCATTGGCCGCTTGCAGACCGAGCGTGACAAAATGCGCGTGCTGGACGGGCTGGAAGGCGCTGCCGCCGGCCAGACTGCGGGGTTTGATCGCAATCGCATGGAGCAAATTCTCGCCGGACTGGGCAACCGGGTCTTCCTCATGAACAACGTAAAGGAGAATGCCCCGCAGGTGTTTGAATCCCGCTGGGCCTTGTCTTACCTGCGCGGGCCGATCACCCGCAGCCAGATCAAGCAATTGATGGACCCGAAGCGGCCGGCGGCAAGCGCACCGGTAGCGCCGAAGGCTGCGCCGGCGGTCGCGCCGGCTGCTCAGGCCTCGGCAACGATACAAAGCGCGACTTCGGCGGCGCAAGGGCCGGTGGGTGCCGATCCGGCGGGGGCAAAACCATCGCCCGCCGAAGCATTCACGCCCCGGGAGGCGCAGAAGGTTCAGCCCATGATCGCCGGCGACATCCGGCAGTGTTTTGTCCCCATTCGATCGGTTCAGCCCGCGGGGGCAAAGCTGTTGTATCGGCCCGCAGCCGTGGGCGTGGCGACGGTCTATTTCAGCGATGTCAAATCCGGCCTGCACGCGCAGGACAAGGCGTGCCTGATTGCGCCGTTCGGCAAGGGCGCGGCGCTGCTGGATTGGCAGTCGGCAACCGATGACGCGGTAGCCGAAGCCGACCTGGCCGATGCTTCGGAAGAAGAAGCGGTATTCGCGCCGCTTCCGGCTCGGGCGGCCCAGGGGAAAATCTACGACGATTTCAAGAAGTCGCTGGCCGAGACGCTTTATCGCACGAAAACCATGCAGTTGATGCGCAGCCCGGGAACGGGTGAACTGAGTCATCCCGGCGAATCCGAACGCGATTTCCGCATCCGTATCGGGCAGGTGTTGCGCGAGCAACGCGACGAGGAAGTGGCCAAAATCCGCGAAAAATATGCCGCCCGCGAGGCGTCCTTGCATGACCAGATTCGCCGGGCCGAACTGGCCCGTGATGCGCAGTCGCGCCAGGCCAGCACCGCCAAACTGCAAACGGTGATTTCCTTCGGCGCGACCATCCTGGGGGCGTTCCTCGGGAGGAAGACCGTCAGTGCCGGCACGATCGGCCGGGCCACCACCACGGCCCGGGGCGTCACCCGCAGCATGAAGGAATCGGGTGATGTGGGCGAAGCCGAGGGGAGGATCGACGTGCTGCAGCAGCGGTTGGACGAGCTGGCCGCGGAGATCAAGGTGCAGACCGATCAAATCGCCGCCCGGCTGGATGCGAGCACCGAGCAGTTCGAATCGATCGACATGCGGCCGAAAAAGTCTGATATTGAGGTGCAGTATGTCGGCCTTGCCTGGGCACCGTATTGGTGTACCGGCAGTGGGGAAATCAGCGCCTGGGAGACGTGATTCCGGGGATGCGACACATTTGACCCGGCAAATTGGAACCGCAGATTTCGCCGATTTAGCAGATCAGGGGCATCAGGCAGAGAAGCAGCCAGTTTGCCGGTGCATTCAGGCCCTGGGCATCGGGCCGGAGTCCCGCCACAGGCCGGCAGCCTATGCCACTGAACCACCATTTCCCACAAGATAATGCCACCCCTTTGCTTCGTTTCACCCGCCAAATTTATTGACACGTCGAAAAGGCAGTTCTACACTCATTTTGCGTCGTGTTCTCGCATCTCTGTTTTCGTCTTGAGGTGACCGTGGAGAATCGATCCTTTCCCAATTTCAACTGGCTTTACGCGATCGTTTTGATACTTGCCGTTGGCCTTTGCGGCGTCGGGATTTACTTCGCCAGCACGCATCAGGGGTTGACGATGCTGGCGGCGGGGGTGGTGAGCCTGGTGGCAGTGCTGGTGACTTGGCCGGTGACGATGTCGATCACTGCCGCGCGACAGGCCCGGAAGGACGATCAGGGATATGCCCTGGGTCCGATCAACGACAAGCTGGTGCAGCTGGCCAATACATTGAACATGGTTTCCAACCAGCAACTGCTGAGTGATCGTGCCAAGTCCATCGCCTATCGCAAGCGCGATCTGGAAGCCCTGCGGTCGGCGATCAAGGAAGAGATGTCGCTCAGCGACTGGGAAGCGGCTCTGGTGCTGGCCAACGAGATTGGCGTGCAGTTTGGTTATAAGCAGGAGGCTGATCGGCTGCGCGACGTGATTAACGACCGCCGGCAGGAAGTGGTGCAGCAGCAGATCACCGACGCCATCAGCGTGATCGACAAACATGCCCGTAGCGAGCAATGGGCCTTGGCCGCGCGCGAGGCCGAGCGCCTGCGTGAGCAGTTCCCGCACGTAGAGCAGGTGCTGAATCTGCCGCGTGAAATTGAAACCCGGCGGACAGCCCACAAGAAGCAGTTGCTGGAAAGCTGGCACGAATCGGTGACGCGCAAGGACATCGACGGCAGCATCGAGATACTGAAGAAACTGGACCTGTACCTGACCCCGACGGAGGCCGAATCGATGCAGGAAACGGCCCGCGGGATTTTCAAAGAGAAGCTCAACAGCCTTCGGACGCAATTTTCGGTGGCGGTGCAGGATCACAACTGGACCGAAGCGGCGCGGGTGGGTGACATCATCATTGCCGATTTCCCCAACACGCGCGTGGCCCAGGAAGTGAAAGAAAAGATGGCCGTCCTGAAGGAGCGCGCCGGGACGACCGAGCCGGCGCGGGTTTAAGAATCGCCCGAGACATTTGCGGGTTTGATTGGGCCGTTTTAATTTCCCCTTGGGCCTGGGCGTCGGGGTTGGCCGGCGCGGGTTTCTTGGCCGTACTTCACTTCATGGCTTCTGCGCTCATCATCGGTGCCGGCCCTGCGGGGAGCGTTGCAGGACTATTGCTCTCGCGGGCCGGTTGGTCTGTCACGCTTGTCGAGCAATCTCGATTTCCCCGGGAAAAAGTTTGTGGCGAGTGCCTGAGCAACTTGGGGGCTGCGGTCCTGGCGCGATTGGGCCTGAGCCATCCGTCTGCGGTCCGATTGGACAAGGCGAGCATCCATGCGATGTCGGGCGCGTCCGTGGCGGTGGATTTGCCCGCGCCGATGTGGGGACTTTCGCGGGCAGTGATGGACCAATGGCTATTGACCGAAGCCGCGGCCTGCGGCGCGGCTGTCTGCCAGCCGGCGCGGTGCGAATCTCTGGAAAGTATTAGCAGCGGACAGGCTTCCGACTGTCCGCCCGGCGTTCTAGCGCGGGTTCGAGACCTAATCACCAATGAGGTCCGTGAGATCGTCGCGGACGTGGCGCTATTGGCCGACGGCAAGGGTGCGTTGTTGCCGCGGTTGCCTCCCCTCACCGGCGATCTCGGCATCAAATCGCACTGGCGCAACGTGAAAGGCCCGCGGGATACCATCGAGCTTTTTGGTCTGAAGGGGCATTACGCCGGCCTGGCGGCGATCGAGAACGACCGCTGGAATCTGGCGATGAACGTTCCGGCTGCAAGGGTGCGCTCGTTTAAAGGGGATCTGAACGCGATGTGGGCCTCGATCGTGCGAGAAAATGCGTCGCTGAAGGATCGGATGAGCGATTCCGAGCGCATCGGAGAATGGCTGGCCTCGCCATTGCCGCGCTTTGCCGTGCGATCCGACTGGCCTGCGGGGATCATTCCCATCGGCAACGCCGCTG
>JBBQSU010000014.1:0-39536 GCA_038234815.1 Tepidisphaerales bacterium | reverse complement strand
CCACCCAGGTGAGTGTATGAATGCCGAAGGTCGGACCTTCACGCAGCAGTTCGGCCAATTGTTTGTCCGTCTGGGGCTTTTTCTCGCCTTCGTCCATGCTGAAACTGAATGATTCATCGCTCTTGCGGAGCGCGCGATAGCGCTGCAGGCCGTGTATGACCAAAAACACCGCCGGGGGATGCGGTTCGTCGGCATCGCGGCGGCGGATCAGTTCAGCATGAAGGTCAGCGATGGCCTCGGGAACCGTGCGATACTCGATTTCCTGCACGTCGTGCGGAATCGCTGCCTTTACCCGTCCCAGCAATCCTGCCAGCGACGAATCAACGGGCGTACCGTCAAGCACGACGAACCGCGCCGCCGCCGGCGAAAGCTGTGCGGCCAAGCCGATCATCACCGTCGAAACCAGCGCCATTGCCGGCTCGTCCTGCTGGCCGATGATGATCGCATTGGCCCCGCTCTGCCGTCGAAACGTGATGCTGGTGGGATCCTTGATCGCCACCGGCTCACCGAGCCACGCCACGGGAACTTTTGGGTTGGGCCATCGGCGCTTAGCCTCGTCGGCTGCAACGCGCGTCATTTCGTCAGTTGAGCGCGTCACAAGCGAGGCGGCCAAGCGGTCGGCAGCGAGCAGCTTCATCAACGTCCGGTTCTTGGTCACGTCGGCGGGCTGATTGCCTTCAAACACTATCGCTTCGGGTCGATCCTTGCCCTCTGCAAGCGCCTTACGCTTAACGCTATTTAAGAACGCCTCGCGACGCTCATCGGGCAGCCACGCGATTTGAAACGGGCTGTTGCCTTCGACCAGTCCACCGGCGTCGTTGTAAATGGCTTCGCCAGGCCGACTGAGCAGCCTGGCCGCCGAATTGTTATCCCCCAGGATCATCTGGCTGTCGGCCTCGCTGCACTGAAGCGCGATGCGCACCGCCATCTGGCCGAGGGTGGATCGGGCCAGCCCGCTTGTCCCACCGATCGTCTGCGAGCCAAGCATCACATGGATGCCGAACGCGCGGCCCTGCCGCACCAGGCGATCGAGCAATACCGATGCGTCCTGCGCCAGCTTGTCGTCTTCGCTGAAGAATTCCTGAAACTCGTCGATAATCAGCAGCGTCCGCGGCAAGGACTGCCCGCCATCGAGCTTGCGATAGGAAGGCAAATCCTGCACGCCGGCCTTGCGGAAAAGGTCTCCGCGGCGGGTGAGTTCCGCGTCCAGGCGGTGCAGCACGCTCAGGCCAAACTCCCGGTCGCTTTCCACGGCGATGGCTCGCGCGTGCGGCAGTCCACTGGTGGCGTAGGCTTTGAATTCCACGCCCTGCTTACAGTCGAGCAGAAAAAATTCCACATCGTCCGGCGAGTACCACATCGCCAGATTCGTCACCAGCGCATTAAGCAGCGTCGATTTTCCCGATCCGGTTTTGCCCGCAACCAGTGCGTGCTGGGCCACGCCTTTGCCCATGCGCAGCATTTGCAGGCGGGTGGCGCCCATGCGACCGATCGGCACGCGCAATTCATCGGAACACGACAATGACCAGAACTCCTCGGGCTTGGGCGAGATCGTGTCGAACGACACCTCCACGCGGTTAGCTTCCTTGGCGCCCTGGCCCACCTTGTCCAGCAGTCGTGTCAGAAACGCTTCGTCGGGGGGGGGGTCGAGCGTCAGCGGAAACTGGCCGAACACCGGGTCTTTCCAGACAAATTTCTCGCCGTCATGCTGCAAGTTCAGACAATGGGCCTCCAGGTCTTCCAGATGCGCGCCCATCGGCAGCGGGATGCGCGTGTCGCGCAACACCAGCACATAAACCCCGCAGCGAGCGCCGCTGCTGAGGATGCTGACGAGCCTTCGGATCGATTCGACCTGAAACGCCTGTGGAAAATCGGCGATGACTAGAAATCGATATGGCTCGGCCAGTTCGCCGGCCTGCGCGTTGTAATCGTCGATGGTAGCGAATTCATTGCGGAGATATTTCTGGATCACCGTTTCCATGTGTTCGGAGAGGTTCACCAGCCGCTGGTTGATCTGATCGGCTTCGGTCCAGATGCGCGTGCCGACGAGATTGTCGTCGAAGTCGGCCAGTCGCATGAACCCCGCGAAATTCTGTCCCAGGCCGACCGGATCAAAAATGGTAAATCGCGCCCGGCCGGCGGGCAGGCAGGTCAGCAAACGGGTCATCACCGTCTGCATGGTGCGCAGGCCCAGATCGCGTCCGGCGCGTTCGGTCTGTATCAGCATCGATCCCTGGTCGGGAAATTGCAGCGTCGCCGGCATTTGGAATCGCTCGGGCAGGCGGATGGTGAGGCTCTGGCTGCTGGCAGCCGAGGCCGCGATCGTTTTGAGGTCTACGCCGAGCGTTCCGAATCGCACGGCCGGCGCAAAAGTTTTGGGTGGCGTCCAATCGGCCCATGCGCGTTCGGTCCATTCGGTTGCCACCGCATGACCATCGGACAACACCGGCGTTTGCGTGCCTTGCAAGCCCGCTTCCAACCGTTGCTCCAGCGCGACCCGGTCCTGGTCATGCGTGTAATGGGCGTCGGCACGGCGCATCTCCCGGCGCTCTAAGACGGCCTTTTGTTCGCGCTCCACGCGATGCTCGAATTCCATGGATTGCTTGCGGTGCAGCACGTCGGCCTCGGCGCGGGCCTGGTCGCGCTGTTGATCGATTCTTGCTGCCTGCTTGGCCTGCTCGGCCTGCGCACTAATCAGTGCCGATTCGCGCCGACGGCCCGATTGCTGAACCAGCGGGGTCAGATCGGTTCGCGCCTTGTCCACCTCGCCTTTTCGCAGCGCTTCGGCCTCGGCCCGCCGAATTTCAATTTCCTTCACCTTGTCCCGATACTCCGCCTGCGCGGCCTGACGCGCCTGGCCGAGCCGCTCATCGGCTCGGGCAAACGCCTCGTCCATTTGTCTTTGAGACTTTCGCTTTAAGACGAAGCCCAAAGCCAGAAGCCCGACAAATGCCGTGCCCCCCGCAGCGCCGATAATCCCCCATCGCGGGCCTGACGCAGCGGTCAGCAGATACGCGCCTCCTGCTGCAGCCCCGCAGACACTTATGAAGATCAACCCCGGGAGCACCCCGGTAAAAAAGCCCGGCAGCGAGAGCGCGCCCAGCGCCTCGACCGCCGATTCGGCTGAATCCCTTGCGCCCTCGAACGCGGTGGTTGGCGCGTCATCAGTGCCTGCAACGGGTTCTGATTCCGGCCGTGGCAGCTGGCCGAAATTCATCAGCAACTTGGTGAGGCGCGCAAAAAGGTCGTTGCATTGCTCGACGCGGCTTTCGACCCGCTCGCGGGCCTGCTTGGATTCAAGGGCCAGCGTCGCGATGGTGCCGTCGTAGACGCTCTCAGCCAGCCAACTGGCCTGCTGAAACTTTTCCTTCACGTCGCGTTCGACGGCCCCGTGGTCGTGATCGATTTTTCGCTTCGACCCATCCACCGCGCTCTGCATCGCCCGCTTGTCCTGCTGGTATTGCGCGTCAATCTGCACAAGGCTTTGCTGATGCTGCTGTTCGATTTGCTGTCGCCGGGCGCCGACCTTCTGCTCCAGTTCCCAAAGCGAATTTTCATGAATCTTGTCGGCCTCGGCGAGGGTGCCGGCCAGGTTCTTTTCGATTTCAGCTTCAGTCGTCGCCGAATCGGTGGCCAGCCTGACCAGATCGCGCAGTGCCTGGCGCTGCGCATCACGGGGGCCGATCGCTTCCGTCGATTCTGAAACAGGTTGCAGTGGCGGCGTGTCAGACATTATTCACAGTCTCGTTTGCAGGCGGCCAGCAGCCGCGACAACTCGTCCATGGCGCTCATGGCGGCCTTCAGGTCGCCTTCCAGGGCAAACAGGAACCGCTCCTCGAATTCCCTCGATTGCGCATCGTTCCAAACGTTCTTGGCTTCCATCCATTTCAGCAGCAGGTCTTTACTGGCCCGACTCAGTGAGGCTCGGCCTTCAAATACGCCCATCGTCGGCCTCCTTGTCTTCCGGCGGGACTGCCGGAGCGTTGCCCGAGCCTTCGGGGGCCGCCTCGCCCTTTATCGCGGCCGATTTCACTTCATCAGCGGTCAATTCCAGATGCACATACGCATCAAGCTGCTGAACCATTTTCTCCAGTTTCGCCGCAGCGTTGGGTAGATCAATTTCCACTGCATTATAGAGGCGCTGAACCTTGCCCTTATAGAGTGACGATTCTTTCTGAATCATCTGCGAATAGCGTTTGCAGTTAGCGAGCTTCTGCTGGGCCTCGGCCACCAGCGCTTCGGCCTGGCGGACGGCCTTCTCCTCATCCACCACCGATTGCCGCGACCCGGTCGAATCCTTGAAGATGGTCTTGTGCCGCAGAGCCTCGCGGCACCGGGTCAGCCATTCGGTTCGCTTGCGAATCTGCTGCTGCCAGTAGGACGCCTGTTCCATGTCCAGCCAAAGGACGATCCGCGAAAGGTCTGATTCGACATCCGCCAGCGAACCTTTCACTGTGGTGGCGAACTTAATCAGCGCCAGCTTCAGGTGCTTAAGAGCTTCGATCGATTCGACTTTTGCGCCTTGAGCCATTTTGCCAGGGGGTTTGGGTGTTCGATATCGGGCACGCGGGTTGCCAGGGACAAATCGCCTGAAAAAACCCGGATGTCATCGCTGCTTCAGATAGTCCTCAATCAGGGTCGCCTTCTTACTTAGGAACGACACATGCTGGTGTGATGCTTCCAGGAAATTGCCCAGCGCCTTGGTCGTGGATTCAAAGGCCTCGCTGAATTTCCGCTGCTCCTGATCGCGCCAGGTGTTCTCCAGATTTCGCATCTTGGTATGAATGCCCTGCAGTAATCCCTGCATCTCGTTATTAAAACGGTTAAGCTCCTGGGCGAAGCGGCGCAGCTCGGCGGGGTCAACATTGGCTTTTCCCATGCCCGGAAGTGTAACGGATCGAGCAAGAATCGCCTAAGATATCCTGGCACGAGAGGTTCGACCGTATGTCCAAGAAATTCCGTTCCAGCCGCAGACGATTCGAACGATACCGAGAGGCGATCAAGACCGACCCGGACCGCGGGCGGGCTGACCTTGGTCTCCGCGTGGATGATCTCCGGCGAAAGCCCCGGTCACGCAATTTCTATCCCCTGTTCAAGCAGTTCTGGGCGCTGCTGCGAGGGCATCGACGGCTGCTGTTCAGCGCGCTGAGCCTGCTGGGCATTTCCACGTTACTCGGGCTGATCCCTTTTTACGGCACCAAGCTGGTATTCGATAACGTGCTGGGAAATCGCCCCCTGCCGAAGTGGTTTGGGTCTTACGCCCATTGGTTTGAAAACCGCAGGGTGCTGCTCATCGCCGTGGCATTGGGGATGGTGACTATCAGCATCCTGGCAGCGTTGACCAGCCTGTGGAGCCGCTGGCAGACCACGCGCATGACCAAACGCGTGCAAGTGGGTGTGCGCAAGCGCGTGTTTGAACACACCGTGCGCCTGCCTTTGCACCGGGTATATGACTTAAAAAGCGGCGGTGTCACCTCGATCCTGCGCGAAGACGCCGGCGGGGTTGGCGATTTGATCTTTTCAATGCTCTACAACCCTTGGCGGGCCGTGGTGCAGCTGAGCGGGGTGCTGGTCATCCTGTCGCTCATCAGTTGGAAATTGCTGCTCGGATCGTTGCTGCTGCTGCCGGCGGTGTGGCTGACGCATCGCACGTGGATCAACAAGATCAGGCCAATCCATCGAGACATCCGTCAGACCCGCCAGCGCGTCGACGCCCACACCACCGAATCGTTCGGCGGGATGCGCGTCGTTCGGTCGTTCTCTCGGCAAAATGCCGAAACCGGCTATTTTGCCCGCGGAATGCACCTGATGAGCCGTCAGGAGGTTTTGAGTTGGTGGTGGAGTCGGGGGATCGACATTGCTTGGGATGTCATCATCCCGGTGGCCAGTGCGCTGCTGCTTTATTTTGGTGGGGGAAAAGTGCTGGCCGACATGCACCAGGTGCAGGCCGGGCAAATGAAACCAGAGGATGCGCTGACCGTCGGTTCGCTGGTCATGTTTCTGTCGTATCTGGTTGCACTGCTCGGTCCCATCGCCACGCTGGCCAATAGCGCCACGGGCTTGCAAAGCAACCTGGCGGGGCTGGATCGCATTCTCGATTTGCTGGGCGAATCGGTGGAAATGCCGGATCGGCCCAATGCAAAGCTCGTTACCCGCCAGAATACCGCCGGAGAAGTGCGATTCGAGAACGTCTCATTCACCTATGCCGGCGCCAAGGCATTAGTCTTAAACGAAATCACCATCGCCGTGCGCCCCGGCGAGATGGTGGCGCTGGTCGGCCCGAGCGGAGCGGGCAAAACCACGCTGTGCAATCTTGTCGCCAGGTTTTATGACCCCGTCGACGGCGGGATCTTTCTCGACGGCACGGACTTGCGCGATATTCAGCTCGACAGCTTCCGGCGACTCTTGGGAATCGTCGAGCAGGACACGTTCTTGTTCGATGGCACGATCGCGGAGAACATCGCCTATGGGAAGCGCGGGGCCACGCCCGAGCAGGTCGAGGAAGCCGCCCGACAGGCCAATGCCCATGAATTCATCGACAAGCTGCCCGAAAAATACGAAGCCATCATCGGCGAGCGGGGGGTCAAGCTTTCCGGCGGACAACGGCAACGCCTGACCATCGCCCGGGCACTGCTGGCCGATCCGAAAATCCTGATTCTGGACGAAGCCACCAGCAATCTCGACAGCGAATCCGAGCGGCTCATCCAGACCAGCCTGCACCGATTGATGCGCGGACGAACGACCTTCGTCATCGCCCATCGGCTCAGCACCATCGCGCACGCCGACCGCATCCTGGTGATGGATGCCGGCCGGATCATCGAGCAAGGCCCCCACGACGAATTGATGCGTGCCGACACCCGCTATCGTGACATGGTGCTGCTGCAAACCAGTCCCCCGGTGTTGCCTAAGGTATCGCCGGCCTTGGGCTCGACGCCCGAACCACTTTAATCTTCAAACGCAATCGCGCGAATCAGCGTACGTCTGATGAGGATGGAAGATGTCGAGCTTGGCGAGACGGAAGTCCGGTGGCTTGCCTTCGTGAAGCGACGGGCATGTCGGTCAGTACGGCGCGCAGGAATGCCGGGCGGTCACTTCGCCCGCCGCGCTGATAATCGGCCCATACGTCCGCAGCGACGACGGCCGGTTCGCGTGAGAGTTCAACAGTCAAAAACTCAAAGAGCAGTCGCGCCTGATCCTGTAGCGCGATGCCATAACTCCGCTGGCCATGCTGGTGCAGCCAATCGACAAACTTCAGGAAGCTCCAGAAGGGTGATTCGTTTTTCCAAAGGTGCGGCAGCGTTTTTGTAAAATTCCCGCTATTGGCCAGCAGGTCCCAGTAACGCGCAAATCGCCGCAGCCTTTGCAGCATTGCAAAATCCATCGCGGAGGATTCGAGAATTTCATACGGTGCGACCGGGCCATAGACCATGCCCCATTCGGCATCGTGTCGCGCGATCGGTGCGCCGCGCAATCGCTTTAGGATGCCCACCTGAATTTCCTGAACTCCAAGACTCAGCAGCCGGTCAAATCCGCTGGCAAAACTTTCCACGTCTTCGCCGGGCAGGCCGACGATGAGATCGGCATGGACATGAACGCCGGTGTCGTTGCGCAGAAACGTGAGATTGTCAGCCAGGCGCGCGTTGTCCTGCCTGCGGCTGATGCGCGCCTGCACCGCTTCATTGAACGTCTGCACGCCTACTTCAAATTGCATCGCCCCCGGTGGAAACCGCCGGATTAAATCGCGCAGCGCTTCCGGCAATCGATCCGGGATCATCTCGAAATGCAGGAACAATCCCGGCGAATACCGATCGAGAAAAAATTGCAGGATCGAACGGCTGAAGGGCAGACTTAAGTTGAACGTGCGATCGACGAATTTGAACTGTCTCAAACCGCGATCGAGCAGTCCCTGCATCTGCGACAGGAATTCGTCCAGCGGTGCGTTGCGCACCGGCACGTCCAGCGACGACAGGCAGAATTCGCACTTAAACGGACATCCGCGTGAGGCTTC
Organism: Tepidisphaerales bacterium; assembly: GCA_038234815.1. Lineage (GTDB taxonomy): Bacteria > Planctomycetota > Phycisphaerae > Tepidisphaerales > Tepidisphaeraceae > JBBQSU01. Next base: position 31,528 of record JBBQSU010000014.1, on the reverse strand, counting down.
GACGTACGCGACTCGATGGGCCAAATCGTGATCGGTGTAGAGGTCGTAAGGCAACTTCAACGACGAAAACTCCGGCGGAGCAGCCGCGATCACCTTTATCAGCGGACGGCGATTGGCCAGAACCTGCGCGCACAGTTCGGCAAACGCCAAGTCGGCCTCGCCGGTAATGACAAAGTCCGCCAGACGGCAGATTTCCTGCTGATCCGTTTCATGGCTGACCTCTGGCCCGCCTAATACAAGAACGATGTCCGGCCTCAGGCGCTTGAGTTGTTGGCAAAGTTCCAGGCACGGCCCGGCATTCCAAATATAAACTCCCAAGCCGACGATCCGGGGACTGGCGGACAGGATCGCTTCGAGAATGTCCGTCGTGCGTTGGCTGATGTCGAATTCCATCAAAACGCTTCGATTTTGAAGCGGGCCGAGATTGGCCTGCAAATATCGCAGGCCAAATGAAGCATGGGCATAGCGGGCGTTGAGCGTGGTGAGAACGATGTCCGGCATGACGTACGGAGATTCTAGCCGCCACCGAGGGCTGCGTCGTGTCCATCGGCGGGGCGATTTGCTGGCCGGAGGCCTTGGCGGGGCAAAGTGGATTCACGCGGCAAAGGCCTTGTGGTCGATAGGACCGACATGTTTACCGAAAATCTTGTCGCAAACCCCGGTCGCTTGCGGATTCTTACTGCTTTGGCTGTCGAGGAGAAGGCCGATTTCGTTCCGCTACGTCAGCAGACAAATCTGACTGACGGCAACTTGGCCAGTCACGCGCGCCGATTGGCGTCGGCGGGGCTGATTTCCATCGAGAAGAGCTTTCGTAACGGCAAGCCCATTACCAGCCTGACTTTAACCCGGCAGGGTCGAAGCGCGCTCGAATCCCATGCCCGCAGGGTGTTGGCCGCGATCAGTCACCGCAGGGTAATCCTGCCCGACGTGCAGAACACTCCCGAGCCGATGATGGAGCCGGTGGCCGTCGCAAGTGCGGACGTGGGCACCGAAGACGTGTGGGTGGATTAGCTGCTTCGCCTGGCAAGACTGCCGCGTGTGGTTTGGTTGCTGGTGCTATGCACGGGCCGACTGCGACATTGTTTCAACCATTGCCGCGACGACTTTTTCCTGCACCGCAGCCAGCGTGCCGGGTTGCCTTAGTCCCGCGGCGCGAGCATGCCCGCCGCCGGCAAATTGCTCCGAAAACCGTGCGACATCCACTTTGCCTTTGCTGCGCAGGCTCACCCGCACGGGAGAGCCATCGGCCGGTTCGGTGAATAGCAGGCTCACTTCCACCTTCTGGATTTGCAGCGGGAAGTTGATGAGATTTTCGGTGTCGGGCACGCCGGCGTGCGTCGCGGCAAAATCCGCCTGGCTTACGCTTAGCACGGCCAGCCGGCCGTCGGCGAGCAGTTGCAAAGATTGCAGCGATCGGGCCTGAAGATGCACTCTCTCGGCCCGTTCATTTTGATAAAGCAGTTGATACATCCGGTCGGTGTCGACGCCAGCTTCCATCAGCGTCGCTGCCAGGCGCATGGTATAAGGCCGGGTGTTGGAATATTGAAACCAGCCGGTGTCGGTGGCGATGGCCAGGAATAGCGCCGTGGCGATCGGCTCGTCAAACTCAATGCCCCACATCTCCAGCAGTTCCGCGGCGATTTCACCCGCGGCCCCGGCCTCGCTTACCACCAGCTTCTGATCCGCCCAGTCTTCCTGTGTCAAATGGTGATCGATCACCAGCTTGGGCACATTCCAGTTCTGCACGCGGTCCTGAAGCCCCGGCAATTGTGACCAGGTGCCGGTGTCGCAGACCAGCAACAGATCGAACTTGCTCAGGTCGAGCGTGTCGGGCCAGGCCTTTTCGGCGTCGTGATAGGCGATGTGATAATCGCGGAAGATGAAGGCATATTTCGTTGGCAGGTGCGACAAGAGCAGAACTTCGGCATCGATGTTCTTTTTTCGCAGGCCCAGCACCATTGCGCAGCAGGTGCCCAGGGCATCGCCGTCCGGGCGGACGTGGGTGGTCAGTAGCACTCGCCGGGCCGATCCCAGCGTGTCGAGAATCTGTTGATAAACGTCGGTCATGTCAGGGCACTATACGCAACCTTGCCGATCGGCAAAACCGAAAACCGCCAAGTTCCCGCTGGACCTTAAGGGAATCTCGTCGGCGCACGCGAGTAAATCAGCGGCGCCTGTGACAGACGGATCGGCCGTTTATTTGCTGCCTTCGGGCAGCAGTTGCCCGGAATCCCGCAGCCGTTTGAACGTTTGTCGACGGAACTTGAAATAAGGCCGCGTGACGAACCGGTGCAGGCGGATCAGCCAATGCTTGTGTTGAAGGCGCGCACTTTCTTCTGGCGTCATCTCCGCCGGGCGAAGCCGGTTCTTGTGCTTCAGGAGATGATAATGATCGGTCTGTCGCGAGCGATTGAGAAACCATCGGCCCAGCCAGGCGAACGGGCAATTGTCGGCATCCAGGCTGATTTGGAAATCGATGAGATAAGGCCGACCGTCCTCGCCGAGCAGGATGTTTTCAGGTTTGTTGGTATCCATGTAGGCGACATTCCGGCGGTGCAGCTCATCGAACAAGGCGAAGAGTTCGGTGAAGAAACCATCGGGCACGGGATAATCCCGAGACAGCGGGCGACCTTCGACATAATCGTGAACGAAACCCGTCTGGCCCACCGTTCCGAGCAGTCGCGGAATGTTCGGCAGCACCGACAGCTTTTGATACAAGTGCATCTCGCGTTGGCAGAGATATTTGCCGAGCCAAAGGAGCGGGAAACCGGCGAAGTCGATTGTCCGGCTCATTTTCAGCACGCACTTGGATCGGCCGGGTCCTTCGTAAAAAGCCGTGACGGCGTAAAAATCGTGCTTGTGGATGTGGGTACGCGACCAAACGATGCCCGCCAACTCAAAACTGGCCGGCGGATCGTCTTTGCCGAGGGCGCGCATGGAATAGGCCACGCGGTCGGGACGACTTTTAGAGCTTTTCGATGACACGGACGGCATTTTACACGGGCAGCAGCCTTGCGGCACGCTGCGGCTAAGAATGGGACTAAGAATTCGATGGAAAGTTGCCCAAATCGGCCCCAGTTTAGCCCATGCGTTTTCGCCGAAAGAAGTCCTGCAATAATCGTGCGCAATCGGTTTCCATCACTCCGCCGGTGATTTCAAGGCGGTGATTGAGCCGCGGATCGGAGCCGATGGAGTAAAGGGTTTTGATGGCTCCGGCCTTGGGATCGGTGCAGCCATAGATCAGCTTGGGGATTCGGGCATTGACGATCGCCCCAGCGCACATGGGACAGGGTTCGAGAGTGACGACGAGTAAGCAGTCGATTAAGCGCCAGGAACCGAGGGCGCGAGCGGCCTGGCGGATGGCAAGGATTTCGGCGTGGGCGGTGGGGTCCTGGTCGATTTCCCTGCGGTTGGATGCCCGGCCGATTGGCTGGCCGGTGGGGAGGTGTACGATCACACAGCCGATGGGCACTTCGTCGATGGCCTCGGCCGCACGGGCTTCGGCCAGAGCTTCGAGCATCCAGTCATCGGCGTTCACAGTTTCATCAGTTCAAGTTTGGCCAGCACCAATACAGGCAAGGCCAGCAGGACCAGCACCAGCCCCCAGATGATCACCCCGCGGGCCTCACGCAGACGGGCCCCGCGACGATGGGCCATGGCCATCGCCAGGACGCCCGTGGCAATGGCCAGGTTTCCTCCGGCAAAGGCTGTGGCAAAGAGATATCGGTACGACTTGAGTGCCGCAGCATGGCTGGGATCAGATAGTGATCGGACCAGCATTGCCCAGGCGATCATCAATGCCAGAAACGACGCCACTGCGATCCGATGGCAGATCTGCAGGACGATCGATTCAAATCGAACGGCGAATGTCGCGCTGGAATTCATTGAAAAGTGTCGCGGGCGTTACTGAACCGGCACAACGCCGGTAATTTCGGGAACTTTTTCGCGCAGGTTGCGCTCGATACCCATTTGCAGGGTCATGGTGGAACTGGGGCACCCGTGGCAGGCCCCGTGAAAGCGAATCTGCACCAGTCCGTCGGCCAACACGTCCACCAACTCAATATCCCCGCCATCGGCCTGAACGGCCGGACGGATCAGATTGATGACGCCCTGCACTTTTTCCTTGATCGAAGGGGCAGGGGTTTTAGTTGCGGAGGTCATGTCGGTCCTTAATAGCGATCACACGGATATACGTTAAGTATAGGGAGATCGCCGGGCGGGGCAAGTCGGTATCGGACAGACGAGTCTCAAAAATACGCAGAAATGCCTGATAAATATGGTAACAGTAACACTTTATGGGGATATACATGTATCCGGCTCCCGGGCTATCCTTGTGGCAATTAGGCTCGTGAGGCAGTCGAAAGGGCTGAAAGTGCGTAGGATGTCATTCAATGAGTGACATCCGCGGCGCACTGTGTCTGGTTCTTCACGGCCATCTGCCTTACGTCCTGCATCATGGTTCTCATCCGCATGGCGAGGCCTGGTTATTTGAGGCCGCGGCCGAAACCTACCTGCCGCTTCTGGAGATGATCGGCGCCGTGGCGTTGCATCGCGCTTCACCCAAACTAACAGTGGGGTTGACCCCTATTTTGTTGGAACAGCTCGCCAATGATCGGTTTAAGAACGGCTTTGCGGATTATCTGAAAGAGCGTCAAGCCATCGCAATGGCCGATCTGGCCCATTTTCAATCCACCGGCGAGAAGGAATTTGCCCCGTTGGCCCAACGATGGGTCGATTGGTTTGAGCAAAAGCAGGCCCATTTCGAGCGCATTGGCCGGGACATTCCCGCAGAATTCGCCGCCCGGGCCAACGAAGGTCATATCGAAATTCTGACCAGCAATGCGACGCACGCTTACCTGCCGCTGTTGCTCAGTGATCGTTCGATCCGTGGGCAGATGCGCGCCGGGGTTTTCTCCACCAAAAAGCGGTTAGGCGTGACGGCGACGGGACTGTGGTTGCCCGAATGTGCCTATCGGCCCGCCAGCGAGCATTGGATGCCCCCTGTGATTTATAAAGACGCGCGTCGCCGGGCCGGGCTGGAGACGTTTTTTTCGGCCGAGGGGCTGGATCATTTCTTCGTCGATACGCATAGCCTGGCTGGCGCACAGTGGCTGGGCAGCAGTGGACGCGGGCAGTTTCAGCCGGCCTCGTCGGCAGTTGAACATTCGGCCCTCGCCCTGCCCGGCCCGCTTTTGCCTTTCGGCGTGGCCAGCAGGCCAGGCGCACCGGCTTGTTTAGCGTTTGCCCGGCATCCGCAGGTGAGCGAGCAGGTTTGGAGCGGCGTCATCGGCTATCCCGGTTCGGGTGAGTATCTGGAATTTCATCGCAAACGCAGTGATCGCGGGTTGCGGTATTGGCGGGTGACGAGCATCGGGACGGACCTTGGTGCCAAGCGGCAATACGCCCCGGAAGCGGTGCCGGGGAAATGTTACGAACACGCGCAGCATTTTTGCGGGGTCGTGCGACAGGTTTTGCAAGATTTCCGTGAGCAGACGGGCCGATCCGGCGTGTGTGTCGCGCCGTTCGATGCCGAACTGTTCGGCCACTGGTGGCACGAAGGCCCGGAATTTTTGCGAAATGTCATCCTGACCCTGGCCAACGACCCGCACGTACGACTTTTGACTTCCGCAGAGGCCATACGTGCTTTTCCGGCGGAAAATGTGCTGCGTCTGCCCGAAGGAAGCTGGGGCGAGCAGGGCAATCACAGCGTATGGTTGAACGACCGCACGCGATGGATCTGGGAGATCGAATACCGCGCTGAACACCGATTCCTAGCTACGATGGACCGCCTTGACTGGCCCAATCATCCCGCGATCCGAGAAATGCTGGAACGCGCCGCCCGGCAGTTGCTTCTGCTCCAGGCCAGCGATTGGCCGTTCGTTATTCACACCAAAGGGGCTGACGACTATGGGGCGATGCGTTTTGCCGGTCATGCCACGCGATTCGATCGGGCCATGACTCTGGCCGAGCATCTGGCCCAGGGTCAAACGCTCGACCGGGTTCAGCAAACCGAAATTGCCGAGATGGACGCGCATGACGACGTGTTTGCCGAAATCGACCTGCGCTGGTGGGGCGAGGATTAACACTGCGATTAAGTCGAGGTCACGGCCCTCAGGCCCAAAGGAGGCTGCGACCCCGCAAGTTTGCGGTTGCCTGCCCGGCCGACAATGCGGTTGAATCGGGTGACGGTGTAATAAACAATCCCTGCGGTGACTAACAGATAGGCCATGCCCACACCGATCACGGCCATGCGATACGTATTTGTGGACATGGAGCCGAACCCCGGTGTGTGTATCTGGTTATCGGAGTAAATCCGCCGCGGAAGTTCGACGATTTCTGTCAGATGGTAGTAGGGAAGATACCAGGCAATCCATTCGGAATAGCGTGTCCGGGGGCCTGAAGCGAGCGATTCAATAATCCCCAGCAGCAAGAACACCAGCAGATAGAGAACGACTGCGAGAAGCAAATTCATCACCACGGCGAAGGTAGCCTTGCGGCAGCGAAGGGACAGGAATGTTCCCGTAGCGATCCAGACGATGTTGCAGGTGGCCATTACCCAGAGGAGTAGAAAAAATTGGTCCCAGTTCAGCACGCCGGCCAGGGTGAAAATGCCGAAATGCATTACGAGCAGCGCCATGGGCCAGAAGAGTCGTCGAACCAGGCCGAGAATTTTTCCGACGACGATCTGCCGGGCGGTAAGCGGGGTGGTGAGTAGAAGGGTCCAGGTGTCGCTTTCGATTTCGGTGGCGATCGAGGTTGCGGCCAAAACGGACACCGCGAGCCAAGTCAAACCGTTAAAGATCACCGCGTATCCGATCTGAAAATCCCGCTCATGAAGCTCGCGGCTCAGGCCGGCGTAGCTCCAACCGAGCAGTCCCAGGACCAGAATGGTGGAGAGAACGGCCTGCCAGCGTTTCGGCATAAGTGGCCGGCGCAGCTCACGCCATAACACGGGGTTGTCCGAGACGTGACGGATGCGTGTTTTCCGCGTGGCTTTGGCGGCAGCGCCTTCGACCTGCGCCGGCGAGGGATTGCTATCGCGGGGGACCTTGCGCTCCCGACGGCGCAGCATCACCCCGCTCAAAAGTAACAACCCGGCGGAAACTCCCAGATGAAGACTGATGCACCATCCCCAGTGTACTCCGGTACCGAAGAGGCTGTTGCCTTCGGCGATCCCGGCGCAGATGAAGATGGGATTAAAGGTCGTCCAGATCCACACGCCGGGACTGCTCCCGTTAAAGGAATAGCTGACTAAAAGCAGGAGGGGGACAAGGAAATAGATCACCAGCAGCAGGCCGTAAGACTGGAGGATCACGCCGTACGTGCGATTCACCAGTGTGGACAAGAGCAACCCGACGGCGGCGGCGAAGATGGCTTGGGTGGCGCACAGCCCCAGCACGATCAGCATCTGGCTGATTTCCACTCCGCCGAGCAGTCGCACCAGAGCCAGCACGGGCAAGCTCAAGCCGATGAGCGAAAAAGCGATCAGCAGTCGGGAAAACAATTTGCCCGCAACGATCTGCCAGACGTTGATGGGCGTGAGGAGCAGGATGCCGAGTGTTTTGCCGAGCCGTTCGGAATTGATGGCCGTCGCGGTTAAGACGGGGGCGATCAAAGCCATCGACAGGACGCAAAACATGGAAAAACAAAGGAAAAACGCCCGGCCCAGCGCCGCCTGCTGTTGGCTGGCCCAAAGTTTGTTGCCGTTGTTCCACGGCGAGGAACTGACATAAGCCAGCAGCATGAACAGGATGAGCAGCCCCAGATAGATCGCCCGCAGCCAATAGGTGCGTTTTCGCCGGGCGGTGATGCGGAGTTCTTTACCGAAGATGGGGCCGAACGGGCTGAGCGCCTGTAAGAACATGCCGTTTACTATAATCGCAATGCCTGCGATTAACGAAATGCCACTGCAATTTCCATCTTGCCGTTGCTTAAAGGCCGGCAACCGACGACTTCGCAGACCTTTCGTCGGCCGGTGATTTCAAGGGCGCACGATTGGCCGACCTGAAGGGCCTGGCGAAGCAGAAACGAAAGCCCGCCCAGCAGGGACGACCGGGTCATCACCGGATATCGGCTGCCCGCCAGCGCGCCATCCAGCACGCTCAAAACCGCAGGGGTTTGCACCGGCCTGCGGAACTCGCTCCGGGGTTGATTGGGAATTGAAACGACTCGCGTTAACTTTTGTGCCACTAGCATGGATTCCTTTCCAAGTCCGCTCTACATTACCAGAATCTAGCTTTGCGAAAATGCCTTTGGCCCGTCATAATTCCTGACCCGGCAAGCGGCAAGGTGTCGCAATCTCGACGTGTCTTTCTGTCAGGACCTTTACATGCTCGATCGAGGTCTGCGGCTGGGCCGCACGAATATCCTATCGGCCCTTCGCAGTCAAATACTTCATTTGCGTCGGCCGTTAATTCATCGGGGCAACTTGTCCCTGGGCCGAGCTTTTTGGGTTTCTCTATTGTTACTGCTGGCAGGGATCGGCTCATTCGCCCGAGCGGATTTTGATGAGGCGGCTTTTCGGGCCGATCTGAAAGCGCTGACTGCGGCGCCGACGCGCGTGGTGGGCAGCGCCGGTTACTTCGCCGCCGCCGACTATATCGAACAGCAGGTATCGGCCATGCCCAGCGTGCAGTGGCAGCGGCACGAATACGACATGATGGTTCCGGTCACCCAGTCGGCGCGCTTGACCTGGGCCGGTGGATCGACTGATGTTTATCCCTTCTGGCCGGCCAGCGTGCGGCTTAATGCCACATCCAAAGAGGGCATCATTGGGCAAGTGGTTTACATGGGGACCGGGGGGTTGGAGGAAATTCGCCCGGCAGCTGCGCAAGATCAGATCGTCGCGGTGGAAGGTCGGACGGGATTGGCCTGGCAGCAGGCAGCCTATTTTGGGGCAAAAGCGATCTTGGTCCTTGGTTCAGAGACGCTGAATAACGTTGAGTTGCGCTCGCATGATCTGAACCTGCCTGTTGATATCCCCAGGTTTTTTGTTCCCGAGGGCGCTTTAGCCGATCAAATTCGATCCGGCAAATTGCCCGGCCCGGCCACGTTGACCGCCGAGGTGAACTGGCAGCGAACGCGATCGCGCAATTATTATGCGTTAGTCAAGCCGGCGCAGATTCGTCCGCAGGGGTGGACGGCGCAGCAGAATCCCGGCGCGCTGGTGCTGAGTGTGCCGTATGATTCAATGGCACTTGTGCCCGACCTTGCCAAGGGTGCCGGGCAAGCCGTGCAGACCGCCGCGGGGCTGGCGCTGCTCCGCGACCTTGCTCAGCATCCGCTGGATCGGCCGGTGCTGATCTTCTTCGGCGGGGGGGATGGGATTCAGTTTCAGGCCACCCGACAGATGTTCATGGCTTTTGCCGATGTGCCGTCCAACTGGCGAGCCGCGTTGGAGCAATTGACGACCGATCAAGCCACGGTCGAACGGCAACTCGCCCGGCTAGCCGAGATTGGCGATCAGCCCGGCAAATTGCGCGTGACCGCCGATCGACTGTTGATCGCGCGGCTCTCCAAGCTCATCGAAACCGACGCTTCGCTGGAACAGGACGAACTCTTTCGCCTGCGGACGGCGCGTAAACAACCGCCCGACGTCCTCGAACGTTTGAAGGCACTCGAAGAACGCCAGGTCCGCCTCTCGCAGATTCGCTTCACGTTTCAGCAGCGTCCGCAGGAATTTGTCGGCGCGGATTTGACCCTAGCCAATGCCTATTTGCATCGGTTGGCCGTTCGACTGGGCGGGGATGAGGCGAAACATACCCCCGGGCTGAAGCAGCAATTTGCTGAACGCCGGGCCGAACTGGAACGGCGCGTGGCGCTCTATCAATGGCTGGCCGGGCAGATTCAAAAGCCGGCGGACTCGAAAGATCGATCCAATTCGGTGCGATTGATCGAGATGATGATCGCGCTGGATTTCAGCGATGCCGGGCGAAAGGCCGGGCCGATGTTCTGGGGCTGGTTCGCCCGGCAAAGCAGCATCAGCCAGATTCAGGATTACCGCGACTGGTTCTCAAGGCAGGAACGCGCCGCCAGCGAGACAAAAACCGGCGCGCAGGCCGACTGGTTTCGATCGATGCAGGTTGGCGTTGATCTCGAACCGTTCGCGGGCACGCGCGAACCCCAAAGCTGGCTGTGCGCCAGTATGGCCATCGGCACCGAACTGGCCCAGGCCTGGGGTGTGCCCGGCTTTTCCATCATAACGCTTGACGACCTCCGCCTGCGTCGCGATACGCCCAACGACACGCTCGATCGGCTGAATGTCGATCGCATCATCCCGCAGGTGATCGCCACGCGCTCGCTGCTGTTTCGTGCCTGGAACGATCCGAGTTTTCGTGGTCCGCCGGAATTGAAATGGCTGCGAGCGGGGTTTGAAGGCCAGGTGGTCAGCGCCGCGCCCGGGCAGCCCGTGCCCGATCTGCCTCGCGATGGATTTCTCGCTTCATATTTCAGTGTCTCGAACACGTCGGCGAAGATTCCCAGGTTAAGCGGGGTGCCTTACTCGATGGGCATCCGCAGGAATGAAGTCCAACCCTGTGATGCCGAAGGCCGGTATTACTTTCAAAGCCTGCCCAAGTTAGGCTCGGACCAGGCATTTTCCGTCCAAACGTACCGCATCGAGCCGAATACAGGCCGCATCACCGCCAGTACCGATCTCGGCAAGCAGGCCGGGGACATCAAGAATTACGCCGACATCCGCCAGGACCTCGAACCCCTGCGCAGCATCGTGTTCGACTGCGATCAGATCACCCTCTCGGGTTTGTACGACCCGCGCTACCTTCAGGACCTTGGCGAGGTGCTGCCGCTGGACGCGCGGCGGAATGCCGAACCTCAACGATATAACTTGATGGTAAAAAGCCAGATGATGACGATGTTCGTCGAGCCGGCATCAAGCAGCTATCTGGTTTTCAGGTACGGCCGGATCGGCAATCGCCTGCTGCTGATTAACATGCCCGATGCCCGGGACGTGAAAGTCGAATCTTCCACCGCCGGGGGGAAGGTCGAAGCGGGGCGAGGGTTTTCGGTCAGTCACCTGAATAATCTAGGCCCGCTGTCGTTGGTAACCGCGCGGGATTTCTGGCAGCTGGACACGGTTCGATTGGAAAAATACCGGCGGGCCGGCGTGACCAGTTCGCTTGTCGATTCGATGCACGAGCAGGCGGCTAAACAGCTTACCGAAGCCCGGCAAACACTGGCGGCCAACGATGCCGCAGGGTTCATCAAAAACGCCAACGGTGCCTGGGCCAACGAAGCGAGGGTTTACTCCGCCGCCCAGGACATGGCCGGGGATGTCATCCGCGCGGCCATTTTTCTACTGCTACTTTGCGTGCCGTTTTCTTTCTGCATGGAACGGTTGCTGATTGGCAGCCCCAGTGTCTACAAGCAGATTACCGGCCTCTGCGTCATTTTTGCCATCATGACTGCGGCGCTGTGGAGCTTTCATCCGGCATTTAAGATCAGTTCCAGCCCGCTCATTATTATTTTGGCTTTTGCCATCATCTTCATGTCGGTGGTGGTCATCAGCGTCGTCTATGGGAAGTTTGATACCGAACTAAAGCGCATCCGATCGGGCCGGGGCAGCGCCGAAGGTGTCACTTTCGCCAGCGCCGGTGTGTTGATGAGTGCCGTGCTGCTGGGCATCGCCAACATGCGCAAGCGAAAGTTTCGCACGACATTGACCAGCATCACCATCGTATTGATTACGTTCGCGGTGCTTTGTTTCACCAGTGCAAGTCGATACCTCGACGTGGCCACGCTGCCGACGGGCGTGCCCTCCGATCACCCCGGCATCATGCTTCGCCAGCGCGGCTTCCGGCCGATGCCGGCCAAGGTGCTGCAAAATCTGCACGCGGTCATGGGCGCGCAGCCGGTGGTGGAGCGTTGGTGGAACGTCAACGCCGGAAATCCGCGCGACATGTATCACGTCCGCACGGATCAGAAGCTTTTTGCCGCGCAAGCCGTCCTGGGGCTTTCGCCGGGTGAATCGACGCTCTCACCTGCCATTGCCGAGGTGATCGGCCCGGAAAAATTCGCCCGTCTGGAAAAAGGCGAAGGCCGGATCATTTATATGAGCCGGCTGGTGGCAGCGCAACTGGAAGTGAAAGAGGGGCAGAAGGTCCGCATGGGCGGAATAGACCTGGAGGTTGCAGGGATATTCGACGCCGACGATTTTGATCGCAAGGTGACAATGCTCAGTGGCGACCCGCTGGCCCCGCTGAAATACACTTCCGGCTCGCTCGATGCCGGCGGGCGCAGGCTCGACGATAACGCCCTCGAATCGCTCGATCTCGACGCCGACAGCAGTTCATCGGAATTACAGAGCAACTACGAACATTTATCGGCGACGCAGTTTGTGATCGTGCCGTCGGCGGTTTCCATGATGCTGCCGGGTTCCAGTTTGCGCAGCGTTGCCATGCGCTTTGCCGACGAGTCGGCGATGAAAAAGGCCGCCGAGGAACTCAGCCGCCGGTTCGCTGTGGCCATGTTTGCCGGCTATGACGATGGCGTGCGGATGGTGGTTGCCAGCAATCTGGCCAGTGTCAGCGGCGCCGGGCAGGTGGCAATTCCGCTGGCCATCGCCGGGCTGATAATCTTCAACACCATGATGGGATCGATCGCCGAGCGGAAGCGTGAGATTCACGTTTACACCTCGCTGGGCCTTGCCCCGCTCCATGTGGGCGCGCTCTTCGTCGCCGAGGCCATGACCTACGGCCTGATCGGCACGGTGTTCGGATACGTGATCGGTCAGGGCGTGGGCACGCTTTTCCTGAAACTGGGCTGGCTGGGTAACGTCACGCTGAATTACTCCGGCAGCAGCGCCATGCTGACCATGGGCTTGATCTTACTCATCGTGTTGATGAGCGCGCTGGTGCCGGCGCGGCTGGCCAGCCGGCTGGCCGCTCCCAGCATCGACCGCACATGGAAAGTGCCTTTGCCGCGCCAGGACGAAATCCTCGCCGTGCTGCCGTTCACAATCAACCGAACCGCCGCCGAGGGCGCGCTCGGTTATCTCAACGATTTTTTCAGTGCCCATCAGGAAGGAAGCATCGGAAAGTTTTCCGCCGGCAAGGTCGAAGCGTTTGCCTTCGAGGACGAACAGAAGGGCATGAGCCGCGGGCTGAAAACGATCATCTGGTTGACGCCGTTCGATCTGGGCGTGCGCCAACACCTGATGCTGCTGGTGCATCCGGGAGAATTCCCGGACATCTATGAAGTGCAGGTCGTTTTGAGCCGCCTAAGCGGGGACGACGGAAGCTGGTACCGAATGAACCGGACGTTTTTAACGGAACTCCGGAAACAGTTCTTGCAGTGGCGGTCGCTGTCTCCGCAGCGAATGCTGCAATACGTGGAAGAAAGCCGCAAGTTATTCGTGACACCTGAAGCGACCGCTGCGGGTGCGGTTGGGCGGGACGTTCCCGGGCTGGCATGAAGGGACGCGTTTAACAACGAAGGCACGAAGGGCACGAAGAGAGACTAGAGAATTTGGAACCGCGGAGTTCACAGTTTGCGCAGAATTCAGTTCAAGCTCCCTTGATGGGCGCCATCTGCATAATCTGCGGTTCAACTTGTGTCTTTCGAGTCTTTGAGATTGATCAAATTGAGTGATAAATGACCTCAGCAGCAACAGGACCATCATCGAAGCGCAGCCGTTACGCCGAGGACGCGGAACTGAAGGAATTCCGCGAGCTGATGGCCCCGCCGGACAAGTGGGAGGACGGCTTTGGCCTTAAGGCAATGATCGGCGGGCTGTTTGTCGGGATGATAATGACCCCGGCCAGCATGTACATGAATCTGGTGATCGGCGGGGCCGACATCGGGCAGGCCGCGCAGTGGGTGACGATCATCCTGTTTATTGAGGTGGCCCGGCGGTCGTTCACCGTTCTAAAGCGCCCGGAAATTTTCGTGATCTATTACATGGCCGGGGCCTGCCTGGTCAGTGGCAGCGGATTGCTGTGGCAGCAGTTTCTGGCCCAGAGTGAATCTTTCCGCAAGTTCGGCATCGAAGTGCCTAAATGGGTCGCGCCGTCCAGTCCCGACGTGCTGGGCCAACGCAATTTCTTTCACCCGCAGTGGTACGCCGCGATCGGTCTGATGGCCCTGAATATGTTCCTTCAGCGGGTCGATAACTTCGGCCTCGGCTACCTGATGTATCGGCTGACCAGCGACGTTGAGAAATTGCCGTTCCCCATGGCACCAGTGGCCGCGCAGGGCATTACGGCTCTGGCCGATGCCTCGGGCGGACAGGAAACCTGGCGCTGGCGGGTTTTCAGCTTTGGCGGGATGTTGGGCATGGTCTTTGCCACCGTCTATTTTGCCCTGCCGGCGATTTCCGGCGCGTTTCTGCCCGAACCCATCAGCATCTTTCCCATTCCGTTCAAAGACCTGACCGGCAATGCCGAATCGTTCATCCCCGCCATGCCGTTTATTCTCAGCTTTAACCTGGGGCTGCTCATCAGCGGAATGGTGCTGCCGTTCTGGTCGATCGTGGGCAGTATCGTGGGACTTACCTTGACGATCATGGCCAACCCGATCCTCTATAAGGTTGGCATCCTGCATACCTGGCGGCCGGGCATCGGTGCGATCGCTACCATCAACGCCAACACGCTCGACTTCTATTTCAGTTTCGGCCTGGGACTTTTGTCGGCCATCGCCATCCTCGGCTTCTATCAGGTCATCAGCGGGTTGATGCAAAAAAAGCGGGACATCGACGAGCGCTCGGTGACGCGCGTCGACTGGAACGCGCTGTTTCATCCCCCGGTGGGCCGCGGGGATATTTCGCTTTGGATCGCGCTGGGGATTTACCTGTTTTCGACGGTAATGAGCATCGGCACGGCCTATTTCCTGCTGACCTATGCCCATCAGCACGATCCGCGGAACAGCCCGGTGACGTTCACGCTGATGGCGGTGCTGGTCTTTTATGGCTTCATTTACACCCCCATCATCAGCTACGTTTCGGCCCGGATGGAAGGCATCGTGGGCATGACGGTCGGCATCCCGTTCGTCCGGGAGGCGACGTTCATTCTCACTGGGTATCAAGGCTCGGCCATTTGGTTCGCGCCGTTTCCGGCACACAATTATGGCGTGCAAACACTTTATTTCCGCAAAACCGAATTGACCGGGACGAAGATTAATTCGATGGTGAAGGCCGAGGCGTTCATCTTTCCGGTGGCATTCGTCGCCGCCGTCGTGTTCGCCCAATTCATCTGGAGCATCGCCCCGGTGCCCAGCAGCGCTTTTCCAAACGCGGAAAAATTCTGGGGGTTGACCGCGTTCCGTCAGGCGCTAATTTACAGCAGCACGCTACCCGGTGGAAAGCACGGCCCGTTTTATGAGGCGTTTAATGTGGTTTACCTGCTCATCGGGCTTGGCCTGGCCTTGTCGCTGTTTACCATTCTTCGTTTTTTCGCTTTGCCGATCCTGTTGGTCTACGGCATGATCCGGGGGCTGGACCAGAGCACGCCGGATGTGATCCTGCCCCAGTTCATCGGCGCGCTCTTCGGGCGGTACTATTTTAAGAAAAAATTCGGTAAACAGTGGCCGCAATACCGAGTGGTGTTTTTCGCCGGGTATAGTTGCGGGGTCGGCCTGATTTCGATGTTCAGTCTGGGGCTGGTGTTTATGAGTAAGAGCGTGTTTCAGGCGACTTATTAGCCTTGCGAGTCTCTTGGTTAGCCGAGGTTGCGTCAATGAATCTGGATCACCCGAAATACGAAACGCTCTCCTGGCAGGGATGGCAGATGCGCCTTCCACCAAAGTGGAGTCCGGTGAAGCTGGAAGGGGATTACCAGGAAGGCCATGCGCTCTTCGCCGACTTGCTTCGTCCGCGCATGGGTTTGCGTTGGAAATTGGCCGGGCGGAAAAATTTCGATGCCGCGACGTGGGCCATGCAGAGTCTGCAGGCCGAGGTGGGTCGTCTGGCCGCCGACGAGGCCCAACCGCTGGTGATGGCAACCGGTGAGTGGCCCGGATCAACCATTTACATCGAAGCCGACCCACCCGGCCGCGACGTGTGGCTGGGCCAAAGCCTGGTGTCGAACCGCGTGATCGAGGTGACCTATCACGCGCACCGCAGAGACCGCATGTTGGCCGACACGATTCTGCCGACGCTGGTGGACCTGAACGCCAGTCGGTCGATGCCATGGTCGGTCTTCCACCTTCGTTGTCTGTTGCCACCCGGGTGGAAGCTGGAAACCCACCGCCTGCACGCCGGGGACCTGAGCCTGGCCTTTTCCCGGCCGGGACACAAGCTTTCGATCCGGCAGGTGGCGATGGCAACCCTTGCGCTGGCGCGCATGCCCATGGATGCCTGGTTGCTCGATCAGCAGAAGGCGGATCGGAAGTACTTTCGACCTGAAGGTCCGATCACGGATACGACAATGGAGATCGGTGGACGAACAATTGATGCGCGCATGAGCCGGTCTGCCCGCCGGACCCGGTTCTTCATGCTGGCCAGTGTGCCAAAACAGCGCTTGACGCTGGCAGGCGTTGATGTCGATGAAGACCGGATTGTGATTGTGCAGGGGACCGATGAGGCGGTCGTTCGCCAGGTGGCCAGTTCGGTGGGGGCCGGACAGCAGATGAAACAATTTGCCGAAAGCGTGTCCGATCTGGCACCGGCACTGCTCTAGAAGGAGTGAGTTTGATCGGGAAGAAGAAGCCAAGTTTGTCGGTGCTGGAGGCGCTCAGTGCCAGGCCGATTCGGCTGATAGAAATCGAGATCGAGCCGCGCGATGGCGGCGGCGGGGTATTGAAAGTGCCCCTGAAACAAACCCGTTGGACCGGGTGGCTTTTCCGATTGCCCGACGGCGCGACCAAACGCTTTGAATTGGACGCCATCGGCAAAATGGTCTGGGAACAGTGTGACGGCAAAACCAGCGTGCAGCAGATCATTCGCAAGCTGGCGCGCTTCTGCCGGATAAGCCCGGCCGAGGCCAAACCGGCAACGCTCAGTTTTCTGCAGATGCTGGGCAGGAAAGGCCTGGTCGGATTCGCGGGGAAGGAAAGGAAGACCGATTCGTGACGACGCCGGCGATGAACCAATCTCCGCAGCCCGTCCAGCGGCAGGTCAAGCTGCCACTGACCAAGGCCGTTGAAATCGCGTGGAAGAATATCCGCATGCGCCTAAGCCGCAGTCTGCTGGTCACCAGCGGGATCGTGCTGGCGCTGGCGTTTTTGATATCGATCCAAACCACCGAATCGATGATGGTCGGTATGCGCACCTGGATCAACGAGGTGCCGGAGTCGGTCGCCTTCGATCGCCTGCGCTGGGACGTGATGCGGTTGACCTCCGAGGGTAAACCGCTTGAGGTGGACCTGCGGAACCTGTCTCGTGGGGTGAAGCTGAAGGGGAATCCCGTGCCTTTTGATGCCGGAAAGGCCTTCGGATCATCGCTTCCAGAGATTCAGAAGGAACTTGGTGAACTTCCCGGAACTCCCGACGAACTGCTGGCGGCATTTGCGACCAAGCCCGAAGCGGTCGAAAAATTCAAAGCCTGGCTGAGCAACGCCCGGCAACTGCCTGAGGCCCGCGACCGCCTGACGGCCCCGCAGCGGCTGGCAGCGGACATGAAAAAGAATGGCGTGCCGACAACGCCGGAGGAGATTGAATCCAATCGTATCCAAACCCGCTGGCTGCTGGGTCTGGCTTTGCTCGTGGCCTTCGTCGGGATTCTCAACGCCATGGTGATGAGCGTGACCGAGCGTTTCCGCGAGATCGGGACGATGAAGTGCCTGGGCGCGCTCGACAGTTTTATCATCCGGTTGTTTTTGATAGAAAGCCTGTTCCAGGGCATCGTCGGTACAGTCCTCGGGCTGGTGGTGGGGCTGGGCATGAGCGCGCTGGCCCTCACCAGCACCTATGGATCCTTTGCCTGGCGCAACGTGCCCTGGTCCCAGCTTGGTGGCAATGTAGTGTTCTGCTTCTTCGTCGGCGTGGCCCTCACAGTTGCCGGTGCGCTCTATCCGGCCTGGCAGGCCGCCCGAATGGAACCCATCGCCGCCATGCGCGTCGAAGCCTGATTTCGGAGTGACTAATGACAGAAACAGTTCAACCGGTTCTTCCCACCGGCGGGCCTACGGCTCTTTCGGAATACACCGTGCGCACCATCGACGTGAACCGCACTGACAAGATGGGTGGCGAAACCGTCGAGGCGCTTAAAGGCGTCAGTGTGTCGATCAACCGCGGGGAATACATCTCCATCATGGGGCCAAGCGGTTCAGGAAAAAGCACGCTATTCAATATGGTGGGCGGGCTGGACAAGCCATCGGAGGGCAAGGTGTACATCGACGAGGTGGACATCGCGCAGCTTGATGCCTATGAACTGGCCTGGATGCGTTGCAGAAAGATCGGCTACATCTTTCAGACGTTTAATCTTATCCCGGTGATGACGGCCCTTGAAAACGTGATGCTGCCGATGATCTTTGCCGGGCTGAATACCGCTGACGCGCAGGACAAGGCATTTGATATCCTCAAGCGCGTGGAACTGGGACATCGGATCAAGAACAAGCCAATGGAAATGTCCGGCGGGCAGCAGCAGCGCGTGGCCATCGCCCGCGCGTTTGCTAACGATCCGACGATCATCCTGGCCGACGAGCCGACTGGAAACCTCGATCTCAACACCGGCAAGCTCATCATCGAACTGCTCCGCGGGCTGAACAAGGAAAAAGGCGTGACGATCATCAGCGCCACCCACGACCACAAGATGCTGGCCGTCTCCGACCGCATCCTTTGGATCCGCGACGGAAAAGTAGACAAGATTCAGCGGCGCGAGGATTTGAAGATTGAAGAGGGCACGATCGAAGGCGCGCACGGCGAAAGCCTGCACTGAGCGGTTCGGTAGGGCCAGCTTAAATCCACTGATCCCTAATCAGCTTCAGCTGTGCCCAGTCGTCGTCGTGAAAATGATCGGGACAGTCGATGGTGTTGCCGAGAAGATTGTGGAAGAAGGCTTCGGCGTCTTCCTGGATGGCTTCGATGGGGGTGCCGGCGGACAGGCGGTGGGCGTAGAGGTCATCTTCCTTGCTGGCGATGCGCAGGGCTTCCTGCCCGGCGTAGGTGCGGGCCATGTCGGCCAGCGACCGATAGAACAACCAAATGTCGTCATTGGGCAGCGCGGTAGGCACGCAATGTCGCTTGATCGCATGAGTGAAGTAGCGCAGCTTTTCCTGCCATCGCAAATGCGGGTCCATGCCTAAGGTGATGTATTGCGCGACCTTGTAGGCTTCGTGTGTGTGGATGTCGCCGGCCTTGTCGGCCTTGTGGACGTGGCGCGCGTAGTACGACTCGGGGTGACCGATGTAAGGCAGCGGTGGCATTTGCTTGGCCTGCATACCTCGCTCCGCTTTCAGCACAACTTCGCCGGCGACGACGGGGGAAAGACGTGACACACCCTTCGCCGGACGAGACTGATTCTAATGGAATCGCCCGGCGGTTTCATCACTGAAATGTTGAAAAAATGAGTTTAGTCGTTTCGGTCCGACCAGTGCAAAATCACCCCGGCCATGAGCGTAAACGCTGCGACGCCGGTGAGAATGGCGATCATGCGTCCGGCGGGCTGGCCGGATTGCGCGCGGCTTTCGGCGATTTCCAGCATGGTCCAGAGCCACAAGCCCGATCCGGCCAGAAGCGCCATTTGCACCACCAGCTTCGCCCAATGCCGACGCAACAGCAGGAACAGGGGCAAGGCCAGGCACACTGCCGCTCCGATCGGCCGCCCGGCGCGAAGAAAATGCGCCGCCAGCATGAGCAAGCTCAAGACCGCGGGGATGGAAAACCGCAATCGGCGCATAACGGGTGATTCTACTGCAAATCGGCCGGTAGATCGTTCACGGATTTTTGGCCGTCGGTCCGTTCATGGCCGATTCGTAAGCCGATTTGAAGGCGTTGGCGGCCTTCTGCCAGTCTTGCTCGTGATGCCAAAGCCGACCGACCAGATAAAAGGCCTCGGCCGGCTCGGGATTAAGCTTTGTCACGTCATCGACCAACGCTTTGGCGTCGTTCCATCGTTCCAGCGCCAGGAGCGCGCCCAGGCGCACGACCGCGCTTCGCCAGGCGGGGATCGCAGCGGCAGGAATCGTATCCAGCGTCAACAGCGCATCGGCGGGCTTGCCTTCGGCCATTTGCACACGGGCCAGCGCCAGCTTGGCAACCGGCTCATCGGGCTGGAGCTTGACCGCTTCGTCCACTTCCGTCCGCGCCGCAGCGGTCTGGCCCTTTAGGAGCAGTTGCTCGGCCACCTGGGCATGCCGTGCGCTGCGCTCTTTTGGGCCGTCGGCGATGACACTTCGAGCCGCCAGCCGCTGGGCCAGTGTGGCTGCGTCAATTTGACCTGTGGCAAACGCAAGATGCGCATCGAGTTCGGTTGAAAAGCTGCGTGAGAACCCGGCGAGGTGCGCGAGCTGCTCGCCATTGGCGTCGACAAGCAGCGTGGTTGGCCAGACGTGAATACCCATTTTGCCCGAAGCGGTAAAATCCGTATCCGCCACGACGGCAGCACCGGCCGGGGCGTCGATGGCCTTAGCGTGGGTTTCGGCCAAGGGTCCACTTAAAATCAGAACGACTTGCACGCCCACAGGCTCCTTCAACGCAGCCTTGATGGCTTGCAGCGCGTTTCGGCTTTGGTCTTGATCGGCGCGCAGGAAGGCGATGAGGCTGGGCTGCTTTGCCGGCACGTGCACCTCCGTTTGGCCGATATCTTTTGCCGTCCAGTTGATCGGCGGGGCCTTTTCAGCCCCGAGCACCATCGAACCGGCAAGCAGGATTCCAGAGGCTATTTTCAAGGCACATTTCATGGGGATTTTCCTTTCGTTTCGGCCGTGGCCGAGGGCCGCGTTGTCGGCGGCACGTCATAATGGGCCGGCTTTACCCGGTCATATTCATAGGGCTTGTGGCAGCCGGGCGAGCAACTTCCGCCGGTGTCGGTCCTTGCAAAGTTAATCGGCATCAGCCAGTTGCCGTAGGGCACGCTCTCCCGAACGTGCAGAGGTTTTTCGCTGGCGTGGGTGCTATGACAAGCCCGGCAGTTGCGGCCCTTGTCGCTCTTGTTGACGTGCAGGAAGTGCAGGTTCTCCTTGCCATTGCGGAAGCCGGTCAATCCCTCGGCGGACTTCTGAAGCACCAGTTCCTTGTCGTGGCAACTGAAACACAGTTCATACTTATCCATTGCAAAGCCCTGATAGAACGTTTCGGGATAGCTCTTGGCCAGCAGGTTGTCGATGTCCGACCCGTGGACGTTGTGGCACCCGCCACAGTTGCCGTCACGAATCGGCCCGTGCTTGAATGTCGCCGGATCCAGCACTTCCGACACCGCCGGGATGGTCAGTTCCTTGTTCACCTTGATCGGATCGTTGTGGCATTTCATGCAGACCTTGATCGGCTCGTTCTTCATCAGCTTGGGCAGGTCGCCGCCATGGGCGGTATGGCAATTCAGACAGGCGATGCCCTTGATGACCACCGAGTGCTGATGCTTGGATTCGGTGGCGCTTTTCTTAATCGGGTCGTGTTCGTGGCAACTGGTGCATAGGTCGAGCGGGGCTTGCTTGATCTGTTTGGGAAAATTGGACGCGTGCGCGTCGTGACAGGTGATGCAGTCCTGCTCCGCGGCCTTATGAACCACCTTGGCGGTCTTCATCTGGTTTTTCATCTCCAGGTGGCAATTGAAGCAGAGCGCCCGTCCCTCGGCTACCAGAAGTTTCTTGTTCTGTGAAGCGTGCGACTGGTGGCAGGAAGAACACGACCCGGCCGCAACCGGGCCGTGAACGGCCGTTTTGCCGGCCATCACGTCTTCGTGGCAGCGGTTGCAGAGGTCCTTTTCGGTCGTTCCGCGGGTGAAATTCTTGTTCACCCCGCCGTGTGGATTGTGGCATTGCAGGCATTCGCCCTGGGTGACGGGCTTATGCACCACCGGCATGTTGGTGGTGTCGATCTTGTGGCAGAAGGTGCAGGTTTGCGTCTTGTCCCGCTGCTGCTCGAACTTGTGTTCTTTGGCATCGGTCAGCTTGTGACAGGCCTCGCAGGCATTGACGTTAACTGGCCCGTGGATCACCTTGTACTGCTTGACCTTGGGATGGCACTCGGCGGTCACGCAACTCTTTTGATCGACCGCGACGGTCGGGCGAGTAGTTTGCGCCTGCGCCCAATCGGCCATCGCAAGGGACAACAGAATCAAAAAAAACCATTTCATGGCGTACCTCGCGTAGTCGGTTGTGTTGTCAGCTTGGTAACAGGCAGGGCCTTGGCGCCGGGACTGAATATCACCGGCCGGGTCGCCGGGCTTCTGCGGTTGTAACTGCGTGGCTTGTGACAGCCCGGGGAACATGTCCCGCCGTCGATAGTTTTCTCGTAGCCGATCGGCATGGTCCAGTTTGATCCCTCAAACGGCACTTCGGTGGCGATGTGGTTGGGAAGATCAGACCCGTGCAGGGCGTGGCAGGTTTTGCACGTCCGACCTTTCTCATCGTTATTCACGTGCGCGTAATGCAGGTTCGTCGGGCCGTCACGGAAATTCGTTAGATTGGTGGTTTGCTTTGTCAACACCATCTTAGATTCGTGACATCCAAAACAAAGGTCATACTGCTTCAGATCGAAGGGCGCATAAAAGGACTTGGGGAATGCGCGATCGAGCAGGGAATCATGCTTGGCGCCATGTGGATCGTGGCAACCGGAACAACTTCCGGCCCGGATCGGCCCGTGCAGGAACTCCGATTGCGTCAAGACCGGCTTCATGTTCTTGATGGTGTGGCCGTCCGCGGCTTTCAGCGGCTTGTCGTGGCACGTCAGACACGTCTGATCCATCCGCGCAATCATCAGGTCGCGGTTGTCCGACGCGTGGGGGTTGTGGCAGTTGGCGCACTGCTTTTCGATCGTCATGGCAGCGTGTTTGACACTGGATTGGTCGATGACTTTCTGTATTTCCTTATGGCACGAGAGGCAGGTCTGATCGACCGGCTTACGGAGTTGGTGGGGGAAGTCGGTGGTGTGCGCGTCGTGACAGGTGTCGCAGTTTTCGGCCGCGGGCTTATGCACGAAGGTCGATGCCTTCATCGCCGACTGGAGCTGACCGTGACAGGTGTAGCAATGGGCCGCGCCTTCCCCGCCCCGCAGCAGTTTGGCGTTTTCGGACTGATGGGCCTGGTGGCAGAGCGTACATTGTCCTTTGATGAATGGTTCGTGAGCATAGCCCTTGAGCGGGAGATTGTGGCAGCCGAGGCAGAGTTGCTCGACGTTATCTTTCTTCAACAGGAATTTGGCCGTGGAGACATGGGGGGAATGGCAGGCGGTGCATCCCTGATCCAGCGCCTTGTGCTGATGAGCCTGCGTTCCACTGACGCTGTGGCAGAAGGTGCAGGTCGCGTCACCGCTGCGCTTCAAGGGGTATTTGTGTCCGCCGGCGTCGTCTGCATGGCAGGTTTTGCACGCGCGTTCGGCGATCGGGCCATGAATCTGGGGCGCGCGGGTGTAGTCGGCATGGCATTCGGCCGTGACACAGGATGCGTCGCTGGCCAGGGCGCCGGGCTTTGGCGCCGGCGGCACGGGCGCGAACACGACGGGCCGGGCCTTGATGGTCGCCTCAAGGTGCGCGGTGGAAGAGCCGACGGCCTCGGTGGTCGGCTGGGCGGGCTTTGCCTGCTTCTTGTCGCAGCCGATCAGGCCCGAAAGCAACGCGATGGCCGCGCACGTTACGATTGTCGCGTGCGCCCAGCCCGTCCGGCGCGGCAGAAGAAAAAAAACTGCCCGGCGGTGCGTCACGGTGCGCCTCCGGCAATTTTCACCGCCTGCTGGCTGTATTGAGTGCTGACGCTTAACAACGCAGTGGCGTAGTTGACGTTATGGACGCCATGCCCCAGTTCCACAAGGCGGAGGTTGTGAACAGCATCGTCCAGCAACCGGTCGGCACCGAGCTTGTCCGACGGTGACAGATGCGCCGACGCGACCGTTTGTCGCGCGCCGTCATACACGGCCTGCGCCAACGCGGATTTTTCCTTGATCACCTTACGCCATTCGTCCAGTACACCTTCGTATTTGGTCGCATGACAATAGTTGCAACTGTCCTGCACCGCGACAAACGTCTGGCCGATAACCGTGGCGGCTTCGCTGGAATTCCGCATCGCCTTGTGACAGGCGATGCAATCCACCTGGGCGCGGAACATCGGGCTGGGCATTTCGGGCACCCCGCGACCCCCAACCCCGCGATACAGTTCGGCCGGCCCGCCGTGTGTTTGCAAATGGCACGTCGAGCAATCCCCGCCGTTCATCATCGCGTGAGTTCCGCTCGGCGTGCCCGTGGCCGGTTCTTTTGGTGCCCCGGCGGTCAGGTTGTGCTCGATCTGCTGATGACAGTTGGTGCAGTCCACCTTGTGTTCGGTCACGTGCTGCTGATGCAGAAACTTCGGATCGTTGAAGCGCGCGACCTGCGATTCCAGATTGTGGCACGTCCAACACCGCTGCTTGGTCACTCCGCCTTCGCCTTTTAGCACGTCGCTGTGACAGTTTTCACAGGTCACGCCGCGATCCAGGTAGTCCTTGTGGTTGAAATTGCCGGTTGCCAGGCGAATCTGTTCCTTGGGAGCATCGTGGCACCCTTTGCATCCGCCGATCGACTCGTCGTGTCGTCCGTGTTCCTTGCCTTTGAAGTGGCATAGGTAACAACTGTCGAGGGTGACGACCAGATGCTGGCCCTGCACGATCTGTGAATGACACGAGGTGCAGCGCAGTCGCTTGCCCCGTCGCTCTTCCTCAAGGTGGGGCTTGTGGTCGAATTTGATGGTGACTTTTCCGCCACTGGAGCTTTCGACCGTCCAGTTAACTTTACCTTCGAGCAGGCGCCTTTCGTGACACCCGCTGCGCATGCAGGAGGCGTCCTTGATCTCGGCGTGGGGTTTGGAGCCGTAGGTCTGCGTGATGTACTTGACCGCCTGGCTGCTGGCCTGCCATTTCCCCTTAAGCGTGTTGACCAGACCCGGTTCAAAGTGGCATTCCGGGCAGGAGACGTTTTTGTGGCTGGAGGCGTGCCATGCCTGGTAATAAGGCTCCATCAAATGGCAGGACCGACAGAAATCCGGCTGCATCGAGTATTCCGCAAACCCCGCACCGCCGACGGTCAGTATGATCGTCGCGATGAGGATTGTTCCCCAGATGGTTGGGACGAACTTGAAAAGCCTTGCATCCTTGCGCCGGCGCACGCCCAGCACACGTTGCCACAGCGGGCGAACAGGTTTCGGTGTGTCGGACATGGCTTTCCTCCAGGTGTTCCGGGTTTGCCGGAACTAGATGAAATTAAGACCAGCCAGGATGATCAGAACCACCAGTGTGGTGCCGATGACCATCGCGGTGATTCCCATGAACACGGCGAAGATCCGGTAGCCCCGCTGCGGGGGGGCGACGCGCAGGCTTTCCAACTGCCCGCTTGCCACCAGCCGTTCATATTCCTCGGTGCGCTCTTCCTTGAATTCCGCCTCCGGCAAACTTCCGCTGAACATCACGTCGTCCACCGGGAATTTTTCGAGCCGCAGGTGGGCATTGAAAAAGTGGATGGTGAAAATGAAGCCAATGGCCAGCAGCGCTTCAAAGCCATGGACATACTGCGCCACATTGAACATCCAGCCCGGCAGGTATTGCGAGAAGAAGACCGGGAACCAGAGCATCAGGCCGGTAGCGCCGATGATCCCCGACCCCCCGACTTCGGCGACATAGTCGAATTTTTCCCAGTAGGTCCAGCGATCAAAGCGCGGCTTCTTGCCGCCTTTGACAAACCATTTCCACATGCCAAGGCAATCGGTGAAATCTTTCCATCGCGGCATCATTGTCAGTGGCCCAAAGAGCATGGCCTTGATCCCCAGCTTCCGCACGCGTCGAAGCAGTCCGACGCCATGAACCGCGAAGTTGAGGATCAGCATGATGGCAAACATGCGGTGAAGGATGCCGGCCGATCGCGGGCCACCCAGCATCAGCACCAACTCGCGGCCCCAGCCCTTGTCGGCATAAAGCAGGGGCAGGCCGGTGACGGTCAGGCCAAAGAAGCTGATGATGACGAAGGCATGGTTCACGCGATCCACGCGATTGAAGCGTTTGATCGACGGCCCGCCGTGGTGCTTAGGATGCGGGCCGTGTTTCAGGCGTTCATACAGTGAGCGTGCGAACCAGAGGACCGAGTGCAGGCCAAAGAATCCGAAGGCCGCGCTCATCATGATGATGAAATACCATCGCACGCCGAACAGCACGGGTGAGCGGTGCATGTTGGTGGGGTCGGCATGGGGCTGATAGAGCGCAAACTTGGCATTGGCACCGGGGTGACATTGCCGGCAGGTCTCGATGAGATTCTGCCCATTGAGCCGCGATGCCGGATCATCGAGCTTTTTCACGTCATGCGCGCCATGGCAACTGCTGCATCGAGCCGCGCGTTCCATGCCCAGCCGCGTGACCTGGCCGTGATAGCTCTCGCGGTAACTCTGGTAAAGCGTCAGGCCGGACGGGCTGCCTTTCATCGGCTTGTTATGGCAATGCCCGCACTCGTTTACGATGTCGAGCATGAAGTTCGGCGTGTCGGTCCGTGTAATCGAGTGTGCGGTATGACAGTCATTACAAACCGGCGCTTCCTTGTTCCCCTTGGCAAGCTCTTTCCCGTGAATGCTCGTGCTGTAAACGTCTGATACGCCGGTATGGCACCGGCCACAGGTATTGGCGATATTGGCACGGTTGACGGTCGATCTGGCGTCCTGGCCGTTGAGGACCCGATGGTTGCTGTGGCAATCGGCGCAGGTGGCGGCGACAGACAGCCCGCCTTTGACGACCGCCCGGCCATGCACGCTGTCCAGATAGTTCTGGATGTGCGCCGGGCCGTCCTTGCCGTCCTTGGCGGTGTGTTGGCTATGGCAGTCCCCACAGATCTTGACGATGTTGAGCGGAAACGTGCGCGAATTGCGGTCGTGTGCGGTCAGGATGTCGTGCCCGCCGTGGCACGTGGCGCAGGTGGGGGCCTTGGGATCGCCCTTTGCGATGGCCTCGGCGTGGGCGCCCTGGAGATAGTCGGAATTGGCCCGCGTGTGACAGGTGCTGTTGCAACTGACCGGCCCCAGCTCCGGCTGATGCGGCAGCGACTGGGCCTGGGTATGGCAGGCAACGCAGGCGAGTGAGGCATGAACGCTCTTGGCGATGGCCGCGGTCTGAACATACAGGCCCGGCCGGGCGGGGTCAGTCTTAACAATCGGCTGGGTGGCCGGCGCGGCCATGGTCAGCCGC
Organism: Tepidisphaerales bacterium; assembly: GCA_038234815.1. Classification (GTDB taxonomy): domain Bacteria; phylum Planctomycetota; class Phycisphaerae; order Tepidisphaerales; family Tepidisphaeraceae; genus JBBQSU01. The sequence continues at coordinate 4,293 of JBBQSU010000014.1, read as the reverse complement.
TGTTGCAGGGGCATAGTGGCCATTTCCGACTGGCCGTGACAGTTCAGGCACCGCTTATTAGCAATTTCAGTGGAGGTCACTTCAACAGCGCGGACCGACGATCCGACGGAGAGAAAAAGAACAATCGCGCCCAGGGCGCGCGTGATCCGGCTGGAGTCCATGACTCTACATATCGCAGGATGCGTGCCATGGACTACTTATGAAAAATCGCGCTTTTCAAGTGGGAAATACGCTGCTCGAAAATCAGACCAGCCAGGTGCCTTCTCGCCGATTGCAGTCGATCCCTTGCTGATTTCCCGTTTGCGGGAGTGAATTGAACCGCAACACGTCGAGCGCCGAACCCGAAACCAAGGCCAATTGGGCAACCATTTCCCGGCTCTCGAATGCCAGCAAATCCCGGCCAGAGACGACGGCACTTTCGCCCCCGGGGTCTTGCATCATTCCACTCCCGGGGCTGCCCTCTATGCCGTATAATGATGATCAGGAGGGTGAATCATAAAACTGCCGGTAACGCTGGAGCGCGACGAAAAGGGCATGATCGTGCCGGAGTGCCCGGCCGTTCCCGGATGCGAATTGTGATTCCGGGGCGAGCCGCGTCCGATCCAATACCATTGCATGAACATCGACCACCGGCGGGTATAGGCAACGGCCTGCTTTAGAGGATTCAAATGGACGGCCATTCAATTCAGCGGCATCCCGAAACGCAGCGGCTGGTTGACGAAAACAGCCTGCTCCGCGAGGAGTTGGTCCGATTACTGACCGAAGTTGACGACCTGGTGCAGCTCGTGAAACCAAATCTACTGGCGTTCTATCAAGCCAAGGTTGGCCTTTGGGAACTGCGCGCGTTGCAGGCGCATTTTGAGACCGCGCGCTTAAAGCGGAAAATTGAACTGGTTCAGGCCTGTCTCAATCGCAGCCAACGCCCCGACATTATCGCAATCGACACCCAGCTCGAACAGGATTTCGTCTCATGGCAGGAAAAACTAAAGGAATCCCAGAAGCGGATTGAAGCCGCCGAGGCGCGCATCAAACATCTCTTGCCCTCGGCCGAAGACCGCGAGCTGAAGAAGCTGTATTATGCGATAGCAAAAAGACTGCACCCGGACGCCAATCCAAATCTGACTGACGATGACAAACGCCTTTGGCAGCGTGTTCAATCGGCCTACTTGGCTGGCGATCTGACAGAATTGCGCGCCCTGACGTTGTTGGCGGAACAATCCGGGGACGTCCCGTCACCGGCAAGTTCGCGGGATAACCTGGCCAAAGACCAGAAAGTATTGCAAGAGCAAATCCGGGAACTGCTGAAACGAATAGATTCGATTGAAAATCAGCCGCCCTTCACGATGCGCAAACAATTGGAGGACGATGCCTGGGTGGCAACTCGGCGGGCAGAGATCGAAACGCAGATAGGTCAATTGCAATCACAGCGGACCGCGCTCGAGGCGCATTTACAACAGCTTTTGGCAGGACGACCTGATTATGGACAACGCGTTGGCGAAAATTGACCCGGCACTGCTGGCGTTGATGCACGGCTCATTCGGGAAAGACAACGCGCTCCAGCCGTTCGCCAGGGAAATCATGCTCATCGAATGCCACGTTGCCGGCACCACCCATCAGGATGTGAAACCGATCGAGCCGCAATTGCTCCCCGGCCTGATATTGCCCCTGCAAAGAGAGCCGCAGAATCCGCACGACCGCCTCGCAATCGTGATCCTGACCGAATCCGGCCATCGCCTGGGCTACGTCCCGCGAGCCAAGAACGAGGCACTAGCGCGACTGATGGACGCGGGCAAACTCCTGTTCGGCAAGTTGGAATCCAAAACCTGGCAGGGCGAATGGCTAAAAATTGCGGCGCACATCTACATGCGCGATTATTGAAAATATAGACATAAGGGGGTCATCGCTCATTTAGACCTTATCGCTGTATAATTCACCGGCCAGGGGTGGTCCAGTCCACGAAATTGGAGGGCGTCACTCCGTGACGCCGCGGCGGCAGGGACTGCCGCCCTCCAAAAGTTACTGAAGGGGACGCGACCCGGCTGTCTGTCGGCTTCGTCGAACGGTGGGGCGGGTAGGCCGTCGGACGCGCTTGGAGGGCGTCACTCCGTGACGCCGCGGCGGCAGGGACTGCGGCCCTCCAGAGATGGCCTAAGGCGACGCGATCCTGCTGTCGGTCGCTTCGTCGAATAGCGGGTGGGTAGGCTGGCGGACGATCGGCTGATGGACTTGGAGGGCGTCACTCCGCGACGCCGCTGCGGCAGGGACTGCGGCCCTTCAGAAGTCACCGAAGGCGACGCGACCCGGCTGTCTGTCGGCTTCGTCGAATGGTGGGCGGGTAGGCTGGCGGACGGGCTTGGAGGGCGTCACTCCGTAACGCCGCGGCGGCAGGGACTGCCGCCCTCCAGAAGTCACTGAAGGCGACGCGACCCTGCTGGCCGTCGCTTCGTCGAACGGTGGGGCGAGTAGGCTGGCGGACGGGCTTGGAGGGCGTCCCTCCGTGACGCCGCGGCGGCAGGGACTGCCGCCCTCCAGAGATGGCCTAAGGCGACGCGACCCGGCTGTCTGTCGGCTTTGTCGAATAGCGGGGCGGGTACTTCCCCCCTACCTGGCTCCAATGGCGGGTGATCCGGCACTACTCCGCCGGGGCAATGACTCGCGTTACGACGAACGAGGCGTGATATTGAAACGGCTGTTGCGCCTCGGGAGCAAGCCAACCCGGGTAGCCTCCAAATGCGCCGCTTTCATAGCCTTCGAGCTTGTAGTTGATGTTGTTTTCGAGCTTGAGCGCCTTATCGCCGGTCACCTCGATATTAACCACGTCCGCAAGCGCACGATCGTCGACTCGGGTGATCGCGATCGGATTGGCCAACATGACTCGCTTGGCCAGCGTTCCCTCGACCACAATGCGTTTCCCAAGACGATTACCCAGCAACCCGATCGGCCTGGCGACGATAAGCTCCGATATGCGAATCGGTTTCTCGGGTTCTGCGGCAACGGAGGGCCATAGTGATACGGCCATGGGTGCCAGGACGGACGCAAAGAGTACCATCGGTCCAAGAGTGCGGATCATAAGTCTCCCTGTAACTTAAATGCCAGCTAACGGATCAGTATTGAACGGCCGGCCGGGCGCTCGACCGTCTTTCAAATCACAAGGACCGTTCCGCCCGGCCGATCCGTTCCAATGCGTGGTTATCCCCCGCCGCGCAACCGCTGCCAAAACGATGGTTTCTTCGCGCCCGCCCTCAAGCAATCCGCCAATTCTTTTGCCGACACTGTGGGCTCCGCCGCTGACTCTCCCACGGGCTTGCGCAGTGCATTCGCTGCGGCCTTAATCTGTTCCTTTGTTTGAAGCTGCTTGCCGCAGAACGGACAGAAGATGACCGCTTGGTCATAAAAGCATGGTTCCCTGTCCGTTGGCACGTACCCAATCGTCAGATAAAGAACGCCGTTTTCATCGACGCGAAAGAACGTCTTCGGCGGAACCGTCATGGCATCCGCTAAGTCTTTGCAGCAGCTTCCGAATTTGCCTTCGTATAACTCCGCCATGTGGGGACAACATCCAATTCAACTGCGCATCCAGTCCGAAAACGTTTCCGGCCGCTAATGCGCATCTTCGTATGGCGTCTTGATTTGTACAGAAAGTGCAAGTTTATTGACACCTTGTTTTCCTGCGCTGGGAGTGGATGGGTTGTTTGGGTCACGCAGGTCCGGCTGTGCCAGACGATCGGCTGGTGGACTTGGAGGGCGTCACTCCGTGACGCCGCAGCGGCAGGGACTGCCGCCCTCCAGAAGTCACTGAAGGCGACGCGGCCCTGCTGTCTGTCGCTTCGTCGAATGGCGGGCGGCTAGGCCGTCGGACGATCGGCGGATAAGACTTGGAGGGCGTCACTCCGTGACGCCGCGGCGGCGGGGACTGCCGCCCTCCAGAAGTCACTGAAGGCGACGCGCCCCTGCTGTCTGTCGGCTTTGTCGAACGGTGGGGCGGGTAGGCCGTCGTAAAATCGGCTGATGGACTTGGAGGGCGTCACTCCGTGACGCCGCGGCGGCGGGGGCTGCCGCCCTCCAGAAGTCACTGAAGGCGACGCGACCCTGCTGTCCGCTGCGTCTATGGGGGGCCGGGTTGGCTGGCGGACAAGGGGCTGTTGGACTTGGTGGGCGTCACTCCGTGACGCCGCGGCGGCAGGGACTGCCGCCCTCCAGAAGTCACTGAAGGGGACGCGACCCGGCTGTCTGTCGGCTTTGTCGAATGGCGGGGCGGGTAGGCCGTCGGACAATCGGCTGATGGACTTGGAG
>JBBQSU010000013.1:0-39869 GCA_038234815.1 Tepidisphaerales bacterium | reverse complement strand
GTCCTGGGAGGGTTCGACCTGCGCCGCGTTCCTTCAATGGGGCCGCGTTCGTTTGAACGCGGAATGCCGGGCGCAAGGTGCGTGACAGCGGCGACAACCGCACCCTTCAATGGGGCCGCGTTCGTTTGAACGCGGAATGTTACCCCTCGCTAAGTATCGGTATACGAGGGGATTGTGGATACATTTGCGCGAGGTGGGTTGCGGCGAGCCTACCAGGCGCGTTGGTAGCGGTGGATAAACCACCATAACTATTTAATTGCCAAAGAGTTCGCGGGGTGCCCGGGCTTTGGTCACCACGCCGGCCCGCGCCGGGCATTTTACAGCGGGGCCCCTTGATTGCACAACGCATATGCACCTCCAGACGGTACGGAAGAATTATACCACCAATGCCCGGGCGGCCACGGAGAAAGTCTTGCCCAGGCATTCGATGCCGCCATCAACCCGAAGCCGCAGTGCCACCACAAGCCGGCCATTAGCATTTACATTACACAACAGGACGGAGTGAGATTCGGCGTCTTCTCAACAAGAATTCGGCGGCATCGATAGACAGCGGCAATCGCGACAGCCCGAAGTTTGGTCGAGTCGGGTTCGAGTGCCTGCAATTGCTCAATTCCGATGACGCTCCGCAGGACTTCTAGGTTGATCGGAACGTTCCAAAGGGGCCAAGTCCAACGTGCATCGTCAGATCGAACACCAGTCCAACCGGTAAGGGAAAGCCGGGCCAGATTTGTCGACGGAAGACCGAGGAAGAGCGGTACGGCTTCGATTGCTAAGCGGTTCGCGCCCAGCATGTTACCCGACCTATTTCGATTTGGGTCACCGCTCGGTTGATCCCATTGATATGCGTGTCGGCGGTCTTCTGTTGGTTCTAAGTGAAGTGATTGGCCGGCGAGCGGATCGTCATACTGCCACGGCGAAAATAGAGATCGTCTAAAGTGATCTTGTGTAGTGTTCGCCATGATCTGATCAAGGTTGCCGACGAAGTAATCGCTACGAGTAAGCTGTATAGGCGAGGTTGCCTCTGAATGAATGTCGTTTGTGAGGGCGGCGACCCACTGATCCAAGCCGGGCGGAATGGTTTCGCCTTGTCGCACCGACTTGTAGAATTCGACAGCTTCTTCGTTGTCCGATTTGTAGTTAACGAATCGAGTGGGATGCGAGACCCGCTGTCGCACGAGCGACTTGTCGAGCTTCTCAACCAACGCCTCGCCATCCCCGGCCAGCGAGCACCACACGCGCGGTCGCCACGCGCCTTCGTGCTGTTCCCAACTCATCTTCACCTTCTCGTCCGGCAGCGCGAGCGTGAGAGTGCGCAATGTGCCAATCGCGGCGAGGAAGGCTAGCGGGTTGGAGCCATCAAGGCCTTTGAGAAGGATGCCAATGTCCGTCGAACTCATTTCGCAACTCCTTCGGGCTTGTTCGTTTGGTCCGACGCGCTCGCCTGCTGGTCGGCCAGTCGCAGGATGCATTCCAACCAAGCCAGGCCCCACCATCCGTGCTTGCGTGTGAGATCCCAAAACCGCTCGGCGACGCCGGAATCAAGGCGATGGGCGGGGGGCCAGCTTCTTCTTTGCTCTGGCGTGACGGTGATGCCGCTGACTTCGACCGATCGCGTTTCATCGTGGGCTTCGTCAATCACAACCGGTGCGAACGGGCGGGCGTGACCGTGGTGCGAACCCAGAAGATGCAGCAGCAGGTCGCGATCAACCGCGCCAACAGGGACGAGTCGATCGTAAAAGTTTTCAACAATCTGCATGGAGAGCATTTCATGACGAAACCCCTGGGGAAGCATGGCACGCCTCGCTTGCTCGGCTCGCTCGGCTTGGGAAAGGCCCCGCTGGCCACTCTTGGCAAGAAGCTTTCGTTCGATCGCTTCGTAGGGCGTGATGCCGGCGAGCATGGCGTTGAAACGCAGGTCGGCTTTGCCCAGATCGTGCAGGTCGGCGGATATACCCAACGTCGTTGCCTGCCCCGGTGACAATTGTGCGAGTGTGACGCGGATTTGACGACCGACGTCCGCCAGATGATCGGCCAGAGGAACCTGCTTGGCGGAATCGCTGGAGGCTTCCTCGTCATCGTCGGCCGTCGGCAGAATAAGCGGATCAGACTGTGGCAAGAGCGCGTTGAACCGCAAGACGATGCCAGGTTTGGGCGAGCCTTCCGGATGGGGATAATCCATTTCTTCCGGGCCGGTCGTGAAATCTTTCGCTAGAGCACCCACTAGATTACGAATCTGCCGTCTGGTAAGGGACAGTTTGTCTGACCTGGCGTAATTCATTAATTCGACGTTAAGGTCGGGATGAATCGTTGGATGTACACGGACAATGCGCTGGCGGCGCGCCTCGGCGATCGCAGCTTCGGCGATATCAAACGGAATCGTGCCGTCTGCCCGCGGCGGAATGTGCCCGAGTGATAGCGAATCGTGATATGCTTCGACTGCGGGAATGATGACGGTGTCACCCGGCCGCAGGTCATCAGGGCGGGCGGTTGCGAACGAATCATTCTTGCCTCGCCAGATGAGAATATCGCGGTCTGGCGGTGACTTATCGTTGTCCTCTTTCGTTTCCAGCTCCGACGCGATTGCTACATCGGCATCGGCGACCGATTTCTGCTGTCGCATCCACTTGGCCAACGCGTAAAGCGGAACGGTCATGCACTCCGGCGAGGTCGGCGGAAGCATGGTGACAACCTCGGCCCAAAGCGCCTTAATGTCGCCAAGATCGGCGCGCCAGCAGACGTTGACTTCCGCGTTGTCGCGTTGCGGGCCGTGGATGAAGTAACTGACGTCCGGGGACGGCACGGGCTGCGGATTGGTCTGACAGAGTGCATCGAGATGCGCGGGCAACAGAACGGCGGCGTTGGGCGCGGGGGAGAGTAGCGGCTTGGGGCACTTCTCGTCGAGATACGTCGCACGATTCGCTTCCACGTCTGCCCAAAGCGGCTTGAACGCGGCGATACCGAAATCGACTGAATCGGCAGCGTCCTTCTGCGACAAAAGCCATTCCCACGTGTGCTTGATCGCATCGCCGTAGATCGGGTCTTCGCCCTTGGTCGCTTCATCGTTGGTGACGATGGCGGCGATGACTTCAATGGGTCGGCCCCCACGATTAAGGCGACCGAAGCGTTGACGGAGTGCGTCGATGCTCGCGCATTCAGTGATGAGTGCGTCAAAATCGTAGTCGGCCCCGACTTCGAGACACTGCGTGGCAACGATGAGGACGGGCTTGTCGAGTACTGGTGGACGATCCGGGCCGACGAGTGTGCGCAGTTGACTTTGCAGGGTGTCTCGGTCGAGCGGACGCATGCGGCCGATGACAAGATGAACATCTTCCGGTGGGAACTTGGCGGCGAGCTTGGCGTGTATTTCTCGTGCCGCCTGGATGCGATTTACGATGATGCCGATTGCTTTCCGGGTATCTGACAGCGCATTTGTCGCCCGTGTGACCACCTCGCCGACGATCGATTTCTTGTTGTCGAGCTTAACGAGTACAGCGGGCTTGCCAGCCTTTTGTCGTCGCTCCAGCGTAGCATTGGCAAGGTCGGCATCGTCCAGCGAGAAGCGATTGTTTATTTGACCCGCGGGCGTGGCCGTCATTTGCACGAACTTCATTGCATGGATGGATGCTGATTTGTCAGACCGAAGCGTTTGATACTTCGTCAGCAAATGCATCGTTTGGCTGAACGCTTTAGTGACGTGCGCTTCGTCGAGCAGAACCAGTGAATCGCAGGCGCAAAAGGCCGCGTGGATCGGCTTCATCCCGTCTGAAACACCGTATCCACGGAAAAGCAGACGTGAACCCAGTTGGTCAGCGGTGGTGCAGACGACCATCGGCTGGGTAAGGCTCCGCGCCCATGCGCCGTCGCGATAAACTCCCCCGCGGAGTTGGGCGATATCGAGCGGGGGGGCCATGTCCTTATTCTGTTGCTCGTTGACCGAACGGAGCGCCCGCGCGACCTCCCCGAGAATACCCGGATCATTTTCGTGCTCCGCCTTGATCAGGGCTTTTGCAAGGTCGCGTGAGCGATCGAACGCCTCATCGACGATCACCCGGCGGTTGACGGTGAAGAAGATGCGACGGCCAACGGTGCGTTTGTCTACAGGCTGCGACGCCTGACAGGCGAGCGTGAAGACGGCGATGTCGATAACGGACGTTTTGCCGCTGGCGGTCGGAAGATCAATGCAGTCAGGCCAGCGATCGTCCGCGAGATCGTTTGCGAGACGCGTTTGCCAGGGAAACGGGTCCATCGGGCTGCCATTCCGATACTCGAAAAAAGCGCGGAAGAATTCATCAAATCGCTCGGTGGTAAGCGTCATTGCATCTCCCCCTGCTGCCACGGCCGCATGAGACCGTATCCGCGGAACCGGCCTGCGCCGATCAGCACCGGCCCGGATATCGGCTGATCGAACTCAATCGCGGCGTGAACCTGGAATCTACCCTTGCGGAGTGGCGGGAAGCCACCTTGACCGGGCATCGCACGAAGGGAGCCGACGAAGAAAGGCGTCTTCTCAACGCGCACCGAGACCGGTGCGGGCAGGCCGATATTGGTGCAGGATCCCGCGATGATACCGGCGACTTCTATACGCCAGGTGACGGGATCCTTTATACGATCCGACTTGGGCATGCGATCGAGTACGATCGGTGTGACCGATGCCCACGAGCGCGACGCATTCGTATAAGTGGTGGTGCGTAGGTTCAGTTTCGGCGAGAGGTCGGCATCGCGCGCGACTTTCCAGACGCCTGCGGCGCCGAGCCTGAGCGCGAGTTTTCGCGGTTCATTCTTCTCGCCATTAAACAGAATCGGTGAAAGCACCTTCGACGCTTCGCGGCGGGGTAGGTCCTGCGGAAGCAAAATGCCTAATCCCATCAAATGGCCCCGGGCGTTCTTCTCTACGGCGACTCCAGGCCGCCCCACGAAGGCCAGCGGGACGATTGCCATGTGCCCCCGTGAGGACAGTTTCTCGCCTGCCGCTTCATGCCCACTGACCCAGGCCGGTACGGGTTGGATAAGAGATAGCTTCATGATCGTGTCGCGCAATGTATTCACGACCAGGGCAGTCGATTCCAATCCGTAGGTCTGCTCGTTCTCCTCTGTTTCGCCAAGGACCAGAAAGTTCGGATCGAAGACCGACGGGATTGCATTGGGCGAAGCAGGCGAGGCTAAGCGATACGCAGCACGGATCGCGATCACCGGCCGCCGCGAAGTGGGACGGCCGAGCGGGAACTGTTTTTCGAGTTCCGCCTTGAGTTGCGGCTTCTCTTTCGGCGTGACCATTGCGATCTGTCGTTCGAGTTCAGCGAAGGCGTCGATGTTCGCCTTGTTGAATGCCTGCTCAAGGCGTGTCACCCCGCCCGCACCCACGACACGAAATCTCGCGCCCATTGCGTGCTCATCGTGCGTGTGTGTGGGTTGAACCGTGCCGGCAGTTCGTTCCAGCCGCACCCATACCAGTGACGATGAGTGTCCGATGCGTGTCACATGCCGGCAGAGATCCTCGAGTGCACTGACGTGATTAGGGGATATCGACGGATCAATTCGCCAGATCAGTCGGACGGGTTCGTCCCCAACGTGGACGCGTGGAAATAGACGGGGTTGACGCGAGCGTTTCACAAGAGCGTCGCCCCCCGATTGATCGTTAACGGGCACATAGACCGTCAGCACATCCCGCGCGGTGTGGTTGGGCACGACCAAATCCGGCGGACTGAGCGTGGCGAGCCATTCAATCGCATCCCGCTCAATGCGTTTCTGCTCGGCATCGCCGTCCGTCTCAAAATGCGCCGCCGCCAGCGCCATGAAAACGCGTGCCGGGTGGGGCGGCCATTCCGGTTTCTCGCGGCTGCCAGCGTCGGTCGCGACAGCGTAGCCGGTAAGGTATTCGATCACGAGGGAGAAGGACTGCATCACCCACCTTCCTTCTCACCATCTGCGCCGGTGGCGGCCAGTGCTTGGCTCTTCCTGACCAGTTCAATCAACTCAGGCGAAGGCTTCAGCGTAATGGGAGCTGTTTCCCACGGCAGGCCAAGCTTCGTCGCGGCTGCAACGGCGGCATTGTAGATCGCAATCGCATCTTTCGACGCGAGCGAGATTGCTTCTGGCTTGCCCGGCACTTCAAGCAGTTCAAAGCTCAACGGACCTTCGGGAAATAGCAGGCAACGCGACCGCAGATCACATCCGTGTTCCAGGGAGAGTGTCAGACCAACAAGCGCAAGTGCCGCGAGAACGGTGCGTGCAGCGTTGTCCATCTCCGCTTGTTTCTGCGGATTCTTGTCGAGCGCAGCGTTGAGTGGAAAGCGAAGCCGTCGAAGCTGCGGAAGTGATAGGACAGCAGTGTGCTCGGCGTACGCAATCGTGGCGCTTCCGCTTGCTACATCCGGGGGGATGTTTCCGTGATTGATCTCCGATGGAGAGACGGCCCCCTTGGCCTTGTCAGATTCCGCCATCTTCCAACTATCCTTGCCCTTGATAACGGCAGCACCGCGGCGGATCTGAAGAGGGTCGATCCTGCTCGCGGTCTTCGTGCCGATCACGGCGTCAATTCCCACAATCTCGCTCACAAGCGCTCGAGCAAACTTCGCCCCGAGGCCGCCTTTCGGACCTGTACTGTCCCAGACTCCCAAGAACAACGCATGTGGGCAGTAGCGAAACAAACCTGTCGCGTTTGCGAGACTGCTGTTAGTGATCGCTTCACCAAACTCCGACTTGCGGAAGGGAATCGATTTCTTTTTGTCATCCAACTCGCCCGTAAGACTATCGCGCAGGATTGCATCGGCGGCGCGGTGCGGGGCTTGCAGGCTGGTGACGCGTTGAACGTCCGCAACAGTGTCACCAAATTCAACAACGATCAGCGGCATCTTAAGCTCGCCCGAGTCGATCGCTGCCTGCATTGCGTCTTCGATTCGATTCGCCTGAGATTGCACGGAGTCGAGCAACACGCAGTCGGCCTCGCGCGTCTCGCCGGGCTTGCCTTCGATCGGCAGTCGCCGCTTCTCCGTCGCATAGACGCCCCCGGCGTGGGTCGGCGGGAATACTTTCGTCCCCGCGCCTGCGGCAGGCTGGAGCTTTATGCGGCATCGGATTGCCGCCGCATGTCCTCCTACGGCCTTGCTGAGTCTATCAAACGTTAGTGCTTCACTTGACACAACGGTCTCCTTCCCGCGATTAGCGGGGTTAAATTGATCTTGATCCGGCCGGGCCGGCATTTGATTGACGCTTCAAATGGTTGGTCGAGGCTCCTCAGCGAACTAAGCGGTAGATTCTCGGTTCGCTTCTCGAATTCTGCTGCAACTTCGTTGTGAATCACGCTTAACCCTTCCCAATGATCTGCCGGCCAAGGCAGCAGTCTCCTGAAAAGCCGCGAACTGTCCAATTCGCTAAACATCAGCGACAGCCCGTGCTGGCCGATTCGTTTCCATCACATCGTGGGGGTTCTATGGCATTCCACTGACAACATATAGTCAGCCGAGATGCGCGTAGCTCAAAATCGCAGCACCCATTGCTCCTCAGTTCGCACGCGGGATAGTGGTGGGCGACATGGTCAAGCTCCTGGAGCAGCGGGCGCGCGCTCTGCATTTGGCAGGTTGAGCAGGAGAGGAGCCGACGACCGCACGGGCAACGGCGGCGTCCACAACATCGGCTTCGGCACTATTGCCACGAATGCTCTTTAGCCCCGAACTGCGGAAGCTGGGCTAAGTGTATTTAGAATCTGTGGCAGTCTTGTCTGAAACCTTCATTGTTTTTTGAAAGCTCGTCGCTCAAGGTGGATGCGACCGTCGCAAAATTCCGTACGCACGCTGGTCGCTTATTTCGGTAAGAAAAAAAAGACTTATGAGCGTCTAATCTCATAAGCCTTTTTATATATATCAGTTAAACAAATGCAGGAGAGGGGGGTCGAACCCCTACGCCTTTCGGCACAGGATCCTAAGTCCTGCGCGTCTGCCAATTCCGCCACTCCTGCGTGGACGTGCTTACGATACTCGCAAACTTTCGCGCGGTCCATTGTTTCTGGCTGAGGCCGCGATCGGCGACTGGGGTGGGGTTCAGGCGCGGCGGCGAACGCTCGGCCCGACGCGGTGTGCGGATCAACCACTTTAGCCGCGCGTTTCTCCGGGGCTGTTTTGTTGCTGAATTGAGCTTTGGCGATGGTGTTTCTTGATCGAAAGGTCAATGGCCATTTCGATTGCCGCCCGCATGGATCCGGGGTTGGCCTTGTTGCGGCCCACGATGTCGAACGCGGTTCCGTGATCCGGGCTGGTGCGGATGATTGGCAGGCCGATCGTGAGATTGACCGCCCGGTCGAAGGCCAGCAGCTTCACGGGAATCAGGCCCTGGTCGTGATACATGGCCACGGCGGCATCAAATTTCCCGTCGCGCAGCGACAGGAAAATGGTATCGCCGGGATATGGCCCGGTCACATCGATCCCCTGATCCTTGGCCATCAGGATGGCCGGGGAGATGATCCGCTCTTCTTCATCGCCGAATTGTCCGTTTTCCGAAGCGTGCGGATTCACGCCGCAGACAGCGATTCGCGGCTTGGGAATGTCGAATAGTTCGATTAAAGCCTGATTGACAAGTTCGATGGGCTGAAATACTGCGCCGATATTAAGCCGACCCCAAAGACCCATGAGTGGAACATGAACGGTGGCCAGGACGACTTTGAGCGGCCCGCCGGCAAACATCATCGCATAGCGTTTGCTGCCGGTGCGTTCGGCGAAAAGCTCGGTATGGCCGGGGTAATGAAACCCCGCCAGTTTCCAGCCTTCTTTGGCGATGGGGGCGGTCACAACGGCATCGACGATTTTTCGATTGGCGGCCTCGATGGCATCGACACAGAACCGCATGGAGGCTTCGCCGCCCATCTTGCTTGGGGCGCGCACCGTGCTGCCGAGCATGGAATACTGGTCGTAATCCACCACCACAACATCGTGGGGATACCCGCGCAGGCGGCTGCCGGCCTGGTCTCGCCACCAGAAAACGTCGAATTCTGCGAGGTCGGCCGCGTAGGCCAGCAGTTCGTTCATGCCATAGATGATGTACCTGGCGCGGTGGCGAAGCACCGGATCGTTGAGCGCTTTAACGATCACCTCCGGGCCGATACCGGCCGGGTCGCCCATGGTGATCGCGATGGTGGGTCGATAGTCCATTTTGCTAATAGCATCGTAGTCGACTGGATGCCGATGACCAATCTAAAACAGCCCTCGCACGAACTCGGATATTCACATCTTTTGAGGAAACAATGAAAGTGCGATAGATTAGTGCAAATTAATTCGACTTTTTCCGCAACAATGCTAGAAGGAAACAAAGTGGCGTGAGGGGGACATTTCAGCGCATGAGGATCTGAGGCTAAGCCCCACTGCTCGAGCACTTGGATTCTGAACAAAACACATGGGAGTCTGGCTATGAAAAAGCGATGCAATTCAGAATCGACTGAACGTCTTTCTAAGCTGATACACGTTTTGCCGATGTGGCATAACGCCCTCGAGATGCTCGAACCGCGATGGTTGCTGAGCGCATTTTTTGATTACAACATCGTCGCCGACAGTTCCGGCGCATTTACCGGCTTCGGCACGGGGCCGTCAATCAACGACGACGGAACAGTGGCGTTCGTCGGAAAGCATACGGTCGGCGACTCGCTGTTCGTCAGTGCCGAAGGTGGCGCGACGACGAACATCTCGCCGTCGTTCGACAACACGTCCGCGCGGACGTTCAAAGACACAGTGCAGATCAACAATGCCGGTCAAGTGGTGGTGCAGGCCCGCGACGTCGGTGCGACGCTCAAGAGTTTTCTGCTCGTTTTCAATTCGGCCGCGACCGACAGTTATAGTCAGCTTGCCAGCGGGGACAGTGGCGGCAACGGCGATTTTGATGCAGTGCTACCCTACCCTTCGGTCAACGACGCGGGTGCGACGGCGTTTGCTTCGCTCAGTGGTGTGGTGCAATCCCTGACCACACCCTCGACGTTTTCGTTCAACACCCAACCCATGAAAGGCATCCAGCCGATGATCGCCAACAACGGCAAGATCATCGTCCGCGCGGGTAACACCGCTACTTCCCCGATCAATCTGTACAGTTCCTCACTGTCACTGGTGCAGACGATCGCGGATTCGTCGATGGGGTTTACGACGCTGGGCCAGGCCCCGGGCATCAGCGACGATGGCAAAGTAGTGGTCTGGGCGGGTGATCGCGGAAATGGCCCGGGCATTTTCGCGCGGTTCGACGATGGGAGTGGAACGTTCGGTGCCATTCAGCGCATCGCCGGTGAAAACGCAGGAACCGGCGGGACAAATCCCGAACTGGGTTTCGACGCATCCGGTGGCAACCTATATTTTAGTTCGTTCTCCATCGACAGCCGCGTGGGCGTTGCACACAAGGACTTCGGGCTTGCTGGTCTGGTCGGCGATACGGTTGAAGTGGCCTTTATTGGCACGCCCAACGCCGCCAGCGTTACCAATAACAAGACCAGTTCCCCGCTGCTGTTTTCCAATCAACTGGGACTGTGGAGCCAGCGCATAGAAATGGAAAACAAGCTGACGGGCACCGCGACGTTCGTTGCTCACCCTGATTCGGCGCTTCCCGTGGTGCAGGTGGGTGACATGCTTGGCGGGAGCGTGGTGACGGGAGTCACGATCAACGATCCGATCGCTTTGGCCAACAAGGACGACACCGGCGTCAATCGCACGGATCGTCCCGGCGACCATCGCCTGACTTTCGTGGCCACCACCGCGGCCGGGGCGGAGGTGGTGCGCGCCAGCCATCTTGATTCCGATGAGGACGGCCTCCTCGACCATTGGGAAAAGCCCGGCGGGGGGATTGACATGAACGGGGACGGCACCATCGATCTCGACCTGCACGCGCTCGGCGCCGATCCCATGAAGCGAGATCTCTTCCTCGAAGTGGACTGGCTTACCCCGCGTGTCGGCACCGGCGGGTTACCCAGTTGGAGCAACGAGCCTCCGCCGGGCACTATCCATCAACTGGTGGTGATGTTTCAGAACGCGCCGGCGCTGGCCGATGGCGTACCTGCGGGCATTACGCTTCACGTCGATGGAGGCAGCGGCAAGGATGTCGGGGGAAATCCATTCTCTGTCAACATGGGCACTGGTGCCCTGACCGGCGGAGACAAAGTGACCATGCCCGACGGCGTGACCCACCCCGACCTGGTTTACCTGGGTCTGCCCGGATCAATCAGTGTCCCCGGGCTGAACGCAAGGTCTTTCACTGATATCAAAAACAACTACTTTGGAAACAACAGCAACAACGCCCGGGAACTGGCTTTTCATTACACAGTCCTGTCGGATTACAACGACATCGTGATGGGCACGAACAAGGCACCGGTGGTCGGAAATGTCACCGGTTTTGATAACTCGAGCCTTCATACCAGCACGGCCTTCCCTAACAGCGGCGATATCATCCTCATTACGCAGGGCGCCGGCGCGGGGCAGCTTCGCCAAATTTCCGGGAAGGCAACCGATGGGGCGACAGGCGATACTATTTTCGACGTTTCCAAGGCATGGACCACCCACCCGGACGCCACCAGCAAGTTCGTCAAGCTGATTTCATATTCCGGGGTTGCTGAAGTGGGTTTCTACCCCGGCCCGGACAATAACAGTGTCGCGGGCAGCGATTTCATCGTCTCGATGGGCGCATGGGGCGGCAGCAGCCCCATCCTTAGCAACACTTTCTACATGTGGCGGACCCTCGCCCACGAACTGGGCCATACGCTTGGCCTTCGTCATGGAGGCGTAGATCACGAAGCATTCAAAGGGACGGCCTTTAAGAGCTTGATGAGCTACAGCTACCAGCTTGAAGATACGCTGGCCCCATCGAATCAGGTTTACAGCTACGCCGGTATCAGCGATCCGACTTTCAACGATTGGGCCAATCTCAAGCTCGATTTTCAGGACGCCTTCGTTCACCTCGGGAACGCTTATAACAAAGACGCCAACGGCGCTTCGGCCGATCCTCCCGGCGAGACGGAACTGGACTACCCCACCGCACTGGCGCAGCACAACGGCCCTTTCGACGTCACTGGCCCTGACCTGGTCATTACGTCCCCCGCAGCCAACACCGTTGTGCCGATCGGTGACGGCTTCACCGTAACCTTCACTGCCAACGACGCTTCGGGCCTGGGCACGGTCCAGGCGGCATTTGATATCAACGGCGACGGCAACACCGACGGTACGGGCGAAACGGTCGCGGCGACACTGACCGGGCCGAATGCCTATTCTGCCACGTTTGCCAACGTCACTGGAACGCCGGGCAACCGCAACGCCAATTTGTTTGTCAATGACACGCTGGGTAACGTCAGCCTCTCCGCTGTCCGTATTCACGCCGGCACTACCATCGGCAATCCCCCCATTGTCGGCGACGATTCGGCCCACGTGCGCTTCGATGCCCCGACGGTCCTCAACGTCCTGGCCAACGATACCACCGACAGCGCCTTCAATCTGGCTTCAGTGACGGTGGCCGCCGCACCTATTCACGGCACCACGAGCATCAATCCCGATGGCACCATTACCTACAACCCCAACGGGTCGTATCTCGGTGCCGATTCGTTTACCTATATCGTCACCGACACCAACGATAACGTTTCGGACGTCGCCACCGTCAACCTGACCGTCGGCGTGCGCATTGGCACCGGCGCGAGCAAGAGCGTCACATTTGCCGATGCCGATCAAACCCTGGTCACCGTGACGCTCAGCAAGGGCGTCGCCGACGTGCTGTTCAGCGGAGATGCAATCCCCAGCGTCAGTCATGGGAAAGTCTTGGTGACGGGAAGCAATCTGGCCATTGCCGGCATTGCCGCGACGGGCACCACCAAGGCCAGCGCGCTGAAGATCATCACGAACAAGGCCGGCGACGGCACCACGACAGTGGGATCTATCTCTGCCGATGCCGCGTTGGGAAGCATCATTGGCACCGGCACGACGCTCACCGGTGCCCTGCAGGTCGGAGGGCTAAGTTCGTTGCGATTAAACAGTCTGTCCGGGGCGACAGTCACAATCGGCAACGCCGGTGCTGCCGCCGTATCAATAATGGCCGGGGCGATTGCCGACTCCACAATATCGTCGCTTATCCGTATTTCATCCCTCAAGATCGCTTCCTGGACCGCCAGCCAGGCCAACGCCTCCTCGCTTTCGGCCCCGATCCTCAGTAGCGGAAGCATCAAGGGAGATTTTCAGCCCAACGTCACGCTCACCGATCCGGGCAAGTCGCTTGGATCGATGAAGGTGGGGGGCCAACTGGGGATGGGCACATGGACGATCGCCGGGTCGGTGGCGTCTGTGTCAGCGGCAACTGTGGCCGGCGACTGGTCACCGGCCATCACCGGCGCCCTCGGGTCGTTCAAGGTTATTTCCGGCGGGCTTTCGGCAAACCTCGTCGCCGGTTCGCTTGGCACGCTCACTGTCATCGGCGATCTGACCGGCGATCTGACCGGCAGTTCGCTGAAAGTCTTGAAAGTCGCCGGTGCCATCACCGATGCGTCACTGCTCTTCGGCGATTCCATCGGATCGATCACCACCACCGGTGCCTGGAGCAATGTCTACATCCATACCGGCGCAAATATCAGGTCGATCAGCGCCCTGTCGATGGATGGCAGCCGGATCTTGGCCGGCGTTGATCCTAGTGTCACCCTGGTCAGCGCGCTAGCCAACAACATCGGCTCGGCAACCATCAGCAGCGTGGCGCTCAAAGCCCGCACGGGCTTCGCCTTCTCCAATTCCAGCATTCTGGCCGGCACGATCAAAGTGGCCTCGTTGAAAAACGTCAACACCAGCAACGGCGCAGTTCCGTTCGGCCTGGCCGCCACCACGCTACGGTCCGTCTCCGGGGTGTTTGGCGATGTCAAACTCGGCTTGTCCTCGCGCCAACTCAAGGACCAGTCTACGCTCGATGCCTACGTCGCTCTTAAGAACGTTTCGTTCGGCGATTTTGTCATCAAGGTGATCGACCCGCAGCTGGTTGCTTGACCTGCGCTCCTGGCGATCGCGCAGCGCAACGGATTGCGGCAACAATTAGACCCCGCGGCGCTCGAGATAGGCCACGATGGTCTTGCTAAGGACATCGGCTTCGAGGTTGAATCGCCAGCCGATTGATCGGTTGCCGAGCTGAGTGAGTTGCAGGGTGGTGGGAATCAGCGCCACGTCAAAGGTGTCTTTGCCCACCTCGGCCAGCGTCAGGCTCACGCCATCGACTGTGATCGAACCCTTGGGGGCCATAAACTTCATCAGATCGGCCGGCGGCTGAATCGTCAGCCGCCATTCTTTCTCGTCGGCGATTTGAGACACCAGTTTGCCGGTGCAATCGACGTGCCCCTGCACAAAATGCCCATCAATCCGGTCGCCGATGCGCATCGCCCTTTCCACATGTACCAGCCCGCCGACGACCAGTTGGCCGAGATTGGTCTTGTCCAGCGTTTCCTTAATCACGTCAAAGCCAAGCCGTCCGGGTTGCAATTCGGCAATGGTCAGGCAAACGCCATTGACCGCGACGCTTTCACCGTGGCGAACATCAGGCCAGTCCGATTCCAGCACGATCCTGCGGGACATCGGGTTCTGCTGAACCGATTGAACGTGGACTGATTTTTCAACGATTCCTGTAAACATGGTGATTCCTATTCATTAGTGACGATCCTGTCCTCTCCGCCGGCAACCGACGCGCCAAGCGACCGGCGCCCCGGCAAATCCGGGCCGGAGTTGCTCTAGTGTAACCGCGTCTCTACGATCTGGCCCGCCCATGACCGCCTCGGCCTTCAAATTCGACCTTATCAGGAGTGATTTAGCCACGCGGGCGCGACGGGGGCGCGTCACGACCCGCCACGGCACCTTTGAAACCCCCGCCTTTATGACGGTCGGCACGCAGGGCACCGTCAAGGGTGTTCTGCCCGATCAACTTGCCGGCACCGGCGCACAGGTGCTTTTAGCCAACACCTATCACCTGATGCTTCGCCCGGGAGCGGAAACCGTCGCGGCCTTAGGCGGTTTGCACCGGTTCATGGCCTGGCCAGGGCCAATCCTTACTGATAGCGGGGGGTTTCAGGTCTTCTCTTTGGCTGATATCAACAAGATCGGCGACGACGGGGTGACGTTCCAGAGCCATATCGACGGTTCGACGGTCCACCTCACGCCCGAGCGCAGCATTGATGTACAAAACAAGCTCGGGGCCGACATCATCATGGCTTTTGACGAGTGTCCACCCGGCGATGCCCCTGCCGAGTATCACGCCAAGGCGCTCGATCGCACGCTTCGCTGGGCGGAACTCTGCCTCGCGGCCCATCGGCGACCCGACGACCAGGCCCTCTTCGGCATCGTGCAGGGAGGCACCAATCCAGATCTGCGCGCCAAATGCGCCCAAGCCCTGGTCGCAATGGATTTTCCGGGTTATGCCCTGGGTGGAATGGCGGTGGGCGAAGGCTTCGAGGCCATGCGCCGGACCTTGGCGTTTGCCACGCCGCTCTTGCCCGGTCACAAGCCCCGATATCTGATGGGTGTGGGTTTTCCGCGTGATATTGCCGTTGCCGTGGCATCGGGTATCGACATGTTCGATTGCGTGTTGCCCACCCGCAACGGCCGCAATGCTTACGCCTTCACCGGCACCGGTGCCATCCGCCTTCGCAATGCCAAATTCGCCTGTGACGCCGGCCCGATTGAAAGCGATTGTGACTGCTATGCCTGCCGCCACTTTACCCGCGGGGCCATCCGACATTTCTTTTTTGCCGGTGAGATGCTTGGCCCGGTGCTGGTTTCAGTGCATAATGTCCGATTCTACCAGCGGTTCATGGCCGACATCCGGTCGGCCATCGAGGCTGGTGGTTTTCACGATTTTTTGGCCCATGATGCCCGATGCGGGTTGGGGCCGACTGAGGAAATTTCGCCACCTAAGGAGACCGCGTGACCATTCCGTTATTGCTCGCCGAAGCCCCAGCAGCCACCACCGCCCCCATCCCGGGGTGGGCCGAGTTCATCAAGAATTCCGGCATCATGCTTCCGCTCATGCTCGGGTTGCTCTTTGTTATCATTTTTTCCGGCCGATCCAAAAAGAAACAGGAACAGCAGCGCAAGCACCTGCTTGATGCCCTGAAGAAAGGCGACCGTGTGGTCACCATCGGCGGGGAGATCGGCACCGTCGTCGAGGCCCGCGAAACCGAAGTCGTCCTCAAAGTCGACGAAACCAGCAACACCAAGATTCATTATCTTCGCAGCGCCATCCACCGCCTGCTGGATGACGAAAAGTCCGCGAAGTAAGGCGTTGTTAGAAACTGAAAAGTCCGGGCCTGAGCGCGTAGACGAGGCCCGATTATCGCCTCGATGCCCGTTGAGCCAGTTTACGAGTCCAATCCCATGCAACCGAACCATTCCAGTCGCGTCACGCTGATTCTTGCCATCCTCATCGGCTCGATCTTCGCCATCAGCCCGCCCACGCGGTGGTTTAATTCTTCGATCCCGTTATCGCAGAAGCACAACCTCAAGCCGGGCATCGACATGGTCGGCGGGACCAGCCTGCTTTATGAGATCAAGCCTCCTGAAGGGCAGTTCGTCGAAACCAATCTCGCCGAACAGGTGATGGAATCCCTGAAAAAACGCGTCGATCCCGACGGCGTGCGAAACCTCATCTGGCGACCGCAGGGCAATACCCGGCTGGAAATCCAGATGCCCACGTCGGGCGCTTCCAACGAAACCGCCCAGTTGCGCAAAGACTATGCTGACGCCCAGCGCGCCCTGGAAGCCACGAACATTCGCCTCGGCGAAGTCCTGGCCGCCGTCGAAACCAAGACCGGTGATGCACGCCGCGACCGCCTCAAGCAACTGGAAGTCGGCTCCGAAACGCGCGCCAAAATCTTCGGCGCGATGGCTTCGGTCTTCGACCAGATCAAGCAGTCGCGGCAGGACGGCAAGGTTGAAGCCGAGGCTGCGGGGCTTGACGAATATGACGCCCTCAAGACCAAGGTTGACAAGACCAACCTGAGCGTCAATGAACTTGAAAGCATTCTGTCGATGAACGACGCGACCAAGCGCGCCGAGAAACTGAAGGAAGCGGAAGCGGCCGCAGAGGGATTCGACCAGCGAAAATCCGCGATCGCGCGCTTCGAGAGCACGTTCGCTGCCTATTCAAAGGTGAAAGGCGTGATCGACGATGCGTCGGAACTCAAGCGCCTTCTCAAGGGTTCGGGCGTGCTCGAATTTCATATCCTCGTGACGGATTTCTCCTCCCCGATCGTCCAGTCAATGAGCCGCCGGCTGCACGAAAAAGGGCCGGTGCTTCAAGCCGGCGACCAGACGCGCTGGTACGAGATTGACCGTCCTGATGAATTCCGCCAGCCCACGGAAATTTACAACGAAAAGCACTGGGCCTTGGCCTGGATCGTGCCCGACAAGCAGATGGTGAACGGCTCGGGCATCGAGCGATGGGCGCTGGAGCGCGCCTATCCGACGCGCGGGGAATTCGGCAACCAACTCGTTGGTTTCCGGTTCGATCTTCAGGGCGCACAATATTTCAGCACCCTCACCGGGCGCAACATCAACCAGCCCCTGGCGATCATGCTCGATGACAAGATCATCAGCGCACCTAACATCCGCAGCCAGATCGGCCGCGAAGGCACTATCGATGGTGGGGAAAAGGGCTATACCCAGCTCGAACTGCTCTACCTCGTTAACACGCTCAATGCCGGTTCGCTGCCGGCCAAGTTGGCCGAAGAGCCGATCAGCGAGCGCACCGTCGGCCCGCAGCTTGGTCAGGACAATCTGCAGAAGGGCTTCTTGGGCTGCGTGCTGGGTGTCGTCATCGTCGCGTTGTTTCTCATCGTTTATTACCACCTTTCGGGCGTAATCGCGATGCTGGCATTGCTGATGAACGTGATCATCATTCTCGGCGTGCTGGCGGCCTTTAACGCCACTTTCACGCTGCCCGCTTTGGCCGGATTGGTGCTGACCCTGGGCGCTGCGGTCGATGCCAATGTGCTGATTTTTGAACGGTTTCGAGAAGAACAGCATCGCGGACTGAACGTCAAGCTGGCCTTGCACAACGCTTACGATCGCGCCTTCTCTGCAATCGTCGATTCCAACGCAACCACGCTCGTCACCTCACTCATTCTTTACTGGCTTGGTTCAGAAGAAGTGAAGGGCTTTGGTCTTACGCTGCTGATCGGCCTTATCAGTTCGCTCTTCACGTCGCTTTATGTCACGCGGACGATTTTCGACATTTTGATCGACAAGTTTGGGCTGAATAAACTCGGCAGTCTGCCCAAGAGCATTCCCGCCTGGGATCGCCTGCTCAAGCCCGACATCGACTGGATGAAAGTCGCGCCGTGGTTCGCGTCGTTCAGCGCACTGGTCGTCGTCGTTGGCATTACTTATTTCGGCATTCAATATAAGAAGGGAAAAATGCTGGACATCGAGTTCGCCTCGGGAACCAGCGTGCAGTTTGAAGTGAAGGAAAAAACGCCGATCGATGTCGTGCGAAAACTGATCGAAAATGCCGACAGGAACGTGCTGCCGGCGCCCAGTGTTTACTCGGTCAACAGCGACGATAAAACCTACGAAGTGGCGACGGCCAACCCCGACAGCGTTGCCGTCCGCGAGGCCGTGTTGCACGTCATGGGCGATCGGCTCAAGATCGATCTGCCCTCGACTTTTCAGTATAGTGGGCGCCCAGCCGAGGCAGTGGCCAATCTGGCCATCTTTCCTGTCACCGCGCCCAATCAGCAGGTCGCGGGCTTCTCGCCCGAGCGGCTTCCCAGCTACCTGCAAGGCGGGGCGATCGTTCTCAACCAATTGTCCCCGCCATTAAAGCCCAGTGAAATTCGCGAGCGCATCGAGCGGCAACGCCTCCAGCCGCAGGCCAGTGGCGCGCCCATGCCCTATCGGGATTTCACCGTCGAATCACCCCTCCCCGGCGATCAGCCTACCACCACTGCGGTCGTCCTGCTGGCCGATCCTGACCTGCCCTACGAAAAAGATGGCGACAAATGGCGACAGGAATTGGTTGGGCCGATGTGGAAACTTGTGAACGAGGCCGTCAACAACGAGGCCCGCTTGCAGAAAGTCACCAACTTCGACGCCCAGGTGGCCGGCGATACCTCGCGTGATGCGCTCGGTGCCCTCATCCTCTCGGTGCTGGTTATCATGGCCTACATCTGGCTGCGGTTCGGCAACCTCAGATACGGTACTGCCACCGTGCTGGCCATGGTGCATGACACGCTGCTCGTCATCGGTGCCATCGGCCTGTCTCACCTTCTGTCCGACACCGCCATCGGAAATCTGCTGCTCGTCGAGCCGTTCCGTATTAATCTCACCATGGTCGCTGCGATTTTAACCGTCATGAGCTATTCCATGATCGACACCATCGTGGTTTTTGACCGGGTGCGTGAAAACCGCGGAAAATACGGCCATCTATCGCGTAAAATGGTCAATGATTCGATCAATCAGACCCTTGGTCGAACCCTGCTGACCGTCGGAACCACGCTTATGACCGTCACCGGTATGTATATTTTTGGCGGGGCTGGAATTCATGGCTTTACTTTCGTGCTTGTCATTGGCATATTAGTTGGATCATATTCTTCGATCGCGGTGGCGTGTCCGATCTTGCTGGTCGGCGCGAAAAAGGACAAACCGGTGACGAAGAATACCCCCGCCGGAACCTTACCCCAGGCCGCGGGGTGACAATTCGCCTCTAAGGGAAAGGAGTCCCTGCCATGCGTAAAGATGTGAAACTCGGATTCGCCGTAGGTGGTGTGCTGCTTGCGGTGCTGATCGTCTACGCCTCAGTCGTCGGCCGGTCGGATCGGTCCGCGGGCAATCGTCCCGGGGCGGATACCACCGTCATTGCCCGGAACGACGCGCCGGTCAGTCCGTCGGTCGGTCGTCGCGACAGCGCATCGCTCGAACCGACTGGCAGCAACAACGCCGATCCCTTTGCCACCAATGGCTCCAGGCCGCAGACCGCGTCGAACCATACAGAATCACCATCTGTCGATACGAAGACTGCGCCCGACGGCATGGACTGGAGCAAACTCCTGGCCAACGGCCCGGTGAAGACCATCACGCCTGATGGCCTTACCCTGGGCAACGTCGCGCGGCCTGCCGGCGATCTGTCTTCCGGCAATGCGTCCAGCGGGGCGCATCTCGTCGTCCACGAAATCCCCACGTTCGATCCCGGACCGGCCACGCGGCCTTCCGGCAATACAACGGCGACCAGCGCCGCTGCCCGCACGCACGTTGTCGTGGAAGGCGAAACCTTCAGCACCATCTCCATGACGATGTATGGCACCCCGCGATACTTCAACGTGATTGCCAAGGCCAATCCCGAGATCAACCCCAGTCGCCTGAAGATCGGCACGAAGCTGAACATCCCTGACCTGACCGCCCCAGTCCGTCCAGCCGCCAAGCCCGCGGACACGAATGTGGGAGCCAACGAGTATCGCGTGGCGCAGGGCGACAACCTATACCGCATCTCGGTCAAGCTTTACGGCAAAGGCGACCGGGCGGACAAAATCTATGCCTTGAACAAGCAGGCGATCGGGCCGGACAGTGCAAAACTGAAATTGAACATGGTTTTGAAGTTGCCCGAAGCTCCGACTGTCGGGCATTAGATCGAGCCTGACGCTCGGCGACTATAAGCCGACGGACAGGCCCGCCCCTTGCCGGGCCGGTGTTCGCAAACCGAGATAACGCCCCACCCTGCGGAAAAAGCACCGCGCGTGGGGCGTTTTCGCAGCTTCACTTGACAGGTTTTTGCCCTCCCGTAGCATCGCCGGCGAACTTAACTTTAATGGAGAATCAACCATGGCCAAGAAGACAATCGCCGACGTGAATGTGAAGGGGAAGAAAGTGTTGATGCGCGTGGATTTTAACGTCCCGCTGGACGGCACCCGGATCACCGACGACCGGAGAATCGTGCAGGCCATGCCGACGATCAAGAAGGTTGTGGACGGCGGGGGCCGATTGATTTTGATGTCGCATCTTGGCCGGCCCAAAGGTGGACCGGAAGCCAAGTATTCCCTCAAGCCTTGCGCCGATCATCTTGGCACATTGCTGGGTAAGCCGGTCAAGTTTGCTACCGATTGCATTGGCCCGGAAGTAGAGAAAATGGTCGCCGATCTGAAAGACGGCGAAGTGTTGGTGCTTGAGAACGTGCGTTTCCACAAAGAAGAAGAAAAGAACGAGCCCAATTTCGCCAGGCAGTTGGCCAAGCTCGGTGACGTTTATGTCAACGACGCTTTCGGCACGGCCCACCGCGAGCACGCCAGCACTTTCGGCGTGCCACAAGCCCTCGCGGGCAAGCCGCGCGTGATTGGGTATCTTATCCAGAAGGAACTGAAGTTCCTCGGTGAAGCAGTGACCACCCCCCAGCGGCCGTTCGTGGCCATCATGGGCGGAGCAAAAGTCTCCGACAAAATCGCCGTCATCGAAAACTTATTGGCCAAGGCCGACAAGCTCCTGATCGGCGGGGCGATGGCGTATACGTTTTACCTGGCACAGGGAAAGAAAGTGGGCAAGAGCCTCGTCGAGTTGGACAAGGTTGAACTGGCCAAGCAGTTGTTGGCCAAGGCAGGAACGAAGCTGGTTTTGCCTGTCGATACGATCGTGGCCGAAGGCTTCGATTCCACTCAGACACAAGTCGTCAGCGGGGACTTTCCGGATAATCTCAGCGGGTTTGACATCGGCCCCAAGACGATCGAACTCTACAAATCGGAAATCGCCAAGGCCAAGACGGTCATTTGGAATGGCCCGATGGGCGTGTTCGAGAAGCCGCAATTCGCCAGCGGAACCAAGGCCGTGGCCGACGCCGTGGCGGCAGTGACCAGCAAGGGTGCGGTGACCATCATCGGCGGCGGCGACAGCGCTGCGGCCATCGAACAGATGCACCTTAGCGAGAAAGTCAGCCACGTCAGCACCGGCGGCGGGGCATCACTGGAATTCCTCGAAAACGGGCATTTTTCTACGCTGGATATTCTAGATTAGCCGAGAGCCATTCGGAGAACGTTGCAGTCGCAGCTTATCAATATCCCAGAGACGTTTGCCGATGTGGATATTGCCGGCGGTCTGCCCTGGCGCCAGGGCTGTCGGCTCTTGGTGTCCAAAGAGTACAACCGCGCGATGTATTCGCTTGGCTATGTGATCGAAATGTGGTTGAAACTAGTCGCCTTCCGCCTGTTGCGCGCCGGTAATCTCGATCCGGTCCATATCCAGCACCGCCGTGTCGACGCTGGGATGTAAGCATATGTACCGCATGTCACCGAGGAGTCTGGAAGCAGCCTTGTGTATCGGGCGAATTTTATTCAGCTCTATCGAGTATTAGATGAACCGCTAGACCGGAAGGTTTTTGAAGGATTGCGCCGTCATGTAACCGGGCATTCACACAACGAATGGAATGTGGAAATGCGTTAGCGAGACGCCCCGCGCAATTCTGAGGCCGCATGGAAAATGTGGTGGGCGGCATGGTGGATCGAAGAGCCTTGGCTAGAATTGCGATAGACAAGGACCGGTTTATGCCCCTTGAACAGACGCTTGCGGCTAGAAGCTCGGAGTATAACGCGCTTTTTCCCGCGTTGCTTCAGGAATGGACAACTCCGACAAACGCCGCGGATGCTCCGATGATCATCCGGCGGTCCAGTCGAGCGGGTCAGGCGGTTCGGGGGAGCGTCGCTCAGGACGCATGGACTGCCCTCGATGACCGGAGCGAACGAGGGAAGCTTATCATGGACCCGGCAGAAAACGTTTTGCGGGCGGACAAATTCTTGAAGATCACGCAGGCATGGGGTTTGATCAAAGAGGAAGCTGACGAACTAAAGGTCGCCTGGCGATGATAGACCGCCCGTTTTCGATTCCCGCGCCGATGATTCTGCCCTCCATCCTGTCGGCGGATTTTTCACGCTTGGGCGACGACTGCCGCAGCATTCTTGATGCCGGTGGCGATTTCCTGCATATCGACGTGATGGATGGCCATTTCGTGCCCAATATCAGCTTCGGACCGCCGGTCTTTAAGTGGCTGACGCGCCAGTTTAACTGCTTTTTCGATTGTCACCTGATGATCGACGAGCCGGTGCGTTATGCGCCTGAAATGGTCAAAGCCGGTGCGAAAAATATCACCTTTCATGCTGAAGCCCCGGAGGTAAAGCACGACGTCGCCGCCGCCGCTCGGGAAATCCGCAAGCTTGGGTGCTGTGTCGGCATTACGCTCAAGCCGGGCACGCCAGTGGAAGCGGTCTACCCTGCGCTCGGCGAGGTCGATCTGGTGCTGGTGATGAGTGTCGAACCCGGTTTTGGCGGGCAGAAGTTCATGCACGATCAATTGGCGAAGGTGCGCGAATTGAAAAAACGGCTCAAAGCGAATCAGCGCATCGAGATCGACGGGGGAATTTCAATCGATACAATAGGCGATGCGCGTAAAGCTGGCGTGGATTGGTTTGTGATTGGCAGCGCGCTGTTTGAAGCGCCGGATCGTCTGGCCACCATCAACGCCTTGCGGAAGCAATTATGACACGGATCGTACTCGTTTGTGCCGCGCCGACGCTTTGGGACGATGAAAATCGCCTCGTGGGAAATTATTCCCTGCCGCTGACGGCGCAAGCTGTAGCCAATCTTAAGTCGCTGGTCGACGCTATCCCCGGTTCGATCTCCTGCATTTATGTGGACAAGACCAGTGAGCCAGCGATGGCTGTGGGCAAGCTCTTGGCCAGCCGATTCAAGCTGCGCACCCGACACGGCGCCGATCTGGGCGAAATCAACCTCGGCCTGTGGCAGGGGCTGGACCGCCCGGCCCTGCGGACAAGGTTTGAATCGTCGTTCCCGCTTTGGGAGCAGAATCCGCTGGCAGTCACCCCGCCCCAGGGCGAGTCGGTCGAACGCGCGATCGAACGCCTGCGCAAGGGGCTGACCAAGATTTTGAAACGAAACCGATGCCCGGCGATTGCGATTCCCACTCGCCCGCTGGCAATGCAGATGCTCCTGGGTATTTTGCGATGCGAATCGCTGGAGCAGATCGCCGGTCATTTGCATCAGCCGGCAACGATGGAAACGATCGAGTTGGCCGACGAGCAAATCGCCCGCTGAGCTATTGGGAGAACCACACACATGTCGCAAGCACCCAACACTGAAGTCCGCAAGGAAGGCATTCCCGAGGGCCTGTGGCTGCGCTGCCCGGAATGCGAAGACATGCTCTTTCGCAAGGCGGTGGATGAGAATCTCAATGTCTGCCCGAACTGCCAGCATCATTTCCGGGTTTCGGCCCGGGCACGGGTTCAGCAGTTGGCCGACGAGGGGAGTTTCGAGGAGATGTTTGACGACATCGAACCGACCGACCCGCTCAAGTTCGTTGATAAGAAGGCGTACAAGGACCGACTGGTTGCCGAGCAGCTAAAGACGGGCAACCGCGACGCCGTGGTCTGCGGGCGCGCCTTTATCAAAGGTCGGCCGATCATATTCGCGGTCATGGACCCGACTTTTATGATGGGGTCGATGGGATCGGTGGTGGGGGAGAAGATCACGCTGGCTATCGAGCAGGCTACAAGCGAAAAATTGCCCGTGCTGATCGTGAGTTGTTCGGGCGGGGCGCGCATGCAGGAATCCACCCTTAGTTTGATGCAGATGGCCAAGACCTCTGCGGCCCTTGCGCGGCTTGATGACGTCGGAGGATTGTTCATCAGCCTGCTGGCCGACCCCACCACCGGCGGAGTGACCGCCAGCTTCGCCATGCTCGGTGATTTCATCATCGCCGAACCCAAAGCCCTGATCGGTTTCGCCGGTCCGCGCACGATCTGGAATACCATCAAAGTTGAATTGCCCGAAGGCTTCCAACGCAGCGAATTCCTGGAAGAACACGGTTTCGTCGATTTCGTCGTCCATCGCAAAGACCTGCGCAGCGAAATCGCCCGGCTCGTGGACTTTTGTGGGAAGGGGAAAGAGTAAGCCGGCTCGTTCGGGTCAGGCGTGCTTCCCTGGCAGGGCCTTTGGAACGGCTCCTCTCGCAAAATCCCGATGCCGGAAACGCCATTCTGCGTTTCGACCTATTTTGGCGTCGTGGCAGCGGTGCGATCAACCGCACGATTCGATCTTTACTATCGTGAGTTGCTCGTTTCTCTTCAGCTCGTCAAGGGTCTTTTTGCCCGCCGTGGCTACCAGTCGCACCTTGTTGTCTTCGATTATTTCCCGCGCGGTCACGCGGGTATGGCTTTCAATGAAACTGAGCAATTTGCCGTTGGTCACATCGGCTTCCATCGTCACTTGCAGTTGCTGCCCGCGGACGAACTGGTAGACCGCTTCCTGCACTTCAGCCAGCCCTGCGCCGGTCTTTGCGCTGACGGGGATCGATCCGTTATGCAGCGTGCGCCAGAACGGCATATTTTCTTCCCCTTCGGGCGTGTCGATCTTATTCAGCAGGAGCATTTCGGTCTTATCCCCCACGCCGATTTCTTGAAGCACCTGGTGAACCGAGTCAAACTGCTGTTGTGCTCGCGGATGCCCCACGTCCAGCACATGCAATAACAGATCGGCATTGACGGCTTCCTCCAGGGTGGCCCGAAAACTGGCCACCAGTCCGTGCGGCAGGTCTCGCACAAACCCAACCGTGTCGCTCAGCATCACCTCCGTGCCCCGCTCCAGTCGCCAGGCACGGGTTTTGGTATCCAGGGTGGCAAAGAGCTTGTCATCGGCATACGTGCCGGCAGCAGTCAGAGTATTGAACAGTGTGCTTTTTCCCGCGTTGGTATACCCCACGATACACACGGTGAAGTGCTGGCGATTGCGCTCGGCCACCAGTCGGGTCTTGCGAGCCTGCACCTTGGCGATGTCGGCCTTGAGATCGGAGATGCGCTTGCGCACCAGCCGCCGGTCTACTTCGAGCTGCGTTTCGCCTGGCCCGCGGGTGCCGATGCCGATGTTCGATCCACCGTTGGCGATGCGCTCCAGGTGTCCCCACATGCGCGTCAGTCGCGGGTAGGTGTACTGCATCTGGGCCAGTTCCACTTGCAGCTTGGCCTCGGCGGAGCGCGCCCGGGTGGCGAAGATGTCTAGAATCAGTTCCGACCGATCGATCACCTTGATGCCCTTGAGCGGTTCGGATTCCGCGTGTTCATTGATGAGCTTTTCGAGAGAACCGATCTGGCTGGGCGCCAGGTCGTTGTCGAAAATGATGCAGTTGGCGCCGTGCTTGATGGCCAGATCGGCAATCTCGATGGCCTTGCCCGAGCCGATATAGGTGCCCGAATCGACGCGCTGCCGGCGCTGGAGGACTTCACCGACGACTTTGGCCCCGGCGGTTTTGGCTAGCGAGGCCAATTCTCCCAAGGGCTGGCGGGGATCGGCGGTTGATCCCGGCAAAATCACACCTACCAGGACAGCTTTTTCCTGCCGGACCGACAATTCCGTGCGTTTAAGTTCGTTCAATTAAGCCTCGGCTAAAATTGGGTGAAACTCTTAACAATCGATCGATCGATTTTGTTTATCATAGACGCCATGAATGGACAATTGGAAGAGCAGCCGTTTGGAATTGGCCGGTATATGGACGCGCAAGTGCGCTTGCTTCGAGATCGCATCCCTGCGGCACTGAAACGCGGCGAAACCGATGCCGTGCATCAATCCCGCGTGGCGACGCGCCGGCTAAAGGCCGCGATCGACTTGCTTGAGCCGGTGTTGCGACAGGCGCATGCGGCGACCTTTGCCCGCACGCTTTCCAAGCTGCGCCGCCGGCTGGGGAAATTGCGCGACCTTGATGTGATACGAAAGAATTTAGAATCGTCCGAGACCACCGACGTCACACCTGATGCCGCGGTGTGGCTGTTAAGGCGTTGCCAACTGGCCCGCGACGAGGCTTGGGGCGCATCGATGGAGCGCCCGGGCGCCTCGCGGGTGCTGGCGAATCTGGGGCAGTGGTGGGGTTTGCAGGAAGACGTGGAAGAGGTTCGGCCCGAGGTGGATGATCTGCTTGCCCGGTCGGTGAGAGATCAACTCGAATCGTTCGGTAAAAAGGCCAACCGTATGGGCGAAGGGGACAATGGCGCGGACGCTCACGAGTTACGCCTTGCCGGCAAGGTGCTGCGTTACACGCTGGAGATGGCTGTGGAACAGGGGCACGCGCTGTTGCCGGAGATTCTGGTGATGTTCAAGCAAATGCAGGACGCCCTGGGCCGCTGGCACGACCATGTGGTGCTGACGGAGTTTGCGCTAAAGCAGTCCGCGGAAACAATGCTGGCCCATCACCAGGCCGAGTTGCAGGCGCAGGTGCTGGACCTGGCGCGATCGGCGGTTACGAAGGCGTCAAAGGACCTTGAAACATTCAACCTGTTGTGGCGTGAAAATGGCGGGGTGATTGTCGATGCCGTGGGCGGACTTTTCCCGCCGGGAGAGACGGTGATTCCTGTACTTCCATCAGCCGAAGCGCCTAAGGAAGTGGCTGGGGAGGTGCCGGCAGAAGAATCGCTCAAGCAACCCGAAATGGATCCTGATCAGCCTGACTCAACAGTACCTCCAGAGTCGTCTCATCCCGAAGCCGCTGGGCCAGTCGTTTAAGGACGGCGCGCTCGCTGTTGGAATGCAGGGTGCAGACCACGGTCAATCCGCAGCGGGCCGCTTTGATCGCATCGTGATGGCGCATTTCGCCGGTGAGGTATAAATCGGCCTTTGCCGCCAGGACGTCGTCTAGGAGCTTACCGCAAGAGCCCGCGCACACGGCGGCCCGGCGGACCAGTTTGCTCGTGTCGCCAGCCGCCAAAACATGATCGATCCCCAACTCGCGCTTCAGCCGATTGATAAGCATGTCGGCCGTGACATCGCCGGGGAGCGTGCCGATCCTCCCCATGCCGACGCTCCGCGGGGGCGCGGCCAGTTGCAGCAGATCGAAGGCCGGCTCTTCGTAAGGATGGGAGTGCTTCAGCGCCGCGAGAACGGCAGCGACTTGCTCGATCGGCACGAGGGTTTCCACGCGGATTTCCGGCACTTTTTCCAGGGTCTGGCTTTGGCCGACGGCTGGCCGCGTTTCGGCGGAGCCGAAGAAAGTCGCCGTTCCTTCCGAGCGGAACCCACAAGACGAATACTTGCCGATATGGCCTGCGCCGGCATCAAAAAGGGCAGTAGAAACGGCTTCGATCGCGCTTTCCGGCACGAACGTCACCAACTTATATTGCTGAGTCGCTCCGCTAATCAGTTTGAGCGGCCGGCGGTCCTGAAGGGCCAGCGCGTCAGCCAGCATGTCGTTGGTTCCGCCGTCGGCGATGTCCAGCGCCGTATGTGGGGAGTAGATCGCCACCCCCCGGGCGATGGCATCGAAAACGAGCGACGACGGGCCGTCGGCTGTAATTTTCTTGACACCATCAAACAGCGGCGGGTGATAAGCCAGGACCAGTTCGCAGCGCTGCTCGCGGGCCTCGCGCGCGACGGCGGGAGTGTAATCAATGCAGGCGATTGCGCGGCTGACCCGCGCGCCGGGGTCGCCGGCGATCAGACCGACGTTGTCCCAGGGCTCGGCCAGTGAAAGTGGGGCGATGGCATCAAGTGCCTTCAGAATGGTTGAGAGTTTATTCATGGGTTTTAGTAAACTCGCAATAAACCTGCGGTCAGCCTTCGGTGTCCAGTTGGTGAATAGAATTGAATAACGCGTCGATGAGCCGGAGCGTGATAGTCCCGGGCCTGTCGTTGCCAATGGCTTTGCGCTCGATCCGACAAACCGGCATCACCTGCATGATGCTGTTGGTTAAGAAAACTTCGTCGGCGTCGAGAAGTTGGACAATATCGATGCCTCGAACGTGTACGGGGATGATCATCTGCGCCGCCAGTTCGATAACGCATTGTCGAATGATGCCCGGCAGCACGGCGCTTTTGGGATAAGGCGTTTGCTGAGCAATCGACGCTTCCAACAGATCGGCGGAGGTGGGGGGCGTGATTAAAGCGCCGTCCTTCACCAGAAAAATGTTGCCGGTGCTGCCCGATTGCAGATAGTTGTGGACATTGAACCAGAGCGCCTCGCCGGCACCCCGCAGGTGGGCGTCACGCAGCGCGGCCAGTCGCGAGAAATAATTCAGCGTCTTATGACCTGCCTGAATGTCATAGGGGTTTAGCTTCTGATCGTCCAACACGATCACGGTCATTCCGCGGGTGTAAAGCTCGTCGGGATAGGGCTGAAGCTCGACGGCGGTGAGAAAAACGTTGGGTTCAAGGCGGATGCCATTCTCGGCATCGGCTATCGAGGCGCCACGGGTGACGGTCAAACGCAATCGCGCGTCCCGTAGCTCGTTTTGTTCCAGCAGTTCCCGAATCGCGGTCGCAAGTTGCTCGTCGGAATAGGGCAGTACGACCGCCAGTGCCTCACAGGACTGCCGCAGGCGATGCAGATGCTGGGCAATCCGAAACGCCTTTCCACCGTAGGCTCGCAAGGTCGTGAAAACGCCGGCGGCGTGCAGCAAGCCCGTATCACGAATGGAGACGTGTGCCTCGTCTTCTTCGATGAAACTTCCGTTGAGCCAGAGTGAAGCCATAAATCGCACTATAACCGATTCCTTCAGAAATTCGCCCTTGAATCGAACCTTGCCCGGCACTACTTTGTAAGAATGCGAAATACAATCGTCTTGCTTCTGGCCGGGGCGCTGGTGTTCCATTGCTCGATCTTGCGTGCGCAGGATGAGGGGGCGAAATTGTCGGCGGGTGACGTGGATGCGTACTTGAAGGTCGAGAACGTTCGCGCGCTGGCCGCGGCGCGGCGGATGTTTGTTCGGGACCCTGCCGGAAAGGAAAGACTGGAAAAGGCCGGCCAACAGGCGATTAAGGACGCCGGGCTGACCGAGGAGCGCTGGGGTGAAATTGAATTTAACGTCGTCAACGTCGCGGACGCAATTAATGGGTTGGAGCGAGGCGGAGACGACGCCGTCAATGCCAAGGAGACATTGGCGGCGACTCCCAAGGAATCGATCGCGGTTGTGAAGGCGCGTTTGAAGGAAATAAGCGACCGAAGTGGCCGTGAAAAGTCGGCTCAGACGCAGGCCCGGGCTGAATACGACGCCGAGCGCCGCGGAACCCCGCCCGAGGCGGCCAAACTCCTGGGGACCTGGAAGTTCGACATCGATAAAACCGTGGAAGCCCTGGCCTCAGGGATGGATGCCGAGACGAAGAAGAAGTTGCATGACGACATGGGCAAGGCCGGAAATCCGAGCTATACGTTTGGGGCGGGAAACAGCATCGTCACCGAGATGACCGCCGCCGGTGGGAACAAGCGGATTGACAAGGGCACTTATCGCCTTGACGGCAACTCGCTTTTCGTCAAAGGCGAAGGCCGCCAGCGGGAAAGTCAGATCACAGTCGGGATGAAGAATGATTCGCTGGTGATTTCGATGATGGGCGTACAGATGTTTTTCGCAAAGCAATGACGCGGCGATTGCTGCCAAATCAGACATGTCGCACGCCAATTGAGGCGAACATTGCGTGGGCTTTTATCAGCGTTTCTTCGTACTCGGATTGGGGGATCGAATCGGCGACAATACCCCCGCCGACGGGGATATAAGCCCGGTTGTTCTTAAAGACCATTGTGCGAATGGCCAGGTTGAACTGCATTGACCCATCAGGGCAAAGCTGGCCGATCGCGCCGCAATAGATGCCCCGTCGGACCGGCTCAAGTTCTTCGATGATTTCCATCGCGCGGATTTTGGGCGCGCCGGTGATGCTCCCGCCGGGGAAGGTGGCGCGTAGGAGATCGACAAATCGGACGTCCGGTCGGAGCGTGCCGGCGACGGTGGCTACACCGTGAAGGACCGTAGGATGCGCCTCAATGGCTCGCGGCTTGATGACGCGCACGCTGCCGATGCGACAGACCCGGCCGAGGTCGTTCCGCTCGAGGTCCACGATCATGTTCAGTTCGGCCTGATCTTTAATGCTGTGCAGCAGGTCAGAGTGCATACCCGGCGCGTTGGGCCGTGTGCCCTTGATCGGCCGCGTGATGATCGTTCCGTCGCGGGAAACGTGTAGAAAAAGTTCTGGTGAATTGGAGACGACAGCGAAGTCGGGGAACTGCAGTAGCGCGCCGTACCGAGCGGGATTGGCTTGCGTGAGGCGAGCGAAAGCGCGCTCGGCTGAAACGTCGGTAGCCACCGCAAAGCGCTGGGACAAGTTTACCTGAAAGATGTCGCCGGCGCGGATGTAATCCAGCGATTTTTCCACTGCCGAGAGATACTCGGCCCTGCTAAAGGTCGAACCCATCTCGCGGGTCAAAATTGGATTAACTTCGGAACCCGGTGAAAGTATTGTTGAAGGCTCGGACCTCTTGCCTTTGACGAAGGCAAAAAGGGGGAGTTGGAGGTCATCCGTTGCCTTGACGGGGAGCGATTCAAACAGCCGACCAAGATCATAGCTGAGATATCCGCACCATCGCTCGTTGGATGAATCGCTTTGGCGAATGTCGTTGGCCATCCAAGCCAGTGCTTCAAGCGGGTCATCCCATCGTCGCCTAACTTCGCCGGACTCGACAAGGATCGTCTGGTGTGTTGTTCCATCACAGACGAGCGTAGCGGAGGGATGCAGTGTGCCCGACCAATGGCTAACGATAATGGGATCGGAGCTGCGAAATTCAATGACCGGAAGTTTCATCGGCACACTGGGTTCGACGGCGGAGCTTTGCGGCCGGAGTATACCCGCAGGGTTCGGGCTGCGGGACGGGGTAAAAAAAAACCAACGACCCCGAGCGGAGATCGCCCGGGGCCGTTGGATAGTCTGGCTCATTGGTAATCCGATTGAATCGAACTATTTGATGAACAGCATTTCCGAATACTTTGGCAGCGGCCAGAGATCGTCGCTGACGATGCCTTCGAGTTTGTCGACCGCTTCACGCACGCTGTTGATGGCCGTGAAAATGTGTGATCGGGCGTACTTGGCATGATCGAAGGGTTCGCCTTCGACGTGATGCTGCAGGGCTTTGTCGAGCGTAACAATGGCCTTGGCCAGGGCATCGATTCCACTGACAACACTGCCGAGGATTTGTGACCCTGCGGCGCTGGTTGCCCCTGCGGCTTTGGTGGCGATCACGCTGTCGGCGATTTCCTTCTGGAACTTCAGGGCCGTCGGCATGATCTGCGTGGTCGCGATGGCCAGCGCGGTTTTTGCTTCGATGGCCAGCGCTTTGACGTAGGCTTCGGAAAGGATATTAAACCGGCTACGCAATTCCTTCTCGCTATACACGCCATACTTGGTGAACAGCTTGATGGTTTCCGGCTCAATCACCACTGGAAGGGCATCGACGGTATTCTTGAGATTCGGCAGTCCGCGTTTCTCGGCTTCGGCGTGCCATTCTTCGCTATAGCCGTTGCCATTGAAGATGATCTTGCGGCTTTCCTTGATGATGGCGGGCAAAAGGGCCTGGATGGCATCATTGAGCGACTTGCCGGCCTTCGTGGCCTTCTCGAGTTCAGTGGCGATGTAGTCGAGCGATTCGGCGACGATCGTATTCAGCACGGTATTGGCCCCGGCAATGTTGGCACTGCTGCCGACCGCGCGGAACTCAAACTTGTTGCCCGTAAATGCGAACGGGCTAGTGCGGTTTCGGTCGCCGGCCTCCTTGGGAATCTTTGGAAGGACTGAAACGCCGGTTTCAAACAATCCGCCTTGCATGCTGCTCTTGGCCCCGCCTTGCTCGATCTGGTCGATCACGTCGTTGAGCTGATCGCCGAGGAAGATGGAGATAATGGCCGGCGGGGCTTCGTTGGCGCCGAGGCGGTGGTCGTTATGGGCCGACGCAATCGAAAGCCGCAGGATTTTGCTGTACTTGTTGACCGCGCGGATGACGGCAGCGGTGAAGACCAGGAACTGCGCGTTGTCGTGGGGGGTGTTTCCCGGTTCGAGCAGGTTTTCGTAATCGGTGCTCATCGACCAGTTGTTGTGCTTGCCCGAGCCGTTAATCCCGGCGAAGGGCTTTTCGTGCAGCAGGCAGACCAGGCCGTAATGGTCGGCGGTCTTCCGCAGCACTTCCATCACCAGGTTCTGGTGGTCAGTCGCCAGATTGCTGTCTTCGTAAATCGGGGCGATTTCGTATTGGCTGGGGGCCACTTCGTTGTGCCGGGTTTTTACGGGCACGCCGAATTTGAAAAGTTCCAGTTCGGCCTCGGCCATGAATGCCAGCACCCGCGGCGGGATCGAGCCGAAGTACTGATCTTCCAGTTCCTGGCCCTTGGGTGGCGGGGCGCCAAAGAGGGTTCGCCCGCAATTAATCAGGTCCGGGCGGAGATAATAGAATCGCTTGTCGATCAGGAAGTATTCCTGTTCCGGGCCGACCGTGGTGATCACGCGAGGGGCGGACTTCCCGAAGACCTTGAGCACGCGCAGGGCCTGTGTGCTGAGGACTTCCATGGATTTGAGGAGCGGGGTCTTCTTATCGAGCGAATCCCCGGTCCAACTCAAAAATGCCGTGGGGATGGCCAGCGTAAAGCCATTGGGGTTCTCCATGACGTAAGCCGGGCTGGTCGGGTCCCAGGCGGTATACCCGCGGGCTTCAAAGGTTGCCCGCAGTCCGCCGGAGGGGAACGATGACGCGTCGGGTTCGCCTTTGCTCAGTTCCTTCCCACTGAACTCCGCGATGGCGCCGCCGGTGCCGTCAGGGGTCAAGAAGCTGTCATGCTTTTCGGCGGTGATGCCGGTCATGGGCTGGAAAATATGGGTGTAGTGCGTGGCACCCTTTTCGATGGCCCAGTCTTTGATGGCCGAAGCCACGGAATCAGCGATCGAGGGGTCCAAAGGCGCGCCGGTTTTGATAGTTTTCTGCAGAGCCTTGAAGATCGGCTTGGGCAGACGTGCCCGCTGTGTTTCCTCGTTGAATACGTTGATGCCGAACAAATCCTTGATGTGCGTCGTCTTAAAGTCGACGCGATTGAGCTGATGTTTCGTGCTGGCGATGGCTTTAATGGCATCTTGCCGCAGATTGGACGAACCCATGGAATAACTCCTCAAAAGAGATAAAAATAAATAGCGAATCAAACGACCCGTCGTCGGATGAGCGGATCGCACTAAGCGCGGGCGCGTGACTATGACGACCGAAGGGTCTGTCGTCAAGAAACGCACGGTTAGATTGACACCTCATCCGCTCTCCTCCTGCAAGCAAATTGCGTGCAAGTAGCGATTTAGCGGGTCTGGGAAGATTCTCCTGCGCGATTTGTAAGCAAACGCGCCGAATGCCCGGCGGGTACGCCGTTTCCCTAGGCAATGTCGGATGATCGCAGATGTTTCATGCGATCTGAGATTGCGACGCGCGAGCCGGCCTACATGCCTTCGCGTTTATGATCGCAGCGTCACTCCTCGAATTCCTCGCAGCACGGCGGCATTGTAGATAATCCTGATAGGGCATTCCTGCCGCCAGGACTGAACTTATATGAGCCTGCCCCAACGAGCGGAATGGCGACTTTGTCCTGCGCTTGGGTGATTTGAGCAAATCGAACCGATGCGGTGCGAAATGCTCAGTCGCTGACTAAATCACGCCCTGCTTAGGTATTCGCCGGTTTCGGTATTAATCCGAATGACCTCGCCGGTGATGATGAACCCCGGCACGCGGGTGTTCAGGCCGGTTTCCAGCTTGGCTTCCTTGAGCTGATTGGTTGCCGTCGCGCCTTTGAGAATGGGCGGGGTGTCCACGATCTTCAGATCGACTGTTTTCGGCAGTTCATAAGTGACGATCTTGCCGTCGTGATACGACGCGGTGAGCTGTGTATTGGGCTTGAGATAAAGGATGTCGTTGCCGAAAACTTCCTTGGAAATGCAGGCCTGATCGAACGTTTCCAAGTCCATCAGCCAGTGGCCTTCGTTGTCGCTATAAAGATATTCCACCTGGCGGCTGTCGAGGGTGGTGATCTGGATGTCGTCCGTAGCCCCGACGCGCTTGTCCATGATCGTGCCCTTGCCGACGTCGCGCATTTTAAACGTCACTTTGGCGCGGAGGTTTCCGGGCGTGTTGTGATCCGCACCGGTCACCACATAGAGCTTCCCGTCGATGATGATGGCGGTTCCCTTTTTAATGTCGCTGGCACGCATGGCAGTTGGTCCTTTGCTCCGATTTGTCGGAGCGGTCGAGGCATCTATTACTAAAAAATCCGCAGTCAGCAAACACGTAAGGAAGGCTGAAACGGGTGGAAAGGGGGGATATAATACTGCTCGGTGCAGAAGGCGTCAAACCCCCGCTCTTGTTTAGGCCATGCAATTGTCGATAACGGTACGCATGAAGTTGCAGGCGCGCGACACGTTCAATGCCCGCGGAAGTGCCTGGGCGCAAATCGTCATCTGGGCGATGGCCGCCGGGCTTGTGGCCTGTTGTCAAACCGCTCGCGCGGATTTGCAGACAGAGGTCAGGGCCGTGCTGGCCGACAAACTGCTGGCTCGCGCGGAAGTCGGCATTCAGATCGTCCGCCTGGAGGATTCGGCTGAGAATTCCCCGCGACTTTTTAAGCACGACAGTGACATTCCCCTCATCCCGGCCAGCAATCTCAAGCTGATTACTACCGCAGCGGCCATCGACAAACTGGGGGCCGACTTCAAATTCCGCACGCGCCTGGCTTTCTATGACGGCAGCCTTGTCCTGATTGGCGACGGCGACCCAACCCTCGGCGATGCCGAGTTGCTCAAGAAGGCCGGCTGGGATAGCACCACGCTGTTCAAGAACTGGGCCGACATCGTCAAGCAGAAGGGTATCAAAGAACTTAAAGGGGTTGTCGTAGACGACAGCGTATTTGAAGAGCGATTCGTCCACCCCAACTGGCCGGCCGATCAGTTGCACAAGCGATACATGGCCGGCGTGGGCGGGCTGAATCTCAACGCCAATTGCCTTGATTTCTATCTCCGTCCCACCGCCATCGGGCAGTTGGTGCAGTACCGGACCGACCCCGCCACCCATTACGCGCGGGTGACCAACACCTGCGTGGGAGGCCGTGAGAACGCCGTCTGGCTTTCGCGCTTGCCTGTGGGCAATGACATCGTTCTGCGTGGCGAGATTCCCGATCCCAACGAGAAGGCCATTTCGGTGACGGTTTACGACCCGCCCATGTTCGCAGGCACGGTGCTTTCCGAAACCCTCGCCGCTGCCGGCATCAATATCACCGGCCCCGTGCGCCGTGACCGGACGAGGCGCGAAAAAATCGACAATCCCGATCCGGCCGACGCGCTCGACGCGCCCGCCGTTCGGCCGGTCGTTCTGGCGATCCACGAAACCTCGCTGGTGCAGGTCATCACGCGGGCCAACAAGGACAGCATGAACCTGTACGCCGAGGCCCTCTGCAAGCGCATCGGTTTTGCCGCGACGGGAAAAAGCGGATCGTGGGAAAACGGCCCGACGGCTGTCGGCAAATTTCTGCGCTCGGCGGGCGTGGTCGAGGACCAGTTCCATCTCGATGACGGCTGTGGGCTGTCCAAACATAACACCATCACCGCCAGTGCCATCACGCGCGTGCTCATGCACGAATACTTCAGCCCGCATCGGGAGATGTACATAAAGAGCCTGGCGGTCGCCGGGGTGGATGGCACACTCGACGACCGTTTTAAAGGCTCTGACCTGCGCGGCCGGGTGTTCGCCAAAAGCGGCTTTGTCGCGGGGACTAGCTGCCTGAGCGGATTCCTCACCGCCCGCGACGGCAGATGGTACGCCTTCAGCATTCTCATGAACGGCATCCCCGAAGGCAGCAACTCCTCGATCAAACCGCTTCAAGAACGCATCGTCAAAGCGATCGAGAAGTGAGCCTGGGGAAGGCCGAGTAAATACCCCATGCCCCAATCGCTATTTTGCCACACCCACTCGTCCTCCTACGTCACCGCATTCATTACCATTCCCGTCGCTAATTTCGGGAAGAAGTAAGTGCTCTTTTGCGGCATCACTTCGTTGTGCTTGCCAAGTTCTTCCAATGCGTGCAGCGGGGTGCTTTTCAACAGCAATGCAATCTGAAATTTTCCGGCGTCGGTTTTCGGCACCACTTCTTCCGACAATGCCGTATAGCCTTTGCTGATCTCCGTCGATCCCGCGAACTTCGGTTGAAGGATTTCGTCGAGCAGATATCGCTGGAGAATCGCCACGTCCAGTTTGCACCAGGCCTCGCTGTGCGTCGGTTCAAGCGGCTTGAGCACGTCGGGATTGGTGAGCGTCAGTTGATAGAGTTTTTTGCCGGCCGCGTGATACAGACCGAACGAGTGGGCCGGTTGCTTGGGCAATACCTCGTCGATGTACGTCCCCACCTGATTGGGCGCAAGATTGGTTTCGGTCATACTGAATGCTCCGGCGACGGCGGCAGCAAACGCCTTCGGATCAAAATTCCTCAGCCCGCCGATCAGGCGATGCGTGGGCAGAATCAGCAACCCATCGTCCTGCATACTGACGAGGTGAAAGAGGCAAAAATTCGCCGGATGCGCCGGCGGAAGCGCTCCGCCGGCTTTCTCCGCCAGCTCCTTCTGATACGCCAGGGCCATGGTGTATCGGTGATGGCCGTCAGCGATGTAGATCGGCTTCCGGGCCATCAAATCGATCACCTTGGTTTCCACCTCCGAATCCGTGACGCTCCACAGATCGTTCTGCACCCCGCTCAGCGTCGCCGACATTTCCGGTTTGCTCAGGTCGTGATAAAGCGCGTTGGTGACCTCAGTGCGCGGGTCGCTGTATAGCCCGAAGATGGGCGAAAGCTGCACGCCGGTTGCGCGCGTAAGTTTTAAGCGGTCTTCGATCGCCGATGCGTAGGTTTTTTCGTGGGGGACCACCTCCCCTTTGCCGAATGGCGACAGCCGGACCGCAGCCAGAAACCCCCGCCGATGAAACGCCCGGCCACTGTGTTCGTAAGTCTGCGTATAAGGATAGAGCGCCGCCCGCGCGTCCTTCTCCAGCACCCCGCCGGCCAGCCACGATTGCAGCGTCATCGCGGCCTTCTCATACGTGGCATCGGGACCGACCGATTTCGGCGGCAGATGCGGCAGATCAACCGTGACGATGTTATTCGGGTGCCGCGCTTGGAGCTTGGCCTTGCCGTCCTCATCCAGCACGTCATAAGGCGGGGCAATCACCTGCGAAAAATCGATCTGCTTCCGCCTCGAATATCGAATCCCCATGAATGGTCGAATAGTCGCCAAGGGTCGCTCCTTTTGTTCAAGTGGAGGATAAGTGCCTGCCAACAAAGATCAAGAAAACACACGCGGCGCCTTCAACTGCCCGCCGTCGAACCCGGAAAAGGTGACGCACATCGTATCTCCGAAACGATGTGTGTCACCTTTTCCAGGCCCGATCTGAATGCGCGCGGCTTGCATTTGGATGCGCGCCGCTTCGATCTGAATGCGCGCCGCTTCGATCTGGATGCGCGCGGCTTGCATTTGGATGCGCGCCGTTCAAATCCGTAAACAAGTGACAAATTTTGCGGTTGCCGAGGTTAAGTCGCCCCTTTTTCAGGCCGATGCGAAGGATCACGCGGCCGCGCGATGATCCACCCAACCTTGCAACCCGTAGTGGATTCAACATCTCCTTGTGAGTAAAAGGGACCATTCATGAGACGTCGGGTGCTGTTAATTTATCTCCCTTCGTTAGCGGCGATGTCCAGACCCCATTCCTGTCCCCGGTTTGAACATTAGGTCGTCGGGCCAGGTTGTTGATTCAGGGACGGGAATTGGCGGGCGCTCGCGCGCAAAACAATGCAATGCGCGTTCAAGGGCGATGTTCCCTTAAGCACGCGGCGGGTGATTGGGCTTGCCTTTTACTAGGCCCCATTCACCCGCCGCGCGGGGAAAAGTGCGGCTAATCTGCCTTGTTACTTTCCGAGCATGCCTTTTACGGCTTCGCGCTCGTCTACCAGTTCCTTGTTGGTAGCGGCGATTTTCTGCTTGGCGAAATCGTCCATCGCCAGGCCCTTGATGACTTCAAAGCTGCCCGGGGTGGTGGTTTTCACTGGCAGGCCGGCCCAGACGTTGGCGTCAAAGCCGTATTCCCCGTTGCTCTTGACGGCAACGGAGTGAATTTTGCCCGGGGTCATCAGGTCATGGACGTGATCGACCAGGGCATTGGCGGCCGAGGCGGCGCTGGAGGCCCCGCGGGCGGCGATGATGGCGGCGCCTCGCTTGCCGACGGTTTCGCAGAATTCCCCGCGAAGCCATTCGTGATGCCCGATGACTTGCGGTACCGGCTTGCCGTTGATCTTGGCCAGGTGAAACGCCGGAAACATCGTGGGGCTGTGATTGCCGAAGATGTAGGTGTCGGTCACGCTGGAGACCAGGACGTTGGCCTTCCTGGCCAGTTGCGTGCGGGCGCGATTTTCGTCCAAGCGCACCATGGCGGTGAAGCGTTCCGGCGGAAGTCGCTTGGCGACACTGGCGGCGATCATGCAGTTGGTATTGGCGGGGTTGCCCACCACGGCCACGCGGCAATCACTGGCGGCCACGCGGTCGATGATCTGGCCTTGTTCGGTGAAAATTTTGCCGTTGTCCTTGAGGAGATCGGCACGCTCCATGCCCGGCCCGCGGGGCTTGGCACCCACCAGCAGGCACCAGTTGGCATCCTTAAAGCCGACATTGGGATCGCTGGTTTGCACGATGCCGTGCAAAAGCGGGAAGGCGCAGTCGTCAAGCTCCATAGCGACGCCTTCAAGCGCCTTAAGGACTTTTTCCACCGGGACTTCGAGCAATTGCAGAATTACCGGCTGGTCCGGGCCAAACATGGCCCCGGATGCGATTCGGAACAAAAGGGCATAGCCGATCTGGCCGGCTGGCCCCGTCACTGCCACACGAATGGGTTGTTTCATATTGTGTTTCCTTTCAAGTTAGGGACGGCCATTATGGGGAAAGTCAACGCCAATTCAATCTGAATCATCCCCAGTTTGGCGCGACAAGTTCTGACAAGTTCATAATAGCCTCTAGCAGTCGTTGGGG
Organism: Tepidisphaerales bacterium; assembly: GCA_038234815.1. Lineage (GTDB taxonomy): Bacteria > Planctomycetota > Phycisphaerae > Tepidisphaerales > Tepidisphaeraceae > JBBQSU01. The sequence goes on along the minus strand of JBBQSU010000013.1, from coordinate 39 downwards.
GCTGGCGTTGATTTTCTCCAGCATGATCATTCCGATCGT
>JBBQSU010000012.1:0-42416 GCA_038234815.1 Tepidisphaerales bacterium | reverse complement strand
CGATCCGCCCATCGCATCGCCGGCAACAACCCCAGCGCCAGTGCCGCGTCGCCGGTGGATTTCGCCGCGGCGCCTATGATCCGAAACCAGACCTCCCGGCGCTGCGCCCCCAAGCGGACAACGAACCGCAGCGTTGTTACACCCGCGTTAACGCAACTCGCACCGGCGGCGACACGCATCTCCTGTTCTCTACCGTTCCCATCCATGCTCCGGATTATATCGACCGCCCCCTGCGTGTTGAACCACGCGCCTGCGTTGCCTTGGTCAGCGGGTGAACTATCATCCCCTATCGCCGCCGGCGCGTCCGGCGATTCGCCTGCCAAGCGATATCATTGAACTTTTTTCCGCCCGCCTCTCGTTTATAGAGGTAGTGGCTCGGCGGCCAGCGAGAATTTTTGGACCACCAGCACGCCACAAACCGGTTTTATGCCTTGGTCTGGCCCGAGCGGGCCAGACTGTTGCGGGTTGCGCAAATCCTGACTGGCAACGCGACCGAAGCCGACGACTTGGCTCAGGAGACCTTCATCAAGGCATTCAAGGCGCTGGCGAGCTTCCGCGACGGGACCGACGTATTGGCCTGGCTGATGACGATTCTGCGGAATACCCGGACCGACCGGCTTCGAGCCGGAACATCGCGGGGCAAGGATGTCAGCCTTAACGACCTTGGGACCGAAATGCCGGATAACGCCCCACCGGGCGAGCAGTGGAACAGCCCGCGAGAGATTTTGAACGCGTTCGGGGATCAGACGATCCTGGCGGCATTAAAGGATTTGCCCGAGGAGATTCGCTGGACCCTGTTGCTGGTGGACGTGCAGGGCATGACGCTGATTGACGCCGCCGCCGTGCTGGATGTGCCCGTGGGCACCGTTAAATCTCGGGTACATCGGGGTCGCGCCATGCTGCGAGCGGCGTTGACCCCACTGGCCAGAGAAATGCGACTGTTGCCATCGGCCAAATGATGCACCGAATCGAGTCAACTGATGATGCTTCCGGAATCCGATAATTTCCGTGACGACACCGAGCGCGCGATCGCCGAGCGCCTGGTGAAGCTGGCCTTGATTCCGGTAGACACCTCGCGGCTGGATCGGGCTTTACTGGCTCAGATTCCGCGGCCTCAAAAACGCTCGGCGTTCGGATCATTGCTCTGGCTGGGGCCGATGCGCGCCCTGGCTGCGAGCTTGCTCATCGTGATAACTCTCGGCGCGATTTTCTGGAGCACCACCGGCGGAAGTGTGCTGGCCTCGGCTGCGGACATGGTCCAGCTGCATCGCGACATGCTGAACCATCCCGCATCGATCGTGCAGGTCGATTCAATGGAGCAGGCAAGCAAGGTGCTGGCCGACCGATGGCCGCAGAACCCCGGCTTGCCCGAAGCGGTTAATTCGCAGGTCATGGCCTGCTGCATGCACTCGATCAAGGATCGAAAAGTTGCCTGTGTGCTGTTCCGCGAAGACGGCCATCCCGTCACCATGAGCGTCGCCCGATCGACCGATTTGCATTCCCCGCAATCACCGACGCTGACGCGCAAGGGGCGCGCTTACCACGTCGAATCTTCCGGCCAACTGAACATGGTCAGCACGCAGACGGATGGCCGGTGGATATGCCTGATCGGCGAGCTTTCGGTGGATCGGTTGATCGAAATTGCCGGCGGGCTTCGCTTTGAATAGCGCCGCAGGGCCGGCCAATTCTGGCCCATTCGTTGAACTTTTTCGGTGCCCCGACTCGTTAACTACAATGCGGGCTGACCGCATTGGCGATTTGTCTTGAGTTGAGGTCCGTTCCGAGAGCAGGTTGAATCGATCCATGAAAAGTAACGCAATGATGCTGTTGGGAGGCGTGGCTGCGATGCTGCTTGTTGCCGGCTGCAGCTCGTCTTCGGCAGAAAACGACGTTCGCGCCTGGATCAAGCACGATGCCGCGACCTGGCGGCTTTCAGGCGGCGGCGCCCTACACAGTTCTGGCACGCTGGCGGCATCACGCCCGGCCGATGCGAGCAACGACATTAAGCCCAACGCATCCTGCGAAGATTATGTTCGTTTGGCTCTGGCGCGTAATCCGACAATCCGCTCGGCCGAGGCGAAAGTGCAGGGTCTGGCCGAGCGTATTCCGCAGGTGACGAGCCTGGAGGATCCGATGCTGGAAGTGACCCCGCTTGGCCAAATGGCCGAGACCGCCGCCGGGATGGTGGGCCTGATGGCGGAGGTTAGCCAAAAGCTGCCGTTCCCCGGAAAGCTAAAGGCGCGCGGTCGCCTGGCCGGCACCGACGTGGCCATGGCGCGGCAGGACCTGGAGCAAACCAAGCTCGGAGTGATCTCCGACACGCGACAGGCGTACTGGACCTATTATTTCAGCCTGCGGGCGATCGAAGTCACCCAACAGAGCCGCGAACTGCTGGCGCAACTGCGCCAGGCGGCCGAATCTCGCTACAAGGCCAACCTGGCCACACAGCAGGACGTTCTGCGAGCCAGCGTGGAATTGAGTGATCTCGACAACGAACTGATCACGCTCGAACAGCGGCGCACGACGGCGGTCGCCATGCTCAACAGCCTGTTGGATCGACCAGTGACGGCCCCTCTGCCAGCGCCAGGCGCGCAGTCGGTCGATCAGATCACGCTTGACCTGGATATATTGCTGAAGCAAGCCGCGACGGCGAATCCCGAATTGGCCAAGATCAACGCGCGCATTGAAGGCGAGCGGCAGCGGCTGAAACTGGCGAAACTGGACCGCTGGCCCGACCTGACCGTCGGCCTGACTTACAACACCGTCGATAGGGAAGGCTCGCCGATGGCGACCAGCGGCAAAGACCAGTGGTGGGTGAGTTTCGGCATCAACGTGCCGATTTGGGAGGGCAAGTTGCGCGCCGGCGAGCGCGAAGCGTATCGCGGAATGCAGGAAGGCATCGCCGAATTGACGGCCGCGCATAACCGCGTCGCGTTTCGCGTGCAGGACGCGGCGACAAAGGCACAAACGCAACAGCGGCTGGTCGTGCTGTTTCGAGACGTGATCGTGCCCCAGGCACAGCAGGCTGTGGATGCTTCCAGTAGCGGGTATCAAGCCGGCAATGTGGATTTTCTGACCTTGGTCGACAACTGGCGAAAGCTGCTCAATTTCCAACTTATGTATCATCAGAGCCTTGCGGAAATGGAGAAGAGCTATGCACAGCTTGAGCAGGAGATCGCGCACGACCTGCCGCGAGCGCCGGCGACTCAACCGGCAACCCAATCTGCAACACGCTGAGAATGAACGAATTGAATCGGAGAATTTCAGATGAACCAGGACAATGATTTGGCTACGGGCACCAGCCCGCCACCGGCCAGCCCCCCGCCACCCCGCGGGCCGAGCTTACGGCTGATTTTCGTGATCGTACTCGCTTTCATAGTCACGCTGGCTCTGGGCGCAGGCCTGTCCGGCCGTTTGTCTATGGCCTGGCATAAACTCCGGCACGGCACCCACTCCGGGAATGAATCCGCCGACTCACATCAGTATTACACCTGCGGGATGCATCCATGGGTGGTGCTGCCCCAGCCCGGTGATTGCCCGATCTGCGGGATGAAGCTGGTGCCGCTTGACCCGGCCAAATTCACCGGCGAAGTCAGCATCAACCCGGTGATCGCTCAAAACATTGGCATTCGTCTCTCGCCGGTCACAACCGGGCCCGTCGTGCGCACCATCCGCACGGTCGGCACGGTCACTTCTGACGAAACGCGCCTGCGCGACGTGAACATCAAAGTCGGCGGATGGATCGAAAAACTGCACGTGGATTATCTGGGCGCCGCTGTAAAGAAAGACGACCCGCTTTTTGAGTTGTATTCGCCGGAACTGTTCGCGGCCCAGGAGGAATACCTGCTGGCGCTGAAAAATCAGCCAAAGGGCAGCCCCACCGGTGCGTCGGGCGGCGCGACAAGCCTGCTGGCGTCGGCCCGGACGAAGCTGGAATATTTCGACATCACGCCCCAGCAAATCGAAGACCTGGAAAAGCGCGGCGAGCCGGCCAAGACCATGACCATCCGCAGTCCGCAGAACGGCGTGGTGATCGCCAAGCTGGCCACTGAGGGCATGAAGGTGGACCCGGGAATGCAGATGTACCGTATCGCGGACTTGTCGAAGGTCTGGGTGATGATGACGCTGTACGAATACCAGTTGCCTTATGTGCTCGTCGGCCAGTCGGCCACCATGAGCCTGAGCTATCTGCCCGGACAGAAGTTTGATGGGAAAGTCATCTACATCTATCCCTATCTCGACGACAAGACCCGGCAGGTGAACGTGCGCCTTGAATTTGACAACCCTGCCGGCCTGCTCAAGCCCGGCATGTACGCCACCGTCGATCTCCATTCCACGCTGGCCAAAGATCGCACGCTGGCCCCGCGATCGTCGATCATCGACACCGGGGAGCGCAAGGTCGCGTTCGTGAGCCTCGGGGAAGGGCGTTTTGAGCCGCGCAAAGTGCAAACCGGTGCCCAGGCCCAGGACGGCATGGTGGAGGTTCTCGACGGCCTCAAACCCGGCGAGAAAGTCGTCACCAGTGGACAGTTCTTGATCGATTCCGAAGCCAACGTGCGGGAGTCGCTGGCCAGGATGATTCGTGGGAATCTGTCGGTGGACCAAAAACCCTCCGTCGCCAGCGCCGGCGCAAGCCAGGTTGACACGTTGCCACCGCCTGCCGCCGAATTCCTGCAGAACATCCTGCGAAACTATCTGGCAATCCAGGCGAAATTGTCCGCCGATGCAACAAAAGGCATGGCCGATCCGGCCAATGCGATCGCGGCCGATGTCGATGCGCTTCTGAAGGTAAATCTGCCCGACGACGCGCACTTCTGGCACAAGCACGACGAAGTAGCCACCGTTCGCGGAAAGGCGTTGGAACTGGCTCAGGCCGGTTCGCTTGAAACCAGCCGGCTGGCGTTTGCCGATTTAAGTATCGCGCTGGACAAGCTGCTTAAAGCCACGGGCGTGCCCAAGGATTTCGGGCAGGAAGTGCAGGAATTGCATTGCCCGATGTATCGACACGGCCAAGGCGGAACCATCTGGCTGCAAACCGCCGGGCCTGTGGCCAATCCCTATTTCGGCGCATCAATGCCGGGGTGTTTCGATCAACGCAAGGCCCTGCCGATCGCCGGCATGGCATCTGAAACCGGAGCCAGGCCATGATCGGCAAATTGATCGACTGGTGCATTGGCAACCGCGCGATGGTGCTGCTGTTGACGGTCTTCCTCGTCATCGCCGGCGTGTGGGCGGTCTTTACCATCAAGCTGGATGCGATTCCCGACCTGTCGGACGTACAGGTGGTGATCCGCACCGAATACTCCGGGCAGGCCCCGCAAATCGTCGAAGACCAGGTGACCTATCCCCTGACCACGGCCATGCTCCAAGTGCCCTATGCCAAGGTGGTGCGCGGCTACAGCATGTTCGGCACCAGCTTTGTCTACATCATTTTTGAGGACGGCACAGACCTGTACTGGGCGCGCAGTCGCGTGCTTGAACAACTCAACTTCGTCGCCAGCCGTCTCCCACAGGGTGTCAGCCCGCAGCTTGGGCCGGACGCAACGGGCGTGGGGTGGGTCTATGAATATGCACTGATCACCGGCAAGTATTGTCCGGATCATCCCAACGGTGCCTGGCATGATCCCGTCGCGAGCAAGTGGTATGCCGAGGCCTCTGACGCACCGGCTGAGGAATCCGTGCGCGCCCGCCTGGTACACCATCGGGTGTTCGATGCCGGAACCGAAACCTGTCCGCTGGACGGCAAGCCGCTAATCGACGGCAAGGTGACCCAGCCGGAGTTGCGCAGCCTTCAGGATTGGTACCTGCGATTTGAGCTGACCAAGATCGACGGCGTGAGCGAAGTGGCGCCGATCGGGGGAATGGTCAAGCAATACCAGGTGACAATCGATCCGGTGAAGCTGCTGGCGTACAACCTCCCGCTCCAGCAGGTGAAGATGGCCATCCAGCAATCGAATCTGGACGTCGGCGGGCGGCTGATCGAGCAGAGCGAGAACGACTACATGGTTCGGGGTCTGGGATATCTGGGCACCCTCAGCGATCAAGAGATTGCCGACGCACACGGGAGAAAAGAATCGGTCGGCGAATTGCGAACGCAGAAGGTTCTGGCCGATCTGGCGAAAGTTTCCGTCGGCGTCAGTTCGACCGGCAGCCCGATCTATCTCGCCGATCTCACGAACATAGGAATCGGCCCGGACATCCGCGAAGGCGTGGTCGACTGGAACGGCAATGGCGAGACAGTTGGCGGCGTAATCGTCATGCGATTCGGGCAGAATGCGCGCACCACGATTCAAGGCGTCAAGACCAGGCTAGCCGATTTGGAGAAGGGCTTGCCGCCGGGCGTCGGCATCGAAACCGCCTACGACCGCAGCGACCTGATCGAACGCGCCGTCCATACTCTCGGCCACACGCTGATCGAGGAAATCATCGTCGTGGGGCTGGTCTGCATCCTCTTTCTGCTCCATGCCCGGAGCGAACTGGTGGCCGTCTTCGTCGTGCCCACCGGTGTGCTGAGCAGCATTCTGTTGATGAAGCTGCTGGGGATCAACGCCAACGTGATGAGTCTCGGCGGCATCGCCATTGCGATTGGCGTGATGGTGGACAGTTCGATCATCATGGTCGAGAACTCGCACAAGCATCTCGATCGTGAAGAGGAACGCCTGCACGCGCTGGAGAAAGCCGGCAAACCTGCCGTCCCGCGCCCGCGCACTGCCATCATCGCCGAAGCGGCCAAGGAAGTCGGGCCGAGCCTGTTCTTTGCCTTGCTCATCATCGTCGTGAGCTTCCTGCCGATCTTTGTCCTTGGCGAACAGTCCGGGCGGATGTTCCGGCCACTGGCGTTCACCAAGACATTCGCCATGGGCGCGGCCGCTTTCCTGGCGGTGACCATCATCCCCGTGCTGATGAGCATGTTGATCAGCGCACGGGTGCTGCCGAAAGCCTGGGGCTGGCGCGCAAACCTGGCGATCACGCTTTCGGTCATGCTCTTTCCTGCATTGCTGCTGCTGATCATTCCCCTGCCTGGATCATGGGATGCGTCACGACACTGGTTCGCTTTGGCGTGGTTCATCCTCAGCGGAATGCTCCTGGTGCCGCAGAAAATCATCCACGAGAATGCCAACCCGATCTCGCGGCTGCTACAGTGGATCTATCACCCTTTCTTCGTGTTGGCGATGCGGTTCCGATGGGTTGTGCTCGGCGGAGCGGTGTTGGCGGTGCTGAGCATCGCCTATCCGCTGCAACACCTGGGCAGCGAATTCATGCCCCCGCTCGAGGAAGGCGACCTCTTGTACATGCCCACCAGCGATCCGGGCATCAGCCTGACCACGGCCAGGCAATTGCTCAGCCAGACCGACAAACTCATCGCCCAGTTCCCTGAAGTGCAGAGCGTTTTCGGCAAGGCCGGCCGTGCAGAAACCGCGACCGATCCGGCACCGATCAACATGTTCGAAACGACGGTGACGCTCGCCCGCGACAAGCAGAAGTGGCGGCAGGTGCCCATCGCCCGCTTTTACAATTCCTGGCCAGCCTTTGCGCAATGGCTTCCCTCGAAAATCTGGAGCTCGCGCCGGCCCATTACGACGGATGAACTGGTCAACGGCTACGAGTTGCCCAGTGGCGAAAAGCCGATCCACGTGCCCGGGCTGAACGAGATCGTGCAGATTCCCGGGCTTACCAACGCATGGACCATGCCGATCAAGACGCGCATCGACATGCTCTCGACCGGGATTAAGACACCGGTTGGCGTGAAGGTGATGGGCCCGGACCTGCGCATTCTCTCCGGCTTGACCAATGACGTTGCCCAGGTGCTCAAAACCTCCGAGGGTACTGGCCCGCACACGGTCAGCGCGTTTCCTGAAAAGAGCGTTGGCGGCAACTACTTCGACGTGAACATTAATCGCGACCAGATCGCGCGCTACGGGCTGAGCATCAGCGACGTACAGGACGTGATCTCCAGCGCCATGGGCGGGATGAACGTCAGCGAGACTGTGGAGGGTTTGGAGCGATATCCAATCAACCTGCGATATCCCCGGGAACTGCGCGACGATACCGATTCGCTGAAGCAAACGCTCGTGGCCACCAGCAGCGGTGCGCAGGTGCCGCTCGGCCAGTTGGCGGACTTCGTCATCCGTAAAGGCCCGCCGATGATCCAGAGCGAAAACGCCCGCCTGACAAGCTGGGTGTACGTCGACATTTCCGGCATCGATGTGGGCACCTACGTCGCCAATGCGCAGAAGGCTGTCGCGGAGAAGGTCTCGCTGCCCACCGGCTACAGCATCGTCTGGTCAGGACAATACGAGTACATGCAGCAGGCCAGGGCGCGGCTGATGGTCGCGGTGCCGATGGCTTTGGTGCTGATTATCCTGCTGCTTTACATGGCAACGCACAGTTGGCTACGGGTGGCCATTGTGCTGCTGGCGGTGCCGTTCAGCCTTGTGGGGGCCGCGTGGCTGCTTTACTTCATGGATTATCACCTGTCGCTGGCGGTGTGGGTGGGCGTGATCGCGCTGGCCGGGCTGGATGCCGAAACCGGCATGGTCATGCTGCTGTATCTGGATAACAGTTTCGAGCGATTCACCGCCGAAGGCCGCATGCGCAACCGCGATGATCTGTGGCACGCGATTCACGACGGCGCCGTTAAGCGCATCCGCCCGAAGATGATGACGGTGGCGGCAGCGTTCATCGGCCTGGTGCCCCTGCTCTGGGCCAGTGGCGCCGGTGCCGACACCATGCGCCGCCTGGCCGCCCCGATGATCGGCGGACTGATCACCAGCTTTATCATGGAACTGCTGATTTATCCGGTGATTTACTACATCGCCAAGGCGATCGCCCATTACCGGGAATTTCGCGGAGCCACCGACGGAGCCGAAGTCGTTGCCGCCGGATGAGTTAATGATCCCCGCGAAGCAATCGAAAGTTTGTCAGTTTGGCGACTGCGTTTGTGCGGCGGGCCGGACGTGGACGGCGACGAGCGTGAGGTCGTCGGCCAAGGCGCGCCCGCGGCGGAAAGCGTTGCTGGCCGCGACCACCTTGTCGAGAAACCCGCTGGCCTCAAGCGGATGATCGGCCAGCGCGTCGGTGAGGCGCGCCACCTTGAATCGCTCGCCGGTGGCCGACAGGCAATCCGGCACACCGTCGGTATAAAGCAGGAACGACGCGGTTTCAGGAAGCTTGATCTTCAGCGATGGAAAGGCCGTGGCCGACTCGACACCCAGAACCAGTTGCGGTTCCATCTCAAGCAACTTGAAGCGCGTGCCGTCATGAAACAGCGGGGCAGGATGACCGGCGGTAGCGATTTCAACCTCCCCGCGCCGGGGATCAAATACGCACAGCAGCATGGTTACGAATTGCCCGTTAAAGGCCTGCGTGCAAAGCTGGTTGTTGACCTCTTCGAGGCAGCGTGCCGGATCGCCGATGCGCATCATGGTTGATCGAACGAGCAACTGTGTGGTGGCCATCAAAAAGGCCGCGGACATGCCGTGTCCGGTCACGTCGCCAATCGTCACCACCGTGCGATTGTCGGGAAGCTCAAACCAGTTGTAAAAATCCCCGCTGATGTGACTGGCGGGCATGTTCACGCCGGCAATGTCGATCGCCCCGCGAAGCTGGGCGGTATCGGGCAGCCATGCCAGTTGGATTTGCCGGGCCTGATTCAACTCCTTGGTGAGCGCTTCGTGGCGAACTCGTTCCGTGCGCAGCCGCGCCCGGATGAGCTGGATACTGCTGGAGACGAGGATGGCGGTTATGGAGACCACAACGAACCCCGCCCACAGCAGCGCCTTGCGGAACATACTGCCCACCACGCGATCTATATCCTGCAACGGTGATGCGATAAACAGTTGCCATTTCTTGTTGACCGCCTTGATCGGCATGGCCGCGACGATGGACGGCCAAAGCCGGGTATTGCCCAGGTAGCTGCTCTTTTCCAACACTTCCGAACCCGACAGCGCGCCCTCCACATAATGCGTGGCCAGGGCACTGATCCGGGGATCATCGAAACTGTCAAGCTTCACCCCCACCAGTTGCGGGCTGGAGGCCGCCATCGCCGTCAGGGTTTCATCCACCAGGAAAGCCGCGGTGGCCTTGTCGGCATTGAGATTGTTTAGAAACCGAGCTTCAATCTCGGGCACCGCCACCACCGCCACCAGCATTCGCCGGGGATCAAGCCGATGAGGAACGCAGACCATGTTAGTGCCCAGCCCGGGCAGTCGAATGAATTGGCTGATGCTGGGCTGGTCCACCTGGGCCAGCCAGGCTTCAGACTCCCTGGCCAGCGTCTCGGTATTGATCGAATCATCGGTCGAACCGATCAAAAAGACGTGCTTGTTTTGTTTGTCGTAAGAAAAAAGCTGGACGACGCGCCGCGAGAGTTGGTTCCAAAGCATCGGCCCGAACGGTGGCATCCCAGCGATGCGCCCTTCACGCAGGCGACCGCCGCGAAGGTCATCGGGCCGATCAAATCTGCGCGTCGTCGGCTGGACCGATTCGTTTGATCCGAGCAGTTCCAGATCCGCAAGGATGCCTTCGTAAAATCCCTCGATCCCGCGGGCGGTCTGCGTGGCCAGCAGCATCTGCCGGGACTTGGCCTGCTCAATGGCCTGATCGCGCGAGTGCTGGTAAACATCCCGCGCGGCAAAAATCACCAGCGTGATCACCACCAGCAGCAGCACCCCGTGCAGCAGCAACACCCGTCTTGCGAACCTGCGCGCCGATTCCTCCATCAACGCCTCGTGTGAGCCAGAGCAAAGCGATTTTTAGGCCTTCTTCGACGCAAAATCTTTCATGAAGTTTGCCAATGCCTGGCACCCTTCCACTGGCATGGCGTTGTAGATGCTGGCCCGGATGCCGCCCACCGTGCGATATCCCTTCAGACCCATCATGCCCTGTTTTGATGCCGACTTAATGAATTCCTCGGTCAGTTCCTCACTCGGCAGGCGATAGGTCAGGTTCATATCCGACCGCTGATCCTTCACCGTCACCGTGCCCTTATAGAAACCGTTGGAATGATCGATCACATCGTAGATCATCTTCGCCTTGCCGGCGTTGCGCTTTTCCATCGCGGCCAGCCCGCCCTGGGCTTCAAGCCAGCGGAAGACTTCAAGCAGGACATAAACCCCGAAGGTCGGCGGGGTGTTAATCATCGACTTGCTCTCGGCCTGATCCTTAAAGCTCCAAAGCTTGCTAGGGGTTTTCTTTTGCTTGGCAAACATGTCCTTGCGGACGATCACCAGCACCAGTCCCGATGGACCGAGGTTCTTCTGCGCCCCGCCATACACCAGCGCACAGTCCTGAACCGGGTGCGGGCGCGACAGAAATTCGCTGCTGGCATCGACGATCAAATTCGGGTGCTTCGGCCAGACCGGCAAGCGGTGCCCGTGAACTGTTTCATTGGTACAGACATGGAAATAGTCGGCATCGGCGTTCAATTTCCACTGCTCCTGAGCCGGGCAATGATCGAAATTGCTGGCCTCGCTGGTGGCCACCACGTTGATCTTGCCCACTTCCTTACCCACGCTCGCGGCCTTCTTGCTCCACTCCCCGCTCACCAGATAATCGGCGCTGCTGTGCAGGAAATTCATGGGAATGATCGAGAAATATGACGTCGCCCCGCCTTGCAGGAAAAGCACGTCGTGCGTGTCGCCCAGCCCCAGGAGGGATTTGCAGCGGGCGATCGCCTCGTCGGTCACGGCGTCAAATTCCTTCCCGCGATGGCTGACCTCGGCAATGCCAAAGCCTTTACCTTGATAATCGACCAGGGCCGCAGCGCTTTTTTCAAGCACTTCAGTAGGAAGCATCGCCGGGCCTGCACTGAAATTGTAAATTCGGTTGGACATAAGTTTTTGGGTGAAGTTAAGGGTTCCTTGGTTCTGCTCGTAAAAAAAAGTTGATAAATCTATTTTGCGGCCGCTTCGGGCTTGCCGCTTACGCCTGGTCCCATTGAGTTTTTATGTATTCCAGGATGGCTTTCCCGCGAACGGAAATATCAAACGGCTTGCACTCGATCGCGATCGGCCCCTCATAGTTGCCATTTTTCAGCACATGAAAAAACGGCCGGTAATCGGACTTGCCGCTTTCGCCCGGAGCCACGCGGCCGTCCACGTCGGCCAGGTGTACGTGCTTGATGGATGGCATGGCGATCGCCAGATTTTCCAGCGGCTCCTTCTCAAGCCAGAAGTGATAGGAATCGACCAGGCATTCCATTGCCGGATGATCGATCGCCTGGACATATTCCATGGCTTCCTGCACCGAGTTAATAATATTGCATTCCTTCGAGTTCAGGGGTTCTATTACTATAGTAACGCCGTGACGCTCCGCGATCGGCGCGATCGTCTTGCCGAAATCGACGATCTGGTCCCGGGCCTTCTCTCGCGAAAACCCTTCGGGCACGTTGCGCGCCCCGCCGGAACCGAACACAATCGTGCGGATGCCGGTCTGCTGTGCCCGGCCGGCCAGCACGATGAAGTATTCGGCCAGCTTGTCCACGTCGGCGTCGGGACCGGTGATTTTTATCGAGCCTGGCACCATTATGTTTGCTGACAGAATCGGCAGCGCACTGGCCTTGGCATGTTGCGGGCCTTCCCATACGGCCTGCGGCTCGGCAGGTTTCAAGAACCCCTGCACGTTTTCTTCGATGAAATCCCAACCGGCGGACCTAACCGCGGGCGCGTTAGAATGGCTGGTACAAACGCCGAATTTCATTTTCGACCGTCCCTTTCGTATGCAAGGCGGGCATCTTAGGGAAATGAAGCCGGCTATGCCAGCGCACGCTGATAAGCCTGCTCGGCGGCCTGCGCGGATTTGTGCCATGAAAAAGTGCTGAGAACGCGCGCCCGGGCGGCCTGGCCCATCGAGCGGCGCTGCTCAGGAGAAGCCAGCAGGGTTGCAACCGCCGCGGCCACTGCACCGGCATCGTCAGGCTTGACCAACAGGCCGCAATCGGGTGTGACCTCAAACGGAATCCCGCCGACGGTGGTGGAAACCACCGGACGAGCGCAGGCCATGGCTTCAAGGACCACTAGCGGCAACGTGTCGCCGGCGGTCGGGTAAACAAACACGTCGGCGGTGTGATATAGGGCGCGCAGCTCGTCGTTGCTTACCCCACCCGTAAAAACGATCCGCCCGCGAAGTCCCTGCGGCACACCGGCCTTGTCCATCAGCTTCGCCGGCTCATTGGGGTCCTTAAACCGCCCGGCCACGATCGCCTGAAATGGCCCGCTTAGCTTTTCCAGCGATGCCAGGAACGTCCCCACGCCCTTGTAGGCATGGAGGCTGCCCATGAATAGCAGCACCGGGCCATCAACCTTAATAAACCGCGAGCGAATCGCTTCCATCTCTGCCGGCGAGGGATCGATCAGGAAAAACGGATTCACGCCGTTGGTCACCACGTCGATCTGGTCTTCGCGCACGCCCAGGCTGCCCAGCAGTTCCCGTTCGCAATCGCTGAGCGCAAAAATGCGTTTGGCCCCGGCCACGATGCGATGAAACGGCCGGGTCATCACCCAACCGATGAGCCATGATTTGATCGGCCCGAACCCGTTGATCTTGGCATATTGTGATAGCTCAACAAACCCATGCGTGCTGATGACATAAGGGATGCGCGCCCGCTGGCAGGCTTTGGCCAGGCGCTCGGCGGCCAAGGTCGGCACCAAATTATGCAGATGAACGATGTCATACGCCCCGGGCTTAATCAGGCTGGAAATGTTCGAATCAAACAGCGGAACGCGCACGAACCGCGGGACGAAACGCTCGAAAAAACCCATCCGGCTGTGGCAGCTAAAATTGCGCCGCTTCAGCTTGCCAATCTGTTGAACCTCGTCGGCGTCCCACATCACCGCGACTTCGAGATCCACTCGCTCGGCGGTGGCGGCACTGAGTTCCAAACCGGCATTGGTGGCCCCGGACACTTTCCGCAAGGGATGGGCGACGATAATGGAAAGGATTTTCACCGCTTAACTCCGCGCCAGCAGTTCGGCAGGAATGTCCGGGTTTTGCCACAGGTCGCGCAGGCTGTCGCCGATCGATTTCTTCGGCGTCCAGTTGTATTGCTCGCGCATGCGCTGGATCGACGCCGACAGGAAGGGCCGATCGCTGGCACGCATCCGGGATGGATCGGTCTGAATCGTCAACTTCTCGCCGATGACCTTGCTGAGTTCGTCGACCAGTTCATACACCGAATATCCCGCTCCGCCGCCCAGATTGGCCACGTCGATGCCCGGCTTGATCTGTCCAGTCACCCCGACTTCGGCAAAACCACGGGCGACGTCGTCGACGTCGATGTAGTCGCGTTTCGGATGGCAGTTGCCCAGCTTCAGCGTGCGCGTGCCCTTGAGCACCTGCGCCAGGATCGCCGGGAGAATGTGTGGATTGGTTTCGCCGGGGCCGATGACATTGAACAGGCGAACGATGCGCGCGTCGATCGGCTTTACCTTGGCCCAATAACGGACGTATTCCTCAGCGTGCAGTTTGGTCAGGCCGTACACGTCCATCGGTCCTGTCGGGCTGGTGGCTTCCTTGTGTGGCGTATCTTCCGGCGCATACACCGCCGCCGTCGATGCAAATACAAACCGCGTATTCGGCTTGAGCGCGCGCAGCAGGTTTACCGTGCCCAGGGTGTTAATCGAGATGGCTTCGTCCGGGTGCGCTTCGCATTCCGGGATGAAGTGAATCGCGGCCAGGTGAATCACCACCTGTGGGTCGAATGATTTGAAGACCTGTTCGACCGCGGAGTATTCGCGGATGTCGACTTTATGCAGCGCAAAGCTCTTCAGTTCACCTTCGGCAAAGCGCAACGTCTTTTCACGAAAATTATCGATGACGGCGACCTGATGTGCTTTGCAGAGATGCCGAGTAAGGGTTCGGCCGACGTAGCCATTACCACCGGTGATGAGGATGCGCAAGTGACGATCTCCCTGAAGGCGATTATAGTTCTGGTCTTGGCCACCGGCGATATGAGTCTTCGCCGTGAGCCAACTACTTTGCGGGGAGTCTATCGGTTGGATTTTGGGTGAGCAACCGAACTTTGCCGTGGGGGACCGGTCCGTCGCCGCCATTTGTTTCAGCAATCGTCACACATGCGAAGGTCGTTTGGAGCCATCAGGAAATCAGTCGCTTATCGGAACAGGCATAAAAACCGGCCATTGGATGACGCCATGCCATCGCGCGGTTCAGTTATGTGAGGGCAGTTCAGTAGGCCCCTGCGCAGTTCATCTATCGTGGAAAATGCAGCCTGTCGCGCATTAATTCGCGCATCGTGCGTCGGCCGCCCGGGCGAAGCGCATTAATCCCGTTGCCCGTGCCCATCTTGATATGCCTGTCGGGGCCAGCCAAGGCCCATATGCAAACCTTGCGACGGCGCGTCGTAAAGTCGGATCAGCCACCCTCGCCCTTCAAATCTTTCACGAAAGCGTTCGCTTCGGCGATCGAGGCTTCCATTTCGCGGATCAGGTTCTGCACGTCGGATTCAATCCCGCTGGCCGTCGCCTGCAACGAACTAATCGCCTGCGCGTTCAAGTTATGCTTCAGATACAGCACCTGGTCGTGAAACGCCGCCAGCACGGGTTTCATCTTCGATTCGCTATTGCGCATCGCCTTGATCAGCGTTGCGTAGCGGTCCTTTGTTGCGGTCAGTTTTACCTGGCTCGACCGCTTGAGTTCCTCGCTCTGATACTGGCCAATTTCTTTCTGCCATCCGTCAAACATATCGCCAGCGACCGTCTCCACCTTGTCGATTCGCGACCCGACCGCCTTCACTTTTGCTTCACAATCCTCATACGCACTGTTCAGCTTCTTGTACTTGGCCTCCAGTTCGCCACCCTTGAAGCCGGTCAGCTCCTGAAACTTCTCCAACGTCGTCTTGAACTCCTCCTTCGCTTGGTTCTGCTCGTCGCGGGCCTTAATCACCCGCTCAACCAGGATGTCGCGCTTTTCGTATCCAAGTTTTCCCCACATGCCGTAGTACGCATTCCGCGCGGTCTTGGCACAGCCGTTAAGTCCAGGCAGAATCGCAACCGAGAGAACGATGATCCAATATTTCATGACATGCTTTCTGTTCTTGGTTGCCAACCCATTCCAAAACACTGGCCCAGCGATCGGGCACTGAAACGGTCATTAAGACATCTAGCCCATCTGCGCAGCACGCGCCATTCGCCTGCCATTGCGCCCTACTCCCGGTTGAGGGTGCACGACAGCCGCACTTCAGTCTAGGGTTGGATAAGTTGTTTTTCAAAGGGATTATCCCGCAACATCACCCCGCCAACACACCGACAGGATCGCCAAAATCTCAGATTCAGACGGAGACGCATTGCGAGGGAACCACCCACCACGGATGGGCACGGCTGAATACCTCATACACCTCGATTCGCTCTTTCAACCAGTCGTTCCCCGGCGGCATCGCCAGATGGGTTCTGCTATATTGAGTGTCCAACTCTGGAGGTATTCGTGATTCGTCGAATTGCTGCGACCGTCTTTCTTCTCATCCCCGCATTCTTCGGGGCCATCGCCACTGCTCAGTCCACGACCGCTCCGACGAAGAGTCTTGTGCCTGACGGTTACGTAATGGTCTTTTCGGATGAGATGAACGAGCCATCCCTGGACGTCAGCAAGTGGTGGACTCGCTACATATACGAAGGCGGGATGCTGGATACGCTCAACGACGAGCGCCAGCTCTATCGCGAAAACAACAACCACGTCATGACCGGCACCGCACTGGACCTTACGGCCCGAAAAGTCCCTACCGCCCGGCCGCGGTTTCAGTACGAGTCGGGGATGATCCGGTCGAAGAAGACCTTTCGCTTCGGGTACTTCGAGGCCCGCGTAAAGTGCCCGGGCGGGCGGGGCGTTTGGCCGGCGTTCTGGCTCAATTCGGACGCCGATGCGAACGGCAAAAGCAGTTGGCCTCCTGAGCTTGATATCCTCGAATATCCCTGTAATAACGCTGACTGCAAACCCAACACCGTTCACATCACCACGCAAGGCGGACCCAAACAAAAAGGCGCTCCAAACCCCTTTGAAACGCAAGTTCTTTCGAGCAATGAGAATTTCAAGAAGAATTACTATCACGCGCCGTTTAATTTCAGCGACAATTACCACGTCTTCGCCACGCTCTGGAAGGACGACAACACGTTTGAGGTGTTCATCGATGGGATATCGGTGGTGAAATATCACTACAAGTGGGTTTATAACACGGGCGGCGAAGCGCCCAACGCGCACCTTCTGCTCAACCTCGCCATCGGCGGAAACTGGGCAGGCAAAAACGGCATTGATGACGCGGCTTTTCCGCAAGCGTTTTCCATCGACTATGTCCGTGTCTATCAGAAAAAAGGTGCGGAGAATGTCGGCACGAATAACATCGGGAAGGACCTGCTCCGGCCGACGGTGCCAGCGGGAAAGTAATGTCCGAAGATGTCGAGTTAGCCGCTGCCCTATGGAGAACACGAGCCAGCGAATCAAGTGAATCGCGCGCGGGCGGCTCGGAAAGCAGCTCCGGCGCCTTGGCCATCAATACCGTAGCAATCGGGCCACAAAGGTGCGTCGGTCGCGCCTCTTCGATGTGATATGTATCGAAAACGTCGTACGACCCTGCGGTCTTCGGCAAACGCATCCCCGGAAAAAAGGCAGGCTCGAAAGCGAATCGCTTTCGAGCCTGCAATGGTAAATTGTGGGTCAGGTATTAGTACATCCCGCCCATGCCACCGCCACCTGGGGCGCCGGCTGGTTCTGGCTTGTCTTCCTTGATCTCGCTCACGATCGCATCGGTCGTCAGCAGGAGGCTGGCGATCGAGGCGGCGTTCTGCAGGGCAGTTCGTTCGACCTTGGTCGGCACGATTACGCCCATTTTCAACATATCGCCGTATTCGTGCGTCAAGGCGTTGTAACCGAAGTTCGGTTCCTTCGACTCCTTGATCTTCTGCGCGATCACGCTGCCGTCCACGCCGGCGTTTTCGGCGATCTGTTTGAGAGGGGCCTCGATGGCCCGGCGAACGATGTCCACGCCGATGGCCTGGTCTTCGTTAACGGCCTTCTTCTTCAGGCCGTCAAGCAGCTTGGCCGCGGCCCGGATGACCGCGATTCCACCACCGGGCAGAATGCCTTCTTCCACCGCAGCCCGGCAGGCGTGCAGTGCGTCTTCCACGCGGGCCTTCTTTTCCTTCATGGCAACTTCCGTAGCGGCACCCACCTGCACCTGGGCCACCCCGCCGGCCAGCTTGGCCAGGCGTTCCTGAAGTTTTTCCTTGTCGTAGTCACTGGTCGTGATGTCGATCTCGTGCTTGATCTGTTCGATCCGGCCCTTGATCGCCTTCTCGTTGCCGGCGCCTTCGATGATCGTGGTGTTGTCCTTGTCGATCTTGATCTTCTTGGCCCGGCCCAGGTTGGCCAGTTCGACGTTTTCCAGCTTGATGCCCAGCTCTTCAAACAATGCCGTGCCGCCAGTAATGGTGGCGATGTCTTCCAGCATGGCCTTGCGACGATCGCCAAAGCCCGGGGCCTTGACCGCAGCCACCTTCAAGATGCCGCGCAGCTTGTTGACGACCAGCGTGGCCAGGGCCTCACCGTCGATGTCCTCGGCGATAATCAGCATCGGCTTGCCGGCATCGGCGGCCTTGCTCAGCACCGGCACCAGGTCGCGGGCCGATGAAATCTTCTTTTCGTAGATGAGGATGTAAGCGTCTTCCAGGACCGCCTCGGCGGTGGCGGCGTCGGTGATGAAGTGGGGGCTGGAATAGCCCTTGTCAAACTGCATGCCTTCGACGAGTTCGATGGTGGTGTCCAGGCTCTTGCCTTCTTCCACCGTAATTACGCCGTCTTTGCCCACCTTGTCCATCGCGTCGGCGATCATCTTGCCGATCACTTCGTCCTGGTTGGCCGAGCAGGTGCCCACCTGGGCAATTTCCTTGCTCGAATCCACCTTCTTGCTCTGCTTGCGCAGCTCTTCGACGATGGCTTCGACCGCCAGGTGGATCCCGCGCTGAATCTGCGTGGGGTTGGCCCCGCTGGCCACGTTTTTCAGGCCTTCGGCGAAGATCGCTTCGGCATACACCGTCGCGGTGGTCGTGCCGTCACCGGCTACGCTGCTGGTCTTGGAAGCCACTTCCTTAACCATCTGCGCGCCCATGTTTTCGTAGGAATCTTCAAGTTCGATCTCCTTGGCCACGGTCACGCCGTCCTTGGTGACGGTGGGTGATCCAAAGGACTTTTCGAGCACGACGTTGCGGCCGGAAGGACCAAGCGTGACTTTCACTGCCCGGGCCAGCTTCCGCACGCCGCGCAGGATCGCCTCGCGGGCTTCCTGATCAAATGCAATTCGTTTCGCTGCCATGTTTGTGTCTCCAAAATTTCAGTTTGTTAACCACGAAGACACGAAAGCACGACGAACGGAGGACTGAAGATTCAAAAGATGAATAAGATTAAGAATTCCGTCTCTAATCTTTATAATCTCTTTAACCTTTGTTTCTCTGCCCTTCGTGCCGTGGCGCCTTCGTGGTTTAAGTTCCTACTCAACCACTGCCAGGATGTCGTCTTCACTCATTATCATGAGTTCTTCGCCGTCGATCTTGATTTCGGTTCCGGCGTAGCTGGTGAAGATCACCTGGTCACCTTTTTTGACGTTGAACACAGCCCGTTGGCCGGATTCCAGTCGCTTGCCTTCACCCAGGGCCAGAATCGTGCCACGCTTGGGCTTTTCCTTGGCCGTGTCGGGCAGCACGATGCCGCTCTTAGTCTTGCTTTCGGCTTCCAGCCGCTTGATGAGAATCTTGTCTCCGAGAGGACGAAGCTTGGTCATAAAAAAATCTCCTGTGATTTCAATCTGGGACCGATCATCACCGAATCGATGTCATGCCTCCGCGGGCATTGACCGATCACCGACGCGGCGTCGATTTCCGTTTTTCTGATGGTGAATCGTTGCTTCGACGATCCACCGGCAAAATTCGCTAATTTCTCGGCCACCGGTCTTCGTGGTGGCGCTTCAGTATCCGGGCCAGCGTGTCGAGCAGCAGGTTCAAATCAACCGGCTTGCTCAGGACACTAAACACGTGGGCACCCAAGGCCTCGTGCAGCAGGTGATTGGTCAACTGATTGGCCAACAAAATCGCTGCCGGGGGCACCTTCTGCACCTCTCGCATCCGCCGGATCACCTGCAATCCGCCTAACCCGGGCATCTGATAATCCAGCACCGCGACATGAATCTGTTCATGCTCGATGATCTCCAGCGCCTCACGTCCGGACCGTGCGGACACTGTCTGCACGCCCTGCGGGGTGAGGAGCCGGGAGATGGTCTGATGCCAGGACTCCTGCTCGTTGGCCAGCAGAACCTTCAAACGATTCGAGATGGGTGTGTTCACATCCATAAACTCGGCCCGAGAGGGTTCCTGTCCGGCGATATATCAAGAGACGTGCCGGGCTGTCCGGTCTGGCCCGGAATCGTCGCAAGTAATGAATTTTCAAACACTTAAACGAACAAGCCGGATTCGGTCGATTTCTCGGAAATTCTGCCAAAGGACGTGACAATTTGGCCTGTTCTGCCACTGTGGCAGAACTCCTCTTTTGGCCTGCTCATGCCCCAAGCCGGACGATGACATACCCCCGAGCACGCGGTATCGACACCCTTGCCCGGTTCCCCAACACGCTGGCCGATCCCTGGCCGTAAAGCACCTCCGCGCGCTTCAGCCCGTCGATCGGTAGCTGAAATTCAAACTCCCCGCGATCGTTGACTTCGCGCAAGGCCAGCAGGATCGCGCCGGATTGATCCGGCCGCACGGACACAAACCCCGTCCAACTCACGCCCGATGGTTCTTCGCCGATCGGAAAGATCGTACCGCTAAAAAGCTCGTCGCGGAGTTGTTTCCGGAGGCGCACCAGCGGGGCGAGCTTGCTGACGTAATCGGCAGGCAGGTTCGACATCTCAAACCAGCCCAAAGGACTGCTGAACATGACCGATGCCAGCAGGTAATCCGGCGAATAGCCCTGCGGTGCCAGCGGATCGTCACCGAACTGTTTGGCGTTGCGGGTGTTGTTCAGCAGTTCCATGCGCAGGCGCACGGGATCGACGTATTGACTGAGCAGCCAGAAATTCCGCAGCGTTGCGTGCGGCCAATACTTCCGCCAATCGGTGTAACGATTCTCGACGAAGATCGGTCCACAGAACGAAGCGCCGAAATAAGCCGGTCGAATCTCGGCGGTCACGTCCAGGTCAAGCACGAGCTTCCCACCCGATTCATTCACAACGACATGCAGCAACTGCATCAGCCGGTGCTCCCCGGTCTTGGTGTGCATCTTGATTCCATCGAGCTTGAGGAAATCCACCCCAAGCGTGCGATGCAGTTCCAGCAGCCGGTCGGCATCCTTTCGCCAGTTGGCAAATTCATTGCTCGAATCGGGGGCATACCACAAACCAAAACGCACCTCGTGGGCGCGGGCGGTGGCAAATAACTCTGCCAGACCATTGGGGAAACGATCGGGGTGCGCGTCCCAAAAAGCCGGGTCGCTGGCCCAGAAGCCGTTCCAAACCCCGCCGGCCTCGTGCGAATTGGCGGTTCGACCTTTCTGCCATCCGTCGTCAATCTGGATGACATCCACACCCAGTTTTTGCCCCGCGGCGATTTCCTGCTCCATA
Organism: Tepidisphaerales bacterium; assembly: GCA_038234815.1. Classification (GTDB taxonomy): domain Bacteria; phylum Planctomycetota; class Phycisphaerae; order Tepidisphaerales; family Tepidisphaeraceae; genus JBBQSU01. The sequence goes on along the minus strand of JBBQSU010000012.1, from coordinate 20,806 downwards.
AATGCCTGGCAGATGCGGCTGTCACGCCCGCGATCGCCCCAGGTGTTGGAGAGGAACAAGCCGTCGCGGCCGGATTGATACGGCCGCAGGGCGCGCTGGTAGCGCTGAAGCTCGGCGATGCGTCCGAATCGCCCGCCGCGATACGCCAGCGTGACTAAAACATATCCTTCGCCGGGGCCGTCGAGTCCATGACCGAGCGCATCAATGCGTGCCCCGCGGGCGCGCAGGTCTTCGGGCCATTTCACCGGGCGGGCATGGGGCAGCGGGCACTGCTTCATCAGCAGCAGCCCGTCCTGCGTGATTGGGTCCTCGATAAAGAAGACGCACCCGAGCAGGCCCACCTCTCGCTCCCCGGTGGTCAGATGCCAGGTTTTTTCATGCACCAGGTTGTCGTGAACGTCGGTCTGATCGACGAACTCGACACCGGTCAGATCGAAATGGTGGCCGGCCAATTCCAGGCAATCGAGGGTATCGGTAAGCGGAGCGGCGGCGGGCTTTGCCGGCGCGGCGCTTTCGATACCTGTCGGCGCGGTCTGGGCGCGGTCTGCCGGACTGCCCGCCGGCGCGGCAGAGTCCGCTTTCTCTGCCAAAATCAGTTGCAGGCTGGCCCCGCTGGCTTCGGGGAAAATCTCGAACCGGCGGCACATTACGCCCGCCGTCAGTTCAACGCGCAGGCTTGGCGCGGTCACCGGGTCGCGGGGCCCGGTGGTAAAGCGGCAGGTGATCGGCGCAGCGGCGGCGGGGTCGATGGCACCAGCCGGCGTGAGCGACGCCTGCCCGGCCCGGCCGGCCAGCCACTGCCGACCCGACCGCTTATCGACGAACCCCGCGCAAAAAAGCTGCCCGGAATCGATCACCCAGCGCCGCTCGAACAGCGCATTGCCCAAAACCAGTTCCGGGCCGGAAAACCGGGCGTAACACCCGATATATTCAATGGATTGTTCCTGCATAGCGGTCTTTTATACTGGATTATTTCCCCGCCAGCTTCGCCTTAAGCGCTCGATTGGCCAAACCGGGATCGACCGCAGAGCCGTGCGCTTTTAAAAATGTACCCATCGCCTGCCCGAATTGCTGTTCTGTAAACGCATTCTTTTGCAAAAATGCCTCCACCAGCGCATCGGTCTCCTCGGCGGTCGCCTTTTTCGGAAGATACTCTTCCACCACCGCGATTTCGGTCTTCAGTTTCGCCACTTCGTCCGGCTTGCCCAGTTTTTCGTATTCTTCAACGCTCTTTCGCAGCTTTTTGGCATACGCTTCAACCGCCTGTTCGGCAGTGGGCTTGTTCGCTTGAAGGTCGATGTTCTTCACGTCGCTGATGAGCATCCGTATCACCATCAGCCGGTCCTTCTGACCGGCCTTCATCGCGGCCTTCATGTCTTCCTGCAATCGGGCTAATATCGACATCTTCGAGTCTCCAAAAAATTGATGTTCCGCCCGGACCACTTCACCGGGCGGCGGGGCGTTCCGTGCGGTTCCAGTCACGCTGGCGGTTAAATAAGAACGAGAGATAAATCGGGATTTTCCAGAGGACGTACAAAGGGATGCGGGCCAGCGACCGGGCGGGCAGGACTTTTCGACCGAATCTCAGCCAGGCCAACAGGACGCAACTGTTCATGGCCACGGCACCAGCGACGACTAGATGGAACGGCGTCCAGTATCCGTAATGAAAACCGGGCACGACCATGAGCAATCCAAACCCCATCAGGAGCATCACCAGCAGGCTAAGCGGGGGAACCGCCAGTTCGAGCATCAGCCCGAGCAGGTCAATGCGGCCCTGCCGGAGCGCGGCCAGACCCAAGCGCGGAACCTGCGTGATCAGCGTGTGGATGTGCCCGTGTTCCCATCGACGGCGCTGTTGCAGGCTGGCGACGGCGCGTTCGGGCAGTTCGCCGCTCACCCGGCTCCAGGGGCAAAACCGGGGTGCGTGCCCGGCAATGGCCAGTTCCAGTCCCAACTGCATGTCTTCAACGATATTACCATTGGCCAAAGGGGCAGATCGGATCGATTCCCAGGTAAACGCCATGCCCGTGCCCACCAGCAGGCACGGCAGACCGAGCCGATCCAGCCCGCGGGGCCGCACCAGATTTTTGACCATAAAAGCCAGCACGGAAATACCGTCGCGCGATGCCGGTGAAGAACTGGGGCTGAGCAGATACACCGCCTGCGACGGCCGACCCAGGGCGTCGGCCTCGGCCAGCAGTTCATCAATCGCCCGGTCGTGAACCACGCAATCCGCGTCGATCATCACCACGATCTCGGGCGGGTTCTCGGCAAGCGAGCGCAGGCCGAAATCGAGGGCAAAGCCCTTTCCGCGATTGTCGGGGTCTTGGCGCTCGATCACTTCGGCCCCGGCGGCACGGGCCTTGTCGGCGGTGGTGTCGGTGCAGTTATCGCAGATGACAATCACCCGGTCGGCATCCCACAGTTGCGGCCAGATCGTCTCCAGCGTGCGTTCGATCTGCACTTCCTCGTTATGCGCGGGAATCAAAATCGCCAGGCGCGGGCGCCGGCGAATGCCCGGGACCGGGTTGGCCCGTGTCCTTGGCGGAAGCAGCGCGGCCAGGCATTCAATGCAGAGCACCGCAACTGGAATGAGCAGCGCCGTCGTGCTGGCAAGCAGTAGATAATGAAGCCACGCGGGCATGATGAATTTCTGATTGCATCCGGTTACTTCTGCCGGAGTCTATTTCTGATCGACCCAGCCTTCTTTGCGGTTCCCAAAACTGTGCGCCACCGGACCCGGCGTGCCCGCGGCCCACCGCGCGGCATTTTCAATCACGCCCAGCACGTTGGCGTCGTGATACGTCGGAAACGTCTCGTGTCCGGGTCGAAAATAGACGATCCGGCCGGCCCCACGCGTCCAGGTACAACCACTTCGAAATACTTCCCCGCCACTGAAACTGCTGATGAGGAAAGTGCATTCCGGCTCGGGTACGTCAAAATACTCGCCGTACATTTCCTCGTTCGGCAGGATAAAATAGTCCTTGAGATGCCGGACGATTGGATGCCCCGGCCGGGTCACCCACAGAATCTCTCGCTCGTTCTCCATTTCGCGCCATTTCAGATTGCACGTGGTGCCCATCAGCTTGCGGAAAATTTTGCTGAAATGCCCGCTATGCAGCACCACCAGACCCATCCCCGCCAGCACGCGCTCGTGAACCTTGGCGACGATCTCATCCTTCACCTCGCCGTGATAGCCGTGCCCCCACCAAACCATCACGTCGGTATTGGCAATCACCTCGTCGGTCAGGCCGTGTTCCGGCTCGTCCAGTGTCGCCGTGCGGATGGACAAGTCCGGCGACTTGCGCAGGTGATCGGCAATCGTTTCGTGAATCCCGCGCGGATAAATCGCCGCGGCTTTGGGTTTGGATTTCTCATGACGGAATTCGTGCCAGATGGTTACGCGGACGGACATGGACCTGCTCCTGTAAAAAATCCAAAAAAACCGTAACGCCAAGTCGCTCCCGGGACAAGCCGGGATGCCCCGATAGCGCTAGCGGAAAGAGTTTATCAGGCCACGACGGCGTCGGCTTCGATCTCGATCAGCGCGCCGGCATCAATCAGCCGGGGCACCTGGACGATTGTCGTCGCCGGGCGAATTTCACCAAATGCCTCCCCATGCACGGCCGCGACCTGTTCCCACTGGCTGATATCGGTGACGTAAATTCGGGTGCGCAGCACGTTGGTCATCGATCCGCCGAGTTTTTCGATCGCAGCCTGGATAATGGCCAGCGACCGACGGGCTTGATCGGCCACGGACGGGGAATAACTTCCGTCGGGGTTGGCCCCCACCGTACCCGTCACCGCGATCCACTGCCCAGCCCGAACCGCTCGGGAATACCCCAGCTTCGGCTCCCATTTGCTGCCGGAACTGGCACAAGCTCGACCGAATCGATCCGTCACAGTGATTTGAATGTCTGATGGCATGGCCGCATCATAAACCAGAACATGCGTGACTGCGAAATCGGCAAATGATTGACAATCCATCAACCTGATTCCGGCCAGGTTCGCGATCGCCAAAAAAGAAAAGCACCCCCAAGAGGAGGTGCATTGGTGAAGATACCCGATCGTTTTGCAAACGTCCGGCTTCAATCGGAAGCCGGAAACAACCGACAGATGTCTTGCGGACGGTTATTTGGAACTGACCAGAAGATCAACCGACCCGAGGGTCAGCGTTGATTTCTCTTGTGCCAGGCTATTGGATGAGTTCGGCGATCGGTGTTCGTCGGCGGCACCGGCGATCAGGATCGACAAGCAAATCACCAGCAAGACACAGGCACCAATAAGCCCGCACTGCGCGATTCGGCGTGGCGTGAACATAAGCATTCTCCCGCGTCCCCCGTCGCAACAAAACTTAAAAACGTCCGCAACTGGACGGCCTAAGCCCAATACAAAGGCCTTTGCGAACGCTTTTCAATATACACGACATTTATTGGCAGGCAAGAAAAATTTAATTTTAAATCCGATCGATAACCCCGAATCGGACTTTGCTCACCAAAGCCGCATTTACAACCGCCAGCATCGCATACAGCTTTTCCAAAGCCCCTGTCTTCACACCCGCCCGCCGGGCGACCTCAAGCGGACGCCCGAAAATGGCCTCTAGCTCCAATTCCCGCCCTTCTTCTCGGTCCACCTGCATACTCGAACGATACGCGCCCATACTCTGTGTCTTTACAATTTGTTCTTCGATCATGCCACTGGGAAGCATAACTCCTTGACTGACGGCAATTTGGATAACTTCTTCCATCAATTCCGTCACCAGTTTTCGCCCGGCCGGGTGATTGACCAAGGCGTCAGTGGAAAGGCCCATCGCTGCTCCCAAGCCGTTGAAAGGGATGTTCCATACCAACTTGGTCCACCGGCCGAATTCAAGGCTTTCCAACACCTCACAGGGCACCGTGCTTTTCTTAAATATGCCCGCAACTGCATAAGTTCGATCGGTTGGCGGGCCTGAGAATTCCCCTATACGGACCAAACCATGCTCCAAATGATGAATTTTCCCCGGACCGGTCCGGTTAATACACACAAACGCCAGCCCGCCCATTACCCTTTGCCCCCCAAACCACCCGGCAAGCTCCGCTTCGTTTCCCAAACCATTTTGCAGGGTTAGGATCGCGGTGTCGGCCTTGAGCAGCGGCGGAATCAGGTTCGGCAGAAGATGATTCGCCGTCGCTTTCAGGGCGATAATCACCAGATCCACCTGCGGGAGGTCTTTGGCGTCCTTATAGATATGCAATTGCCCCGGAGAAAGGTGAAAATCCCCGTCCCGGCTTTGCACGGCAAAGCCGTCTCTGGCGACCGCCTCATAGTCGCTTCGCAAGAGAAAGTGGACCTCATACCCCGCCTGTACCATCCGGGCACCGTAATATCCCCCCACCGCTCCGGCGCCGAGAATGGCGATGCTTGGCCGTGCAAAGTCCATCAGGGCACTTTACCGATTGGGGAAAAATCAGACAAATTACGAGAGACCGGTCGTCGGCATGTCGGGAATAATCTGCCCCCATTCGGATCAATATCACGACTTTTCAAGAGAGCGCGATGGGAGGTGTCTAAACCTTGCGAAGATTCAACCCTTGGCCGGCGTGGCAAGAACATCGATCCCGCCGCCTTGTTCGCGCTCCGGGTCATAGCCTTCGACTTGCCGCAGCAGCTCGATTAAGGCAGTAACGCGGCGGTTGATCTCGTCGGCGGGATGGGGTTGCTGGATGGCCTGTTCAAGCGATCGTGCTTTTTCGGTGATGAGCGGGAAGCCATATCCCCCGCCGGAACCTTTCAAGCGATGGGCCAGTCGGCCCAGTGCCGGCCAATCGGACTTGGCCGATCCTTCGGAGAGTTGGTCGACGTAATCGGACAGTTCCGCGACGTAGAGTTTGAGGATATCCCCCATACCCGCATCGTCGGCACATTGGCTTGGCAGGGCCGGAGCTTGAGCCGATGCAGGCACCTTCAGATGCCGCGCGACCGTGCCAATAAGAACCGCGCGGTCGATCGGCTTGGGAAGGTAGTCGGTCGCGCCGGCAGAGAGGCAGCGGTCGTGGTCCCCGGCCAGGGCATGAGCGGTCAGGGCAATGATCGGCTGTGGGTATCCCTGCTGCCGGAGTGTGCGCATGGCTTCATAGCCGTCCATCACCGGCATCTGCATGTCCATTAATACCACGTCGAAGCTTTCGGCCAGCGCCTTTTCGACCGCCAGCCGGCCGTTTTCAACCACCACCACTTCGGCCCCGGCCTGACGCAAGAGCGTGGCGATCAATCGCTGGTTGTCCTTGCCGTCCTCGGCCAGAAGAATTTTCCCGCAAAGGCACGCCCGCCCGACGGCAGGCAATTGCGCGGGCATGGTTGGCATGGGAATCGAATCGGTCCACTGCACCGGCAAAACCATCGGCGCCGCTTCAAGAGACACGATAAAGCTGCTGCCCTTGCCCGGTTGCGAAGTGACTCGGAGATCACCCCCGAGCATCTGCGCCAGTCTCCGAGAAATAGTCAGCCCCAGGCCTGTGCCACCAAATTTACGCGTGGTCGAAGCATCCGCCTGACTGAACGGCGCAAACAGCCGCCGCTGCTGCTCGGGCGTCATGCCCACGCCACTGTCGGCGACTTCAAAAGTGATTCGCGCGTTTTCTCCCAGTTCCGAGGTCATGTTGAACGACACACTCAACCGCACATAACCCTTTTCCGTGAATTTGATGGCGTTGCCGATCAGGTTGATGAGGATTTGCCGCAGGCGAAGCTCATCAGTGGTGATGCTTTTCGGTACCCGACCCAGCAGGCGCAGCTCGAGATCAATGCCTTTGGCCGCCGCGCGGGGCTGGAGGAGGGTGATGACGTCTTGGGTCAGTACCGGCAGATTGCACGGCCGGCGCTCGACCGCAAACATGCCGGCTTCGATTTTCGACAAGTCCAGCACGTCGTTAATCAATTGCAGAAGGTGTTGGCCGTTACGTCGGATAATGTCCGTGCATTCCTGTCGCTCGCCGGCACTGGTGACATCTCCCAACATCTCGGCATAACCCAGAATAGCGGTCATGGGCGTGCGCAGTTCGTGGCTCATATTGGCCAGGAATTCGGTTTTTGCCCGGCTGGCGCTTTCGGCTTCCACCTTGGCTGTGGAAAGCTCCCGCGAGATGGCATTTTGCGTTTCCAGGATGGTCAGCAACTCTTCGTTTAGTTGCTGCAACTGCTGCTCCTGCCGCACGCGCTGGCTGATGTCCTCCAGCATCCCCACCCGGCCCAGGCTTTGCGTCTGGTTGCGGATGTCCGAACTGTTCAGGCTCAGCCAGATCACCTGTCCGTCGGCGCGCGTGAAGCGATGCTGCACGCGGAACGGCGCCCCGTCGGCGATCCCCTGCTTCCACTGACTGCGCATGGGCTCCCGGTCATCTTCGTGAATTTTCTCGATCCACTGGCCTTGGCGCATATCCTCCATGCCATAACCCGTGATCTCGACAAACCGGCGGTTCAAGTAGATTATCTCGCCGGCTGGATCGGTCACAAATATGCCCACCGGGGAGGATTCGGTCATGGCCAGCAGCCGCGCGTCCCGCTCGTGCAACTGCTGTTCAGCCTGCATCCGGTCGGTGATATTTCGATGCGTACCGACCATGCGCAGAGGGGTGCCGTCCGGGGCATGTTCCACCACTTTTCCTCGGTCCAGAATCCACAGCCAGCTTCCGTCCTTCGTGCGGATCCGATGCTCCGTCTCATATTTCGCTGTCCGGCCTTGAAAGTGATCAGCCAAGGCCTGCATCACCCGGGCCTTGTCATCCGGGTGAACCGCTTCTTCCCAGGTACTGACGTGAGCGACCACTTCCTCGCGCTTGTAACCAGCCATTTCGACCAGTGAATCGGAAAACGCCGCCTCGCCGGTCACCAAGTTCCAGTCCCACAGTCCGTCGCCGGTGGCCACGGTCATAAGGTGCAGCAATGCGTCGTTATGAACCAGTCGCTGCGAGTGCTCTCGGGCCGTCCGCTCGGCACAGAGCTTTTCCATGCGCGTGACCACTTGCCGGGCCAGAATTTCCAGGGATTTTTTCTGAAGTGGGGAAAGCGTTCGCGGTTTGAAATCCACCACACAGAAAGCGCCGATGGCATGTCCGTCGGTCGTCACCATCGGCTGACCGGCATAAAACCGAATGCCCCCCGGGCCGGCCACCACTGGATCATTCTTAAATCGATCGTCGCGGGAGGCATCGGGCACGAAAAACGGCTGCGTGGCATCGGTGACGGTGTAGGCGCACAGGGAACAGTCGCGCGGAAGTTCTTTCTGGTCGGCCCCGACGACCGATTTGAACCAAACCCGGTCGGCGGCAACCAGTGTGATCGCAGCCACCGGCGTGCCACAAATTTCTGAAGCCAGGAGGGCAAGGTCGTCCAGTTCCTTCTCCGGGGGCGTGTCCAAAACCTGCAACCGGAGCAGCGCCGCCAGCCGTTCGGCTTCGTTGGGGATGATCGGAAGGCTCATCGATTACACCTCGTCACGACGCCCCAACTTCTCATCGGCTTGGCCATCAGAACATCTTCATCTGATCGCGCTCGAAACTGAATTTGCTCTCCGGCTGGTCGATGGGAATTTTATATCGACCGCTCCAGCAGGCGGTGCAATAGCTCTCGGTGGGCAGGTTCATGCACCCCAGCAGCCCCTCCAGTGACAGGTAGGCCACACTATCGACTTCTAGAAAACTCGTGATCTGCTCCACCGTCCGGTTGTGGGCGATCAATTCCTCACTCGTCGGAAAGTCGATCCCATAAAAGCAGGGATGCCGGATCGGGGGGCAGGAAACCCGGAGATGGATTTCTCTGGCCCCGGCGGCGCGGATCGCCCGCATCTTGGACCGCGTGGTCGTCCCGCGCACCACCGAATCTTCCACAATCACCACCCGGTGCCCGTTAACGACATCCGGGATGATGTTCAGCTTGGCGGCGACGGCGCGGTCTCGGGCCTGCTGGTTGGGCAGGATAAACGTGCGTCCGACGAAACGATTGGGCACGATTCCTTCCTCGAAGGGGATGCCCGAAGTTTCGGCAAAACCCAGCGCCGCACTCCGGCCCGAATCGGGCATCGGCATCACATAATCGCCATCGACCGGCGCTTCCCGGGCCAGTTGCCGGCCCATCGCCTGACGGGCACGATGCACCGTCTGGCCGTAAATTTTGCTCGCGGGATTGGCGAAATAGACGTGCTCAAAAACGCACCGCGCGCCCTCGGCTGCCGGGGCATCAAAAAACCGTGAGGTCATGCCATGATCGTCGATGCGAACGATTTCGCCCGGCTCCACTTCACGCACATAAGTACCCCCCAGCGCGTCAAACGCGCAGGTCTCGCTGGCCACGCACCAGTGCCCCTCGGCGGTCTTGCCCAGCACCAGAGGGCGCACGCCCCAGGGATCGCGCACGGCTTCGATCCGATTCGGGAACAAAAACAGCAGGCTGAACGCGCCCTGAAGGTGTTTGAGTACGTGCGGCAGCGGATCGTGCTTCTCCACGTGCGACGGCTTGGCCAGCAAATGGACGATGATTTCCGTGTCCGTCGTGCTTTGAAAAATATGCCCGTGTTCTTCGTATTGCTGGCGCAACAACGCGGCATTGATGAGATTGCCGTTGTGTGCCACCGCCACCGGACCCATCATGTATTGCCGCAATAGTGGCTGGGCATTGCAGAGCTTGCTCGATCCCGTCGTCGAATACCGCACATGCCCGATCGCGCCGTGCCCGACCAGTTCTTCGGTCAGCATACGCGCATTAAAAACTTGCGACACCAGCCCCATGCCCGTGTGGCCCTCAATCCCCGTGCCGTTGCTGACGGCGATGCCGGCCGATTCCTGCCCGCGATGCTGAAGTGAAAATATCCCCTGGTAGACGATGCTCGACGCCTGCGGTGTCCCCCATACCCCAAACAGACCACATTTTTCCTTCTTCTCGTAATCTTCAAACTGTTGGAGTTTCACAGAAAGAAGGTATGCGTTGCAATCCAGATGGTCAAGCCAGCCAGGTTAATCTTGGACCCCTTGGGCATGGCGATATTTTGCCGGTGGTGGTGGATTCAGGCGCATAGACCTCAGGCGTGGGGGGCGGACTCGGGCCAGAGCCCCTAGCGCCTGCAGCCAAATTAGGCGAAATAGAGGCGCCCCACGCAAAGTGGCCACGCCCACCGGTCGGCCCCCTTGTCTTTTAATCGAACTTTCCCTAACTTTTAGTCTTCTTTAGCACCCAAGAAGGATAAACCCATGAGCAACCCCGCCCTGGCCTTGCAAATGTACACCCTGCGCGATTTCACCAAGACGCCCGCCGACATCGCTACGACGCTCAAGCGCGTCAAGAAAATCGGCTACAACAGCGTGCAGCTTTCGGCGCTGGGCAAGATCGACCCGAAGGAACTGGCCGGCATCCTTAAAGGCGAGGGCCTGGGCTGCTGCGCCACCCACATTGGCATGGACCGCATGAAAGCCGAACCCCAGGCCATCATCGACGAACACAAGCTCTGGGGCTGCCCGAACACCGCGATCGGGGGATTCGGCTGGAAAGAAACCGACCTGCAGAAATGGATGGATTTTGCCAAAGAGTACAGCGGAATCGCCGCGTCGTTTGCCAAGCAGGGCCTGCGCGTCGGCTATCACAACCATTCGCACGAACTGGTGAAGATCGACGGCAAGACCCTCCTTGACCGTCTTTTCGAGGCCTTCGACAAGAGCGTGTGGATGGAGATCGACACCTACTGGATTCAGCACGGCGGGGCCGACCCGATCGCTTGGATCAAAAAGGTGTCCGGGCGCATCCCCTGCGTGCATTTGAAGGACATGTCGATCAATTTCGAGCGTCAGCAACAGATGGCCGCTATCGGTGAAGGCAACCTGAACTGGCCCGGTATTCTCGAGGCCAGCAAGTCCGCCGGCGCCGAGTGGCTCATCGTCGAACAGGACAACTGCAACGGCCAGGACCCCTTCGAGTGCATCGCCACCAGCCTGCGAAACCTGCAGGCGATGGGGCTGAAATAGCCGCCCAAGCTGGATTTTGCGGGCGCCCGTAGGGCTGATGCGGCGCTCGAACAGGTGGTCGACGAGCAATCTTTCGAGCGCCAGAAGCAGGCCGGCAGTTGGCGATGAAGGGGCGCAAATCATGCAAAAATTACCGATTTTTTAAGGAAAACCATGAATCGGCATTATCGGCTAGGAGATTAGAGGCGATCGGTGCCTCCGCGTGTGGGAATGATTTTCTATGGGACGCACGGGCGTCTCGCTTGCCGGGGTGCCCTGCGGTACACTTTCTTGCTTCGGTGAAAAAAGTTGTTCCCATCTTATTACTGGCCGGAGTGTTGACGGGCTGTTCTGAAGCGCGATATCGCCGCAGCGCGGACATTGATGTCAACCGGCTGCTGGCCGACCGGCAGAAATCCACGCTGGATTACCAGCCGCGTGAGGCGCAGATCGCGCAGTCACCCGAGCCGCTTCACCGGCCGTCGGCTTATGCTAAAATTCCGGTTACAGTTTTGCCGGCCACCACGCAGCCGGCTTTGGATCGATCCGAACCGGTGTTGGCCTTTGGGCCGATCGGCCCGGCGATGCTCTTGCCGTCGGGAACATCGGCTCCTAAGTCGGATTTGTCGGATCAGCCCATCCAGCGGTCGCAGGACGGGCAGGTGCGCAGGCTGATGCTTGGCCCGCCCAGTCCGTTCGAGCGCATCGAACGGATGGATTTGCTGCGCTCGCTGGCTTTTGCGGTGGGTCATAGCCGGAGCTATCAAACCCAATCCGAGCAGATGTATCTGGGCGCGCTGGACGTGACACTGGAGAGACATTTACTTTCCCCGCGGCCGTTCGCCGGGGCCGGGTTGCAATTCGCCGGCGGGCAGGCTGACACGGATTATCAACACGCCCTGACCGCGACCGGATCGGCCGGAATCAGGCAGCGCCTGCCCTATGGCGGGGAGATCGTGGCGCAAACGCTGGTGAGTTTTGTGAATGCGCTTAGCGGGCCGGTGGCCGATGGGGAATCGGCGCAGCTTGTGCTTTCGGGATCGGTCCCGCTCTTGCGGGGCGCGGGCATGATTAACCTCGAGGGGCTGATTAATTCCGAGCGGCAACTGGTTTACGACGTTCGCGCGTTTGAAAGTTTCCGCAGGGCGTTCGCAGTGGATACGGCCTCGGCCTATTTTCGCCTGTTGACGGCGCAGCAATCGGTGGCCAATCGCAGATTGAATCTCGACAGCCTGATGCTGCTGACCGAGCGCACCGAGGCGCTTTATGCTGCCGGCCGGCTGACTTTTCTTGAAGTTCAGCGATCGCTTCAGGCGCAGCTGGTGGCCGAAAACCAGTTGATCGATGCCGAAGACGCCTACGATTCACTTTTGGATGATTTCAAAATCCGCATCGGCCTTCCGGTGGAAGCCCGGCTGGATATCGTTCCAGTGGCGTTGGAACTGCACGTGCCCAACACGCAGGCGGACGATATTTACGCCCGGGCATTGCGCTACCGGCTGGATTTGCAGACGGCCCGGGACCAGGTGGAAGACGCCCGGCGGGCCGTGGCCAACGCGCAGAACGGCCTGTTGCCGGATCTGAATTTGAGCGCGTCGGGCAGCGTGGGCAACCGAGTTGCCACGCCCGCGCGGCAGATCGACGGTCGCAATACGCAATACTCGGCCGGCCTGAATCTTGATCTGCCGATCGACCGTGTGGCCGAACGCAACGGGTATCGCAGGTCATTGATCGACCTTGATCGGGCCGGGCGCAGTGTCGAAGACCTGAGCCAGCGCGTGATTGCCGACGTGCGCGATTCGGTCCGGGGAATTCGCTCGGCCGAAGAGGCCCTGAACATCCAGCGGAACAGCATCCAACTGGCTGGAAGGCGAATGGAGTTTTCTAATGAGCTATTGCGTGAAGGCCGGCCGGGCGTGACGGCCCGCGACGTCGTGGAGGCGCAAAACTCGCTATTAAGCGCCCAAGACGCCTACGACCGCGCGCAGGCTGATTTACAAATTCAGGTTCTTCAATATCTGCGCGATACCGGCACTTTGCGGGTGGATAAATCCGCAGGGGCCTTGGGCCGGGCGCTGGACCGATTGGAATCTTTAAGCGAACAATCTTCGCGGACGAAGGTACAGTAGATAGCAAAGGCATGTCGGCTTCCCCGTGCCTTGGTGTGGGGTAAACCATTGAACGATTGAAGTGTTGCATTATGACTCAAGTTGTTGTTCCCAATTACGCGATTAAACCGCGCAGCAAGCTCCTCTGGGCCATCCCGGCCGGGCTGCTGCTGATCGCGATCGCCTATTTTGCAGTGCCGCGATTGCTTGGCAGAGGCGGGACGGAAATCGCCGCGCTGCCCACTTACACCGTCAAGCCGATGAACATGGACATTCGCGTAATCAAAGACGGGGAATTGCAGGCGGTCAACAACATCGACATTCAGTGCGCGGTGGAAGGCTTGTCCACCATCCAGGAACTGGTGAAGGAAGGTTCGTCGGTTAAGAAAGGTGATGTGCTGGCGGTCATCGATTCGTCGAGCCTTAAGCTCAAGATCGAAGATACCTCGCTGGAAGTTGAGAAATCGACGGCCGAGTTGACCACCGCACGCGAGATGCGTGACATTCAGCTTTCGCAGAACAGCGCCAATATCGAGGCCGCGGACGTGGCTTTGCAACTGGCCCGGCTCGACCTTCAGCAATACGTTGAAGGGAGCTATCCCCAGCAACTGAAAAGCGCTAAGACCGATGTGGAAATGGGCGACACGACCTTGAAGAACAAGCTGGAGGAGTTGGATCAGACCAAGCGGCTTTTCGGGAAGGGTTTCGTGAACTCCGCGGACGTGAAGAAATCGGAGTTGGAGGTCATCATCGCCCGCAACGCACTGGACAAGGCGCAGACGGCCCTGGCGGTGCTGTCGAAATATACGCACGAGATGGACCAGGCGAGCAAGAAGAACGCGCTGGCCCAGGCCGAGCAAAAGCTGGTGCGTACCAAGCGCGAAAATGCCAGCAACCTGGCGCAGAAGGAAGCCGACGTGAAGGCCAAGGACCAGGCGCTGACACTGCTGAAACGGCGGTTCGATCGCTATCAGGACCAACTTGTCGCCTGCGTCATCAAGGCCCCGGCCGAAGGATTGGTGGTGTATGCCTCGAGCGGCGACCGCAACGCCGAAAAGCCCATCCAGGAAGGCGGCACGGTGCGCGAGCGACAACTGCTGTTTCGGCTGCCCGACACGACGAGCATGAAGGCGGTGGTGCGCGTGCAGGAGGCCCAAATCGGCAGGGTGACCGAAGGTATGCGGGCGATCGTGCGGCTGCCCCTGGGTTTGCCGCCGGCCCAATCCACCATCACCAAAATCAGCGTGCTGGCCGACAATGCCCAGCGGTGGTGGAATCCTGACTTAAAAGAATATCCGGTGGAACTGGCATTGGATTCAACTCCCTCCGGCCTGAAACCCGGCATGAACGCGCTGACGGAAATTTTCATCGACCAGCTTAGGGATGTGATTGCAGTACCATTGACGACTGTATACGCCGCCGGGGCCGATACGTTCGTGTTCGAGCAAGTCGGCGAGCATGTGCATCCGATCAAAGTGAAACTGGGCCAGAACACCGACACGCACGTGCAGGTGACCGAAGGCGTTTCGACGGGGCAACCGCTGCTGGTTTTGCAGAGCGGGCAGGGCCGGGAATTGCTGGAAAAAGCGGGCATCAAGCCGACGCCGGTGCGCGCCGATTCACCCGACGCCAAGGGCAAACGCAAGGACCGTAAAGACGCCGCTGGCGAAGCCAAGCGGACGGCGCCGGCGACGTGAGAAATCGCCCGATCGCTGAAGACGAAACGTAACTGCGCGTGGCGGATCGGTCGGGGCAAGTTTGATTGAACCGGCGGGCGGCTAACGCGCGCCCAGCAGCACTTCAAGCGTGAGTTGATCGAGCCGCTCGTAAGGCAACGACGCCTTGGCCAGTTCGATCCGATCGAGCGGCGCGGCCAGCAATTTGGCGGCATTGGCGAGGCTGAACTGCCGGGTTAATTTCGATAGCCCCGCGTCCTGAACATTGATCTCTTGCAGGAGCGATTGGATTTCCTTGTCGGCATTCCATCGCTTCACCTTGTCGGCCAGAATCTCGTAAGTCCGCATACTCCCTGCGGCAAAAGCCTTCACGTCTTTTGCGTCGCTCTGGCGATAAGCGTGGCTGTCGAAGTGTCGCGGGCCGTTGTACTTGTTGTCTTCGAGCAATTTCACCAGAAAAAACGCCGCCTTGTAGTTGCTCGAACCGAAACGGAAATCCTGGTCGTATCGGCCCATGTCCTGATCATTGAGGTCGATATGGAACAGCTTGCCCATTTCGATCGCCTGTGCGACGTGATGGACGAAGTTCAATCCGGCCATGGTTTCGTGGGCAAATTCCGGGTTAACCCCGCACATTTCCGGGTGGTCCAGCGTTGGAATCAGGGCGAGGTACGAACCCGTGACCGCAAAATACATGTGTCCCCGCGGTTCGTTGGGCTTGGCCTCGAAGGCGAATTTGAATCCGTACTTCTGGCTGATGGAGTATTCGCAGAGGAAGTTGATCGCCTCGCGGAAACGCTTGATGGCATCGACGGGGCTTTTGGTGGCGTCGGATTCGGTGCCTTCACGCCCGCCCCAGAAAACGAAGAATTTGGCCCCGAATTCCGCGCCCAGTTCCATCGCCCGCATGGTTTTCTGAACGGCATAAGCGCGAATTTTGGCGTTGTTGCTGGTGAACGCGCCGTCTTTGAAGACCGGATCGCCGAAAAGATTCGTCGTCGCCATCGGCACCACCAGGCCGTTGTCCTTAAGCGATTTCTTGAAATCCTTCTTGATCGTCGCGGCTTCGGATTCGGAGGCGTCGATGGGGATCAGGTCGTTATCGTGGAAATTCACGCCATACGCGCCAACTTCGCCGAGCACGTTAGCGACCTCCACCGGCGAGACCGGCTCGCGCGTCGTCCCGCCGAACGGATCGCGGCCCGGATTGGCGATCGTCCAGAGACCGAAGGTGAATTTGTAATTTTTATCCGGTTGCGTCGCGGCCATGTTTGCTCCAAAAGTAGTTTTTATCCGTCAAACGTTCCGGGGGAGTTTCTTCGATTGCAAAACCGCTTGCAAGTGCTGAGCAGTTGCAGTGAAAAATACAAACCCCATTGCTGTCGTGCGGAAATGCAGCAACAAAAGCGCGACGATCATCAAACCGCGATCTTAAAAACCACTTTGCACACCTGGCTTGGTCCGTGCAGTTGAATGGTGGGCAGGTGCGCATCCTGCGGATAAAAAACCACAAAAAGACCCGCGCGGAGCGTGATCCAGTCATAGGCCCTAGGCAGGCCATAAAACTCGACGTCGCGTTTTGCGTCGTAAGCCTCCGTGACCGTCAACATCTCTCGCAACTGCCAGCCCATGCGCTCTTCCCCGGCTGACAGGTATTGCAGATCAATGTACTTGCGGTGCGTTTCCCACTTGCCCTGCTCGGGCAGGCGCGTGGTATAGCGCTGCACGAGCGCGACGACATTTTCGCCGTCAAGTTCATATCGCCCGTCGGCTTTATCGGTGATGCCGCCCTCGATCGCCTCAAACGCCTGATCGAACCGCGAGCCAAGATGGGCATAACAACAACGATGATTGAGGGCGTCTATGATCATGCTCTGCACGATGATACTCGAACTAGTTCAGCGCAACGAAAGCGCGTTTGGTGAATCAAATTTAATCTATATTTCAGATCGGCTTCATTGCGTTGCTCTAGCATTTGTTGCGTCATAAGGAAAGGGTTTGAATAGTGGCTAAACACTCGAAAGGAGACAAGCCATGAAAGCGATTGTCATGTTGTTGAGTTTAGGGATCGCCGGCAGCGGGGCCGCACTCATCACCGGCTGCGATAGGACGTTGCACGAGAATGAAAAGACGACCACGAGCAACGGTCAACGCAAGACGCAGACCGAAACGGTGAAAGAACGCCCGGACGGCTCGATCGTCAAGGAACAGACCAAGACGCGGACGTCGGACACCAATCCGAATCCGTAAGGGATCACTTGCGGGGGTCAGGAGATTCGTATTGCAATCTTTCTGGCCCCCGGCTCGTCCCATTCCACGATTCCTTTGTGCTGATTCTCTATTTAGCGCACTGTTCACACCCGGTCAACCAAACCCTTGTAATCCATCGGTCTAATTCCGCCCTTCAGGGACGGACGTTGACAAGAAGTGATGGTCACTCCTGTCGGCGTCCGCCAATAAGCCGGAAGGAGCTGATCTATGAGATCGCGGAACACTCGGGCGTTTACGCTCGTCGAACTATTGGTCGTTATTGGGATTATCGCGTTATTGGTTGGCATTCTGTTGCCAGCGCTGAACAAGGCCCGCGCCACCGCCAACGCCGCCAAGTGCGCATCAAACATGCGGACGGTCGGGCAGTTAATGGCGATGTACGCCTCGAACAACAAGGGGAAGCTGCCGCTGTCATATATTTATGTCGATGCCAATCGCCGATTCACAACCAATCCGCAGGTGCCGACCGGCAAATCCGGCGGCGGGGCACAGGGCTATCTGCACTGGACAGCCTGGGTGAACCAAAGCTTTCAGCCCGATTCGGTTCTGACGGACTATACGATCACCAATTCGGCCGAGGCTTTCACCTGCCCTTCGATGAATGAAGGGGGCCTGCGTCCTACGAACCCGGCTCCGACGGACGTCGACGGCGGAACCTTCGCTACCGATGGCAACATGTCGGCTGGCGCATTCGCCACCGGTTCTGCCGATTCCCAGGTCCGGCGCACGGCATTTACGCTCAACGAAGCCCTCTGTGGTCGCGGAAAGCTGGCCGGCTATGCCACCCGGGCTTACCAGTGGGTTTCGGCCGGGCAGGTCAAGAACTCCGGCGGGACGATTCTGGCCACCGAATATGTTGACGAGTGGCGAATGCTCTCGTCGGTCAGCTTCGGTGGATCGGGCAAGCCATGTAAGAGTCACCGCCCGGTTCACGCATTCATGGCCGCCGGAGCCTCCGGTTCCGCGGGTGCCGACCTCGAAGGCATCTCCCTCACCACCGCCATCAATCGTATCGGCGTGACCGACATCAATCCCGACTCCCGTACGGCCTTCTCCAAGGGCACCTGGACCGACGCCAACTACAAGACCCGCCTGGATTGGGTCGGCCGCAATCACGGCACGGGGAAGCAAGCGCTTAAGACCACCAACTTCCTCTACCTCGACGGTCACGTCGAGACCAAGCATCTGGAAGAGACCCTCGTCCCCTGGCAGTGGGGCCAGCGGCTCTACTCCCTAGCCAATCAGGAATTGGTCCAGAGCGAATGATGCTATTAAGCTTTCCTTCTCGCACAGGTGGCCTCCAGACCCTCTGGCGGCCACCTGTTTTGCGTTGCGCAGTGCGCCTTTATGCCCGAACCATTCCCGAGAACAGTCGCGCCGACCTGCCCTGGAGCGGTGGTTTATAGGGAGTCGCGCAATTTAACGCAGGGCCGCAGTGTCGCCTCGGGGGGCCATTTCCGGCGATTCCTCCGGCCCAGCCTCGGGGCCGGCCTCGCCAGACGGGAGCGGCCGTTGCGTGCGCGGATCCTCGCCACGGGGCCAGTCGTTGCCGTTTTCGAAACGGTGCATCCGGTCTTCGATAATTTCCCCGCGATGCCGCTGGTCTGCGGCCAGTTTTTCTCGTTCGGCCAGCAGGCTCTTTTCAAGTCGCTCGATGCGTTGCCGTCTTTCGGTAGTGCCGAGGTCCACCAGGGCCGTCACCTGAGAACGAAATTCCTTCCGCACGCTGTCGGTATTGCTGCCGGCCTCGGTTTTCGCTTTACGCAGGGCCGTCACCAGGGCAAAGATTGTATCTTCCAACTTCACCCGTTGAACCAGCGTCGCATACAACGCCGAATCGTCCAGTTTCGTCTTGGCCAGCATCCGATACTTGACCACCAGCATGTTTCGTGCCCGCTCACGCAGCGCGGAGGCTTCTGGCAGGCTCTCAAAAATCTCCCATCGCTTGGGGGAGTTTTCCTTCATAAACGCCGAAACATCGGTCCATTCCTGTTCGGTCGGTGGTTCGACCATGCGCCCGGAGCCGCGCGGAAACATGCGCGATCCGTCCCCGTGCCGGAAGCCGCGCTCGCCGCTGCGGTCCATGTGGCCGGGGTTGGGCTGGGCCGTGGAATCATCCCCCAGCACCATCGGAGCCGAGCAGAGCACCACACCGACGAATAGTTTCAACATATTCATTTCATCACCTGGCCAATCCGTCAAACGATAACACCGGAGAATAATCCTCGCGGCGGTCGGCAATCACCTGCAACTGCTGCTCCACGTCCTGTAGTTCGTCGCCGGTGTCAAACGATCGCAGAAACGCCACCTGCACGTCACTCAGTACCGGCCGCGGAAAGAACTCTTGCGAGTCCGGCGCCGCGTTCTGGGCCACGTTTGACGGATCGTAAGCGACGCCGCCACCGTCATGGAAACCCCAGAACACCAGTCCGCCGATCAGGATCGCCGCCGCCGCGCCCAACGGATATAGCCAGAGGTAATGGTGCCGTTTGGTCGGCGGAGGTTCGGCACTTTCATTCAAACGGCGCAGGCTCCATTGGCTGATGAGTCGGTCGGCCTGTCGCTGGGCCATCGCCAAGGGGACGGGTGTGGGTTCTTCCCGATCAGCAGCTTGGAGCGCCTCTCGCACCGCCTGCTCGGAGGCGCGCAATTCTTCAAGTTGGGCACACATTCCCCGGTCGGTCAGCAGCAAGCGATCAACATCGGCCCGGTCTTCTGCCGACAATTCGTCGAACACGTACATCAGCAGAATCGCTTCGTTATTCTCAAGTTTTTCAAAATTGGCGGTCATGACTCTTATTCCATCAAACTTTTCAATTTCTGTATCGCCTTGTGCATTCGGCCAAGTGCTGTGTTGAGCGGGCAACCAAGCGTTTCGGCGATGTCGACGAATTTCAGGTTGCTGTAATACCGCAGCAGCACGACCGCCCGCTGCTGCTCGGACAACTGCCCGATCGCCCGGCGCAGCTTGTTTTCCTGCTCGCTTGCGTCCATCCGGAAGCTGGCATCGGGGCCGACTTCCTCCGTCACCAGCCTCAGGCCCTGCCGTGCGGTTTCCTCCCGGCCCCGCGCCCGCCACTGGTCATTGGCCTTATTGGTGGCGATGCGAAACAGCCAGGCTTTGAAGGCACTGCCATGAGCCTGCGGGCGGAACTTGTCCAGATGCTCAAGCACGCCCAGCCAAGTCTGCTGGTGCAGGTCTTCGGCCTGTTGGGCGCTGCCGGTCAAACGCTGAAGATATCGCAAAAGCGGCTCCGAATGCCGCCCGACCAGTGCCTGCCCGGCCTGCGAATCCCCGGCGCGCAAAAGCTCAACGAGCGCTTCGTCTGAAACAGCGCTCTCGGCGGAAGGCTCGGGCTTCAACAACATCGTGTCGGTCATCGCGTCCAGTCCAACCGTCATGTATAGAACGATCCAAAACGGCCTTTATTGCCGCCGATCCCCCATTTTAACCGCCAATGGCTATAATCAGCTAACAACACGCAACTTCATGTCCAGCAGATTACTACCCGGAACGCCAACAGAAGCCCGAATTTCGAAAAATGCAGGTCCGAATAGGGTTTATAAAACGCTCTGCGCAATTCGCGCTCCCCCCTCTGCGCAATCCAAGAATTCCGTGCTTCACCGTTCACGACAACCTTTTTCGATAAGGGGGTCGATCTAGTGGCGGCCGGCTGACAATTTTTCCCGCGTGCGGGTTTCGTCATAAGCCCGGGCGACATCGGCCAGATGCTGGTGGGCCAGTTCGCAGGCGTAGTCCACTGCGATCGTCCTGCGATAC